>JAEWKP010000401.1 GCA_023393655.1 Pseudomonadota bacterium | reverse complement strand
CGGGCACACGCAACGCCGCCAGCGGCGATGAGCTCGCGGTTGTCACTGGCGCGCCCTGCAGCTTCATCGCCTGCGCGACCAGAAGTGCGAGCGCGCTGGCGGCGGCGGCAAAGCTGTAGACGAAGCGCCAGCCGATGCTGTCGGCCAGCACCGCCGAGAGCGAAACGCCGGCGACCATGCTGAGCGTCCAGCCCGAAAGCACGATGCCGATCGTGTCGCTCTCGCGCCCGGCCGGCGCGACGGCGGCGGCGAGCGTGTAGATCGAGGGCAATGCCACGCCAGCCGCGAGGCCAGCGGCGAACTGGGCACCGATCAGCATCGGCAGGACGGGCGCGGCAGCGCTCGCCGCCAGAGCCAAAGTGAAGAGGGCGAGCGCCGCGCGCAGCGTCGTCCCCGCGCCGAAACGGTCGATCAGGCGGCCGAGCAGGATCGCCGCCAGCGCGGTCCCGATGCCGAAGGCGCCGGAGGCCGTCATCACGGCCGGCGTGCCACGGCCGAAGCTTTCCGCGACCTGCGGCGCAATCGGCCCGAGCACGAGGGAATTCGAGCCAATGACGCCGATGCAAAGGCACAACGCATAGGCCGCGGCCGGAATGCGAATGGCCGGCATGGCTGCGGCAGAAGAAGGTTGATTGATGTTCGGCATAGGGAAAGAATGGCCGAACATCATTCAGGTTCAACTGGATTCACGGCGATGGATCAAAAAACAGATGGCGTTCGGCGCGAACGCGCGGCGGAGCGCTCGCTCGATGCGATGGACCGAAAGCTGTTAGGCGTTCTGGTCGAGGATGCGACGGAGAGCTATGCGCGGATCGGCGAAAAGGTCGGGCTCTCGCCGCCGGCCGCGCATGAGCGCATCAAGCGGCTAAAGCAATCCGGCGCGATCCGGCAAGTCGCGGCGCTGATCGAGCCGGCGGCTACCGGCAAGACCCTCCTCGCCTTCGTCCATGTCGACACCACCGGCTGGGGCAAGACGCCCGCGCTGATGGCGATTAAGGAGCATCCGGAGGTGGAGGAAATCCACTCCGTCGCCGGCGATACCTGCATGCTGCTGAAGGTCAGGACCACCGATACGCATGCGCTCGAAGGGCTGCTCGGGCGGCTCTACGACACGCCCGGCGTCAAGGCGACGCGCAGCTATGTCGTGCTCTCGACCTATCTGGAGCGGCCGGTGCAGCCCGGCATCACCGCGAACTGGCCGAAGCCGGCAGCGGCGGGATAGACGGGCTTGATTTAGTCCATCTGGCCAAAGGCATAGCGCCCGCTGATCACATTTTGATTCAGGCGACTTTCGCGACATTGGCGCGGCGCTCCACCCCCATCACGGGCGCATGGCGGCTGCGATTTGACTCGGTCGCGCCGGGACGCTCTTCCTCTCCCGACTGCCGAGGGAATGCCGATGTCGAATGCGCTGGAAGGTATCGTCGTGGTCGCGCTGGAGCAGGCCGTGGCCGCGCCGGTCGCGAGCTGCAAGCTCGCCGATGCCGGCGCGCGCGTGATCAAGCTGGAGCGGCCGGAGGGCGATTTCGCGCGCGGCTATGACGGTTTCGCCAAGGGCCAGTCCTCCTATTTCGTCTGGATCAACCGAGGCAAGGAATCCTGCCGGGTCGACCTGCGGCAGCCGGAGGATCTCGCGCTGGTCGAGGCGATGATCGCGTCGGCCGATGTCTTCATCCAGAACCTTGCGCCCGGTGCCACTGAGCGGCTCGGGCTCGGCAGCGCGACGCTCCGGCAGCGCCATCCGCGCCTCGTCACCTGCGACATCTCCGGCTATGCGCCCGGCACGCCGCATGAGCGGCGCAAGGCCTATGACCTGCTGATCCAGGCGGAATCGGGCCTGTCCGCCATCACCGGCACGGCCGATTCCGGCCCGTCGCGCATCGGTGTCTCGATCGCCGATATCGCGACCGGACAGGCGGCCTATGCCGCGATCCTCGAAGCGCTCTTGAAGCGGGCACGCACCGGTGCGGGCTCGGCGATCGCGCTCTCGCTGTTCGATACGCTCGCCGAGCTGATGAACGTGCCTTATCTCACGCGCCGCTATGGCGGCATCGAGCCGACGCGGGTCGGGCTCGCCCATCCCTCGATCGCGCCCTATGGCGCGTTCGCGCTCGCCGACGGCGAGGTCCTGGTCTCGATCCAGAGCGAACGGGAATGGCAGGTCTTCGCCCGCGACGTGCTCGAAAGTCCGGAGCTGGCAGCCGATCCGCGCTTCGCCTCCAATGTGCTGCGGGTGAAGCAGCGCGCGACCCTCGATGGGGAGGTCCAGGCCCGGCTCGGCCGGCGGCGCTTTGCGGATATCGCCGCCGCGCTCGACCGCCATGCGATCGCCTATGGCACGGTTTCCACCGTCGGGGGCCTGATCGACCATCCGGCAGCAACCGCCCTGCCCGTCCCGACGCCGAACGGCCCGATCGAAGTGCTGGCGCCCTCGGCGATCGTCGATGGGCAGCGCGTCGCGATGCGGCCCGTGCCGGCGCTCGGCCAGCATGACGCGGCGCTGCGCGCCGAATTCGCCCGCCAGACCGAGGAAAGCCCGTCATGAGCATCGATATCGCCAAACTCGCCGGCTGGACCGGCAGGTCCGAGGAGGCGCAGGACATCGTCACGCTGCGGCTGGTGCAGAGCTTCGCCGCCACCTTCGGCCGCCACCTCGCCCCTCGCGGGGCGGGCGAGGCGCCGCTGGCGCTGCACTGGTGCCTGGCGCCGCCGATCTCGGATATCGGCGCCTGCGGCCCCGACGGTCACGCCGCCAAGGGCGAGTTCCTGCCGCCGGTGCCGCTGCCGCGGCGGATGTGGGCCGGCGGCCGGATCGAGACGCTGGCACCCCTGCGCGAAGGCGATTGCGTCACCCGGCATTCACGGATCGGCGAGATCTCGTACAAGGAAGGCCGCAGCGGCCCACTCTGCTTTGTCGCCGTCCACCATGACTATGCGACCGAGCGCGGCGTGGCGCTGCGCGAGCGGCACGACATCGTCTATCGCGAAGCGGCGCGACCGGGCGCTTCCGCTGCCGGCTCCCCCGGCCCGACCGCCGAGGGCGAGCCTGCCGACCTCACCTGGGAGGTCGAGGCCAGCCCGCTGCTGCTGTTCCGCTACTCGGCGCTGACCTTCAACGGCCATCGCATACACTACGATTTCCCCTACGCGACCGGGACGGAAGGATATGCCGGGCTGGTTGTGCACGGACCGATCCAGGCGACGCTGATCGCCAACATCCTGGCGACGCTGACCGTAGGCGCACCGATCCGGCTCGATTATCGGGGCCTGAGCCCGCTCATCGCGGGCGACGTCTTCCGGGTGAAGGCGAAGCGGCAGGCGGATGGCAGCGTCAGGGGCTGGACCGAGGGTGCGGACGGGCGGGTGCGCATGGAAGGCTTCCACCGCCCGGCGTGAGAGCGTCTCAACCACGGCAAGGCGCTCAGGGCCGGAACCGCCAACCCTGAAGAGTATCGCCGACATCTGCCTTTACCCGAATACGGTGCAGATCGTGAAAGTCAGCATCACTGACGTAAGGGAATGTCTAGAGCGCGCTGCCGGCATCTTCAACCGCATCGCCTCCGCCGAGAGAGAGGCGAGCGGCCGCCAACCAGCCCAGCCTGCACCGCATTCGATTTCGTCGTGATCGATGGCGTGACCTCTCGGATCGATGTCACGCAAGCCTCACGCTGCGACAGCGACGGCCAACTCGTCACGCCGGAAGCCCACCCATTCCCGATCTCGCCCGCAGCGCCGGAAAACGGCCCGCAGGCCGGAAGGCGGAGCAGGTTAGAGGCCGGCTTGAAGATTTCGCCAAGTACCGTCTGCGCAGCCAACCGTGCTATATCGGCGGAAAATCATAATTTGTCGGCGAAACCTCCCAAGCGGCATACAGTTCTTTAATAGATTTTTAGCGAGAATAGCAGCTACGCCGGCCAAAAAGCAGACACAGCGACGGGACGCCTGATGATCGTCGACGTTCACGAAAACGATCTCGCGATGAAATCGGAACTGGTGGCAGCGCTTTATGCCACGCCAGGCACGATTTTCATTGGTACCGTCACGGTCGCGGCCGTGATGGCCGCCAGCGCGTTGCTGACCGGCGGCGATATCGTCTTCCACCTCATGGCAGCAGCGATGGTCGCGATCGGCGTGTTCCGCTACCTGTCGCACCGCTACTACACCGGCATTCACCTCGCGACGTCGACGGAACGCCAGATCGGCACGCTCGAAAACCTGGCCATGGCCGGCGCCTGGTCGACCGCCGCCCTGATCTCGGCCTTCGGCTGCTATGCCATCCTGCGCTACACCTACGAGCCTGTCGCCGCACTCGCTATCGCCCAGACGATCGGCTATCTCGCCGGGATTTCCGGGCGCAACAGCTCACGGCCAGTGATCACCCGTGTGCAGGTGCTGGCGGCGGCGACGCCGTTCACGCTCGCCCTGCTCTGGACGCGGGACCCCGCTTATCTGGTGATCGGGCTCTCGGTCCTGCTCACCACTGTCCTGACCTTCTCGAGCGCCCAGGTGATCCACCGGATCTTCCTCGCCCGGCTGCGCACCATGCGCGAGCTCGAACATCTGGCCGTCAACGACACGATCACCAGCCTCTACAACCGCCGCGGCTTCATGCGCGAGATCCGGCAGATGGCGGCCTCCGGGCGCCCGGTGACCCTGATCTCGATCGATATCGACCGCTTCAAGAGCATCAATGACAGCCTCGGCCACGATATCGGCGATGCGCTGCTGCAGGGTTTCAGCGAAACGCTGCTCGCCGAGCTCGGCGTCGGCGACATCGCCGCGCGCACCGGCGGCGACGAATTCATGGTCGCCACCACGCGCAATGCCGAGGGTGCCAGCGCGCTGGCGGCCCGCCTCGTCATGATGCTCGCCAGCCAGCGCGTCATCGGCGGCCGCCACGTCACCGCCACGGCCAGCATGGGTATCGCACCCGCCGGCTGCGCCGCCTCGATCGACGAGGCCCTGAAATGCGTCGACATCGCCCTCTATCGGGCCAAGCTCGACGGGAGGAACCGCTTCGTCATGTACACCGATGCCATCCGCAACGAACATGAAGACGGTGTGGCGCTCGAAACGGAACTGCGCGACGCCATCCGCCGCGGCGAGTTCGAGCTGCATTTCCAGCCGATCTACAACCCTCGCTCCGGCACCGCGACCATGGCCGAGGCGCTGCTGCGCTGGCAGCATCCACGGCGCGGCACGATCAGCCCCGCGGTCTTCATCCCGCTGGCCGAGCGGACCGGGCTGATCACCGTACTGGGCTCCTGGGTGCTCGGCGAGGCGATCCGGTCAGCCTTGTCCTGGCCGCGCAGCGTCGGCGTCAGCGTTAACGTCTCCGCCCGCCAGTTCGATCATGGCCATGACATCGTCGGCGTCGTCGAGGCGCTCCTGCGGATGAGCGGCATCGAACCTCACCGGCTCACGATCGAGATCACCGAGAGCTCGCTGATCGATGATCCAGACCATGTCGTCTCGCGCCTCGTCGCGCTGCGCGCGCTCGGCGTGCGGATCGCCCTCGACGATTTCGGCACAGGCTATTCCTCGCTCAGCTATCTCGCACATCTGCCGATCGATACGATCAAGATAGACCAGGCTTTCACCCAGGAACTCGGGTCCTCGCGCAAGGCGGATTCGCTGATGAACGCGATCGCCCAGCTCGCGCATGACCTGAAGCTGCGCCTCATCGTCGAGGGCGTGGAGACGCAGGAGCAGCTCACCGTCATCGAAAAGCATGCCGTCCACGGCATTCAGGGCTATATCTTCGCCCGGCCGATGACAGCGGAGGATTTGCTGCCCATGATCGGCAATCGTGTGGCGACGGGGCGAATGGGGTCGGCGCGCTCGCGTTCCGGCTCGCGCAAGCCGGGCCGCTTCAGTCAGGTTGCCTGACGCGCCCCGGACGCAGACGATCGCGCGAGCCGGAGGCCTTGATGCGCCCGAACTATCCGAGCGGGAAGGATCTGCTGAGCGCCGATGCCGTCTCGCGCTTCGATCTCGACGACATCATCGCGCGCGCCGAGCGGCATCTCCACGAAGAAGAGCTGGAAAAGGCCGGCCTGCCCCTGCCCGAGCAGCCGCCCGCCCCGCGCCGCCGGCCGAAGGTGATCGCCACCCTGTTCGACCAGCGCAGCACCCGCACCCGCCTCGGCTTCCAGACGGCGGCTGCCCGGCTCGGCCACCAGTCGATCGACGCCTATGACACCGACCGCAGCCGCATGGGCACCGATACCGGCGAATCGATCGAGGACCATATCCACACGGTCGAACTCTACAGCGACGTGCTGATCGTGCGCTCGCATATGGAGGACATGCCCTATCGGGTCGGGCGCCTGAGCTATCTGCCTGTCATCAATGCCGGCAACGGCGCCGACGAGCATCCGAGCCAGGCGCTGATCGACATCTTCGCGATCCGGCAGATGCGCGGCGCGATCGAGGGCCTCAGCATCGCCCTGTCGAGCGATTCGCGGGCGCGCTTCGCGATCTCCTTCGTGAAGATGCTGCGGCTGTCCCCGCCGAAGCGCTTCACGCTGTGCTGCCTGCCGGATACGCCGATCAACCCGGCGATGCGCGAGGCGATGACCGTGCTCGCCGATCTCGGCACGCAGGTCGGGCTCGTCCACGACATCCGCCATACGCTCGACCACGACGTGCTCAGCATCCAGATGCAGGACATGAGCAAATTCGCGCACGCCTCCCTCGGCAACGAGGCCGTCGACAAGGAAAAAGAGAGCGAGCCCTTCACACTGACCGCCCGCAAGGTCCTGGATGCCCGTTCGGATACGTTGATCCTCAATCCTCTTCCGCGCTTCTCGGAGCTCGACACCTCATGCGACAGCCTCCCGAACGCAGGCTATTTCCGCCAGGTCCAGCTCTCCGTGCCGATGCGAATGGCCATCCTGGAGCGCATGTTGCTGGGCATACCCTGGACCGGGCAGGTCGAGGATTTCCGGCCTTCCTCGGGTGGATGAGCGCCTATCTGGCGTCCTATCTCGCAATCGCCCTCTCCATCCGCCTGCTTTCGGGCTATCTCACCGTCATCGAAATCGGGCTCTTGCGTTCGGTCGGCAGCCTCGCCATCGCAGGCTCGGCCGTCTGGGCGGGCGGGGCGGAACAGCGTCGCACCATTCTCCCCCCGAAGCTGCGCGAGGATATCGCCCGCAGCATCCTGCATCTCGCCGGCTCGCTCGCGCTGATCTGGAGCCTGGCGCACCTGCCGCTCGCGCTCGTCACCACCATCGAATTCACCGGTCCGCTCTTCGCAGGCGTGCTGCTCTTCCTGGTCCTGCGCCGCCGACCCGGCACCGGTGCAACCGTCGGCCTTGCCGTGCTCGCGACCGGGATCGGCTTGCTGGTGTTTCGGCTCGACGCCGTCCCCAGTCGCGACCTCGCCATCGCCATCGGAGCCGTCGCGGCGCTGACCAGCACCAATCTCATGCTGGCACGGCTGGCGGCACAGCGCAGCACGCTGTCCATCGTGCTGCTGATGCATGCGATCCAGCTGCCGCTCTATCTGCTGCTCTGGTTCTTCGTGCCGGAGCAGTGGTCGCCGCCGCCGCAGCCGTACCGGCTGGCCTTCGCCTTGCCCGAGCTTGCCGTGATCGGCGGCGCCGTGCTCGCACTGATCATCGGCGGCTTCGTCTCGCAGGCCGCACTCGCCAACGCCTCGCGCCATGCCACGCCGCTGCAACTCTGCAGCGGCGACACCCTGCGCGTACCGCTGATCACGCTCGCAGCCTACCTCCTGCTGGCCGAATTGCCGCCGGCTGAGCTTCTGCTTCCCGGGCTCTGGGTCCTCTGCGGCGTCGTCATCACCAGCCTGCCGGCTTCAGCGGGTGGAAAGCTGCGCCCGGAACGGGCCGGGCGCGCCTAGAAGCACGAGGTCAGGGCGCGATCTCGAAGATCACGTTGACCTGCGTGCGGTAGGTGTTCTCGCCGCTTTCCAGGGGCACGGAGGCATCCTTCGCCGCCATGCGCACGCCACCGCCATAGGGCATCGGGCGCGGCATGATCGACTGCTCCTCGATCGACAGGATCTTGCCGAGCCTGACATCCGCCGCCACGGCCAGCGTCTTGGCGCGCGCCACCGCATCGGCAACCGCGCGCTTGCGCGCCTCAGTGAGCGTCGGCCTGATGTCATCCTTGACGAAGGCGATGCCGCCGCCCTGATTGACGCCGAGGCCGACCGCCTTGTCGAGGATGCCGCCGGCGTCAGCGAGATTGCGGACACGAACAGTCACCGCGTTGCTGACGCTGTAGCCCACGATCTTCGGTTCGCCATTGCGGTCCTTGCCGGGCTGGGCATAGCGCGGCTGGATGCTGAGCCCCGCGGTCTGGAGATCGCGCTCGGCGATGCCGGCTTCCTTCAGCGCGGCCAGCACCTGTTTCATCGCCTCGTTGTTGGCGGTGAGCGCCGCACGGGCCGTATCGGCCTCGCGCAGGACGGTGAGATTGAGGATCGCCATGTCCGGCGCGACGCCGACCTCGCCTTCCCCGATCACGCTGATGCGCGGGCTGGGCTGCTGACCGGCCGGATTTTGCTGGGCGATCGCGGGGGCGGAGAGCAGCGCGGCGGCGCCGACGAGCACGGTTCCGGCCAGAGCGAAGGCAAGGCGATTCGACATGATGTCTCCTGATCTGCCGGCTCCATCGGCCGGTCGGGCATCCGAGCAAGGATATCATGTCGAAATTATCACGATGCGACGTGGCAGGCCGCCGCGCCTGCTATTCCTCGACCAATCGGCGCGCGATCACCTGCGCCTGGATTTCGGCCGCGCCCTCGAAGATGTTGAGGATGCGGGCGTCGCAGAGCACGCGGCTCACCGGATATTCCAGCGCGAAGCCGTTGCCGCCATGGATCTGCAGGGCGTTGTCGGCCGCCGCCCAGGCGACGCGGGCGCCCAAGAGCTTGGCCATGCCGGCCTCGAGGTCGCAGCGCCGGTCGGCATCCTTCTCGCGGGCGGCGAAATAGGTGAGCTGGCGGGCGATCAGGATCTCGGCCGCCATCATCGCGAGCTTGTCGGCGACGCGCGGGAAGGCGATCAGCGGATTGCCGAACTGGATGCGCTCCTGCGCATATCGCAAGCCGAGATCGAAGGCCGACTGCGCCACGCCGATGGCGCGCGCCGCGGTCTGGATGCGGGCCGCCTCGAAGGTCTGCATGAGCTGCTTGAAGCCCTGGCCGGGGACGCCGCCGAGCAGGTTTTCAGCCCTAACCTCGAAACCGTCGAAGGCGAGCTCGTATTCCTTCATGCCGCGATAGCCGAGGACCTCGATCTCGCCGCCGGTCAGGCCATCGACCGGGAACGGATCGGCATCGCTGCCGCGCGGCTTCTCGGCGATCAGCATCGAAAGGCCCTTGTAGCCGGGCTCGGACGGGTCGGTGCGCACCAGCAGCGTCATGATGTCGGCGCGGACTGGATGAGTGATCCAGGTCTTGTTGCCATGGACCTTCCAGACAGCTTCAGCCCCCTCGCCCTCCCTCACCGCCTTGGTCCGCAATGAGGCGAGGTCGGAGCCGGTATTGGGCTCGGTGAAGACGGCTGTCGGCAGAACCTCGCCGGAGGCGATCTTCGGAAGCCAATTCTCCTTCTGCTCGGGCGTGCCGCCGCAGAGGATGAGCTCGGCTGCGATCTCGGAGCGCGTGCCGAGCGAGCCGACGCCGATATAGCCGCGCGACAGCTCTTCCGAGACGACGCACATCGAGACCTTCGACAGGCCCATGCCGCCGAACTCCTCGGGAATGGTCAGGCCGAAGACGCCGAGCTCGGCCATCTTCTCGACGACCGGCATCGGGATGTACTCGTTCTCCAGATGCCATTCATGGGCATGCGGCGTCACCTCGGCGGCGCAGAAGCGGCGCATCTCCGAGCGGATCGCTTCCAGCGTCTCGTCGAGGCCGGTATCGCCGATGCTGGCAGCGCCCTGGTCCTGGCTGAACAGGGCAACGAAGCGGGCGCGGTTCTCCGGCGTGTTGCCGTCGGCGATCAGGGCATCGGCGGCGTCCGAGCTGGCGGCGGCAATGGCCTTCCGCGAGAGACCCAGCGCCGGCAACCTGACGATCTCGCCCTGGCTCATCGGAATGCCGCCGAAGATCTGGGCGGCGTACTCGCCGGCGCCGATGCGCAGCGCATAGTCCTCGACGGCGCCGTAGCGGCCTTCCGCCTCGAGGCGCTCGCCATAGGCCTTGAGCTCGCGCAGAGCCGTGACATAGGTCGCGAGCCAGGACAGGCCATGGGCGGCGTGCTGCTCGGCCTCCAGCCGGGCCGAGGAGATCCGGCCGTCGACCAGCACCTTCTGCCGCACTGCGGCAACGGCCTCCTGGAACAGGGTCTCGAGGCCGGGAAGCGCCGCCGCGATAAGCTCGATCGCATTCGCCCGAGTCTCGGCCTTTGCGGCCATAGTGGCGTTCATGGTCTTCGACCTCCCTTTGTTGCGACGCAGCATAAGGCGAGATCAAACGAAACCGAAACCCTCCTTTTTGGGGAGAGACCTATTTCCGGCTGGCGAGGACGACGCCAAGGATCGTCACGGCCATGCCGCCGATCTGGAGCGGCGTCAGCGTCTCCCCAAAGAGCAGCCAGGCCTCGACCGCGACGAGCGCCGGCACGAGATAGAGGAAGGTGACGATGCGCGAGACCTCGCCCCGCCTGAGCATGAAGAGATAGAGCCAGATGCTGCCGATCGAGAGCACGATCACCGACCAGGCCAGCACGAGCAGCATGGTCAGGTTCCAGTCGATCCGCATCGGCTCGAAGGCGACGGCGAAGGGCAGCACGACGAGCCCTGCCGCGACATACTGGATCGCGGTGATCGTGCGCAGATCGCCCGAGACGACACGCGCCTTCTGGTAGAAGGAACCGAAGGTCACCGCGAACATGCCGCCGATATTGATCAGCATCGGCACGGCAATGCCCCACAGCGCCGCCGGCTCGACGCCGGCGAGCTGCGGCTCCAGCACCAGTGCGATCCCGAGGAAGCCGCAGGCGATTCCGAGCCAGCGGATGCCCGAAATCCGCTCGCCGACGAGCGCGGGCGCGAAGAGCGCGGTCAGGATCGGCTGCAGGCCTGCGATCAGGCCGGAAATGCCGGCCGGCAGGCCGTGACGCACCGCCCACCAGACGCCGGCGAGATAGATGCCGTGCAGCAGGATGCCGGTGATCGCCACGTCGATGACGGCGCGGCGGCTGCGCGGCCAGGGTGCGCCGGTGGCGAGCGCGATCAGCGTCAGCAGCGAGGCGGCGCTGGCGAAGCGCACGACGAGGAAGGTCAGGGCATCGGCATGACGGGCCGAATAGCCGGCGACCACCCAGCCCGTGGACCAGAGGAAGGTGAAGAGCAGCGGTATCGCGCGCAGGATGAGAGGCGAGGACATCGGAACCCGGAACCGCTGGAACTCTCTGTCTCTAGCGCCGATCGCCGGCGCCTGACAGAGCGCTAGCGCCCCCGCCCCATGCTCTCACCGGGGCCGCGAACCTCAATCGCGATCTGGTGCGCCGGGCGGGAACAGATTGCGGAAAGGCCTCGCCTCATCGACGGCGCGCGCGAAGGACGGGCGCGCCAGCAACCGAGCCCGGTAGGCGCGCAGATTACCGAAAGCCTCGTCGATCTCATGGACCCAGTCGGCATAGAACAGGGCCGGCGCCGCCGCACAATCGGCCAGACTGAAAGTGCCGCCGCAGGCCCAGTTCCGCCCGGCAAGAGCTCCATCGAGCCAGCGATAGGCATCGCCCAGCTTCTCATGGGCCCGGGCTACGCTGAAGGGATCGCGGTCGTCAGCCGGACGGAGATGATCGAAGACGATCGCTTGCATCGGCGTCATCACGTAGTTGTCGAAGACGCGATCCATCATCCGCACCTCGAGTGCCTGCTTCGCGTCGGCCGGCACCAGCCGGGTCTGCCCCGGATGAAACAGGTCGAGGTGCTCGATGATGACACTCGATTCGAGGACGGGCGTCTCGCCATCGACGAGTACGGGCATCTTCTTCAGCGGCCAGAGCTTCACCCATTCGGCGCCGGCCGCGGGATCGTCCGGACCGAGCAGGCGATAGGTGAACGGCGTCGCGTTCTCGTAGAGCGCCACCAGCACTTTTTGACAATACGACGAGAATGGATGCGCGTAGAGCGTGAGTGACACAGGCGCCTCCTGCACCGGCTTGAGCTGCTCCCTGCATAAGACAACCAGTTGTGTATTGCAATCAGATATCGCCCGATCGAGACAGTCCCCGGGACCAGACCAGGGCGCCGTGCCGCAATCCTTAACAAAAAGCGACGCGCGCACTTCCGCTTCGTCAACCAATCCTCAACGCCGCCCGCGCACTGTCGCCTCCGGTCGAAAAGCTGTGCGATGCCGAACAAATCTCATCCTCTCCCCCCCGAAAAAGCAGAGCTGCTGAACAGCGAGCATGAAGGCTTTGCCGCCTTCGCACAGAACGCGCTCGCCTCGGCGATCCTGAACTTTGCCGCCGTGGCCGCCGTCACCGCCATGTTGTGGCATTCCGACCGCGCGCCCTTGCTCATCGGCTGGGTCCTGGCCACGCTGGCCTATTCGCTATCGATGGGGCTGGACATCGCCGCCTGGCGCAGCCGCCTGTACGAGCGTTCGCCCTGGCCGATGCGGATCGTGCACCTGCGGGCGCCGGTGCTCGGGCTGATCTGGGGCGCCCTGCCCTGGATCGCCAGCCCGACGACCGATCCCCGGGAGAACATCGCGATCGGCCTCGTCATCACTGGCATGATCGCCAGCGGCATGACCCGCTTCGTCGTCGTGCCACGGGCGGCGCTGATCTATGGCGTCACGCTCGGCGCGACATGCACCCTCGCCTTCGCCCAGCATTCGCTCGACACCGCAGCGACGGCCGCGGCGCTGCTCACGCTCTATCTCGTCTTCATGACCCGCCACGTCACCGCCTATGGCGCGACGCTGGTGGAGGCGGTGCGCGGCCGCAATGCCGCGATCGAAAGCAGCCGGGAGCGCACCCAGCTCCAGCATAGCGCGCTTGCCGAGCGCGACGAGGCGAGCCGCCGGCATGACGAGCTGATGAAAGTCGTTGCGGCCTTTCGCCAATCGATGGCCGGCTTCCAGGATGTCGTCCGGCGCGAGACGCAGGGCATCGCCGCCAGCGCGGCCTCGCTGTCGGGCACGGCGGAAACGACTGCAAGCCAGGCCGGAGCTGCGCGGCATGCCGCTGCAAGCGCCACCGGCGAGATCGACGCCATCGCCGCCGGCACGGGCCATCTCAACGATGCGATCGCCCTGATCGGCGAGCGGACCTATCGCGCCGGCGCCGTGATCAGCGACACCGTCTCGGTCAGCGCGACCGCGATGGCCGACATCGCCCAGCTGTCCACGCTGATGCAGGGCATCACCGGTATCGTCGAGATGATCCAGGCGATCGCCGGGCGCACCAATCTGCTCGCCCTGAACGCGACGATCGAGGCGGCGCGCGCCGGCGAGGCCGGGCGCGGCTTTTCCGTCGTCGCTGCCGAGGTCAAGGGTCTGGCTGCACAGACGGCCCAGGCCAGCAACGAGATCATCACCAGGATCGGCGCGATCGGCGCCTCCGCCGCCAATGTGACGCGCTCGATCGAGGCAATCCAGCAGGCCGTGCTCGACGTACACGACGTCACGCACGCCATCGTCTCAGCGGTCGAGGAGCAGCGAGCATCGACCGCCGCGATGTCGAGCAATATCGACTCCGCAGCCGACCACAGCCGCCAGGCAACCGAGCGCGTCGAGCAGGCCTACAACGCCGTGGGCGAGACGAAGACCGAGATCGAGAAGGCCAGGCTGGCGGCCGAGATCATGGCCGAAGTGGCGGGATCACTGGCCACCTCGGTCGACGGTTTCCTGCACCGCATGGAAGCGGTGAACGCCAGCGAACAGGCAGCCTGAGCTGACTAGCGGGCCAGAGCCTCGGCGACATCCTCATAGGTCCTGAGGCCCGTGCGCGGCGCATAGACCAGCACGGACATGTTGCCCGGCGCATGCTCGTTCTTCCACATCTTGTGATGGGCGAGCGGGATCTTGTCCCAGGGGAAGACCTCGGACATGCAGGGGTCGATGCGGCGGTCGATGACGAACTGGTTCGCCGCGCTCGCCTGCTTGAGATGGGCGAAATGCGAGCCCTGGACGCGCTTCTGCCGCATCCAGACATAGCGGGCGTCGAAGGTGATGTTGAAGCCGGACGTGCCGGCGCAGAACACCACCATGCCGCCGCGCTTGGCGACAAGGCAGGAGACCGGGAAGGTCGCCTCGCCCGGATGCTCGAAGACGATGTCGACATCCTTCTTGCCGGTGATGTCCCAGATCGCCTTGCCGAACTTGCGGGCCTCCTTGGTCCACTCGTTGTATTCGGGCGAATTGACCTTGGGCATCTGGCCCCAGCAGTTGAAATCCTTGCGGTTGATCACGCCCTTGGCGCCGAGGCCGAGGACATAGTCGCGTTTGGTCTCGTCCGAGATCACGCCGATCGCATTGGCGCCGGAGGCCGCGCAGAGCTGCACGCCGAAGACGCCGAGGCCGCCCGAGGCGCCCCAGACGAGGACGTTGTCGCCGGGCTTGATCGTGTGCGGGGCGTGGCCGAACAGCATGCGATAGGCCGTGGCCAGCGTCAGCGTGTAGCAGGCGGCCTCCTCCCAGGCGAGATGCTTCGGCTTCAGCATGAGCTGGCGCGACTGCACCCGGCAGAACTGGGCGAAGGACCCGTCCGGCGTCTCGTAGCCCCAGATGCGCTGGGTCGACGAGAACATCGGGTCGCCGCCATTGCACTCCTCGTCGTCGCCGTCATCCTGGTTGCAGTGGACGATGACTTCGTCGCCGCCCTTCCAGCGCTTCACCTTGGAGCCGACGGCCCAGACGATGCCGGCGCAATCGGAGCCGGCGACATGAAACGGCGCCTTGTGCACGTCGAAGGGCGAGATCGGCTGGCCGAGACCGGCCCAGATGCCGTTGTAGTTGACGCCGCCGGCCATCACGAGGAGCAGAACCTCCTCCTCGCCGATCGACCAGGTCGGCACAACCTCGACCTGGAACGAGTCCTGCGGCGGGCCGTGGCGCTCGCGCCGAATCGCCCAGGCATACATCTTCTCCGGGACGTGGCCGAGCGGCGGCAATTCGTCGAGTTCGTAGAGATCCTTGAGCGATTTCACGGCGGCCTGCGACTTCGACATGGTCGTCTCCCTGCTCTGTTCCGTCGTTGCCCAGCCCGGTGTTCGTCGGCGGTATGGGATGCCGATCATGCATCTTATGCTGCGCTGCGCCATTACTCTAAGGAATCACACCGCAGTGCAAAACCCTTTCTTTCGGCGCTTGCGCTTTCTTCATCGTTTGCTGAGATGCTGACGTCCTGCGCGGCGCCAAGGAGAAACGATGCGCGGCTTGCTCATGATGGTCGGCCTGCCCGATATGTCCCTCATGTCAGTGGTCATCGTCCTGGCGATGGTCGTGTTCGGCGCCATGCTGCTCGGCTGGCTTGCCGACCTGCTGCTCGACGACGGCGGTTTCGGCGTGATGCTGAACAGCGGCATCCTGCTGGTGGGCGCATTCGCCGGTGCCTGGCTCTGGCACCGCTACGGCATTCCGACACGGTTTCCGGCCGAAGCCCTGCGGGTCGTGATCGCGACCGGCTCCGGCCTGCTGCTGCTGATCGCGATGGCCGTCATCCGGCCGTGAGAGGCATCTCTCACGGCCACGCTCGGCCCTGCCCGCCCTATGGCCGGCCGCCGCGGCTGGCGGCGAGCATGTAGTTCACGTCCATGTCGCGCGAAGCGCTCCAGCGGCCGGTCAGCGGGTTGAAGACCACGCCGGTCTGCGTTCCCAGCGTGAAGCCATTGCCCTCGATGGCGCCGCCGAGCTCGGCCGGGGTCACGAACTTCTCCCAGTCATGCGTGCCCTTCGGCAGCCAGCGCAGGACGTATTCGGCGCCGACGATCGCCAGCGCATAGGATTTCAGCGTGCGGTTGAGCGTCGCCATCACCAGCAGACCGTCCGGCTTCACCGCCGCGCAACAAGCCGCGACGAAAGCCTCGACATCGGCGACATGCTCGACGACCTCCATAGCGAGCACGATGTCGAAGCGCCTGCCGGCTTCAACGACCGCCTCGATCGTCTCCTCGCGATAGTCGATCGCAAGTCCGCTCTTCTCGGCATGGGCACGCGCGACGGCGATATTGGTCGGAGCCGGATCGAGGCCGGCGACCTCGGCGCCAAGCCTGGCGAGCGGCTCGGACAGCACGCCACCACCGCAGCCGATATCGACGAGGCTCAGGCCATCGAGCGCCCGCATCTTTTTCGGATCGCGGCCGAAATGGGCGCAGGCCTCGTCGCGGACGAAGGCGAGCCGGACCGGGTTGAACTTGTGCAGGACGGCCATGGGCCCTTTCGGGTCCCACCAGTCGCGGGCGATCGCATCGAAGCGGGCGACCTCGGCGGGGTCGATCGTCGAGCCTGTGCGCTGGGTCGCAGCCGCCATGAACCGGTCCTTCGTTGATGCGATGCCGCATTGACACCGCGCCTGTCGCCCGTCATCTACACCCGCCCCGCTGCAAGTGCGAGGGCGACCTTTCGACCCGGCCCCGGCCGGGTCAGCTATCGAAAAGACCGTCATGGCCCGTCTGGTGATGAAATTCGGCGGCACCTCAGTCGCCACTGTCGAGCGTATCAAGAACGCGGCGCGCCACGTCAAACGTGAGTTCGACGCCGGCAACGAGGTCGCGGTCGTCGTCTCCGCGATGTCGGGCAAGACCAACGAGCTCGTCGGCTGGTGCAAGGAAGCCGCGCCGATGTTCGACCAGGCCGAGTACGACACCGTCGTCGCCTCGGGCGAGCAGGTCACCTCCGGGCTGATGGCGATCGTGCTGCAGGAGATGGGCCTGCCGGCGCGCTCCTGGCAGGGCTGGCAGATCCCGCTCTACGGCTCCGATGCGCATGGCTCGGCCCGGATCGAAAGCGTCGACGGCGCCGGCATCGTCGCGGGCTTCGACCGCAACCGCGAGATCGCGATCTGCTCCGGCTTCCAGGGCGTCAATCCGCGTACGCACCGTATCGTCACGCTCGGCCGCGGCGGCTCGGACACCAGCGCCGTCGCGCTCGCCGCCGGCCTCAAGGCCGATCGCTGCGACATCTACACCGATGTCGACGGCGTCTACACCACCGATCCGCGCGTGGTGCCCAAGGCCCGGCGCATGGACAAGGTCTCCTTCGAGGAGATGCTCGAAATGGCCTCGCTCGGCTCCAAGGTGCTGCAGGTGCGCTCGGTCGAGATCGCCATGACCCAGCGCGTGCCGACCTATGTGCGTTCTTCCTTCGACGACCCCGACAATCCGAAACTTGGTACCCTCATCTGCGACGAGGACGACATCGTGGAACAGCAGATCGTCACCGGCATCGCCTTCTCCCGGGACGAAGCCCAGATCACCCTCCGCCGCGTGGCCGACAAGCCCGGCGTCGCCGCGGCGATCTTCGGCCCGCTCGCCGATGCCAATATCAATGTCGACATGATCATCCAGGTCGTCTCGGACGACCAGGCGACGACCGACATCACCTTCACCGTGCCGACCGCCGATTACGAGCGCGCCAAGACGCTGCTCGAAAGCAAGCACGACACGATCTCCTACCAGGAGATCCAGGGCGCGACCGACGTGGTGAAGATCTCGGCGATCGGCGTCGGCATGCGCTCGCATGCGGGCGTCGCGGCCCGCGCCTTCCGGGCGCTGGCCGAGAAGGGCATCAACATCCGCGCGATCACCACCTCCGAGATCAAGTTCTCGGTGCTGATCGACTCGGCCTATACCGAGCTGGCCGTGCGCACGCTGCATTCGCTGTATGGGCTCGACGCGGCCTGAGGCTGCGGCACAACGTCAGCCCGGAAACCTGCTTGGCGCCAGGCCTCCAAGCGACAACCTATCCTGGTGAAGCGCAGACAGCGCGGGGAACCCCTCTCCTGTAAGG
>JAEWKP010000307.1 GCA_023393655.1 Pseudomonadota bacterium | reverse complement strand
CTGTTCTATTTCGGTTTCCCGCTCGGGGTCGTCTATTTCGCGCTGATGCCCGCGCTGCGGGACGGTAGCGCGAGCGCCGCATGGCTCAATGGCGCTCTCATTGGCCTGCTCGCCTACGCGACCTACGACCTCACCAACTACGCGACGCTGCGGCCCTGGACGCTGACGATCACGCTCGTTGACCTCGTCTATGGCACGGTCGTCGTCGGCCTGTGCACAGGGGTCGCTTTCGTAATCGTTCGCCGCCTGGCTGATTGGGGCTGGGTCTAGTCCCCGGCCGGTCAACCCGTCAGGCCGCGCGCAACCTGTAGTGATGGACGCCCCAGGCCTCGCCGCCGGCATGGCCGAACAAGCCGCTCGTCGCGAGAAAGAACAGCCGCCAGCGCCGGCGCCAGAGCGGCGCTTCCCGGCCATAGGTCTCGCGCAGGATCGGGTCGATCCTCGCGAGATTGCGATCGAAATTCGCCAGCCAATCCTCGGCGGTGGCCTGGTAGTGCACGCCGCTCCAGCGCCACTCGGCCTCCACGGCGAAGAGATCGGGAAACTGGTGCGCGAGTGTCGCGCTCGGCATCAGGCCGCCGGTGAAGAAATGCTGCGCGATCCAGTCGCCTGTATCGGCGGCATCGAAACGGTAGCAGCCCTGCCTGTGGGCAAAGACATGGATGAAGAGGCGGCCGTCCGGCTTCAGCCAGCCACGAACCCGCGCAAGGAGCTCTTGCCAGTTGGCCATGTGCTCGAACATTTCGACGGACACGATGCGATCGAAACGCTCTTCGGTCGCAAACGCGTTCATGTCGGCGGTGACGATGCGGAGATTGCCGAGATGGCGGCGCTGCGCCTGCTCTTCGATATAGGCGCGCTGTGAAGCCGAGTTGGAGACCGAGACGATTCGTGCCTGCGGATAGCGCTCCGCCATCCACAGCGAGAGCGAGCCCCAGCCGCAACCGAGCTCCAGGATGTCCTGCCCGTCGGCGAGGTCGGCATGCTCCGCGGTCAGTTCCAGCGCCTTGTCTTCCGCCGCCACCAGCGTGTCGCCGGGATCGGCATAGAAGCAGCAGGAATACTTGCGCCGGGGACCGAGCACCTGGTCGAAGAAGGCGGCCGGCACTTCGTAGTGCTGGGCGTTGGCCGCGTCGGTGTGAACCGCGATCGGAAAATCCGCCATGTCACGGGCGAAGGCCGTGGCATCGGCCGATTGCGCTGCGAGCGCGCGCGCGGTGCGTCCGACAAGCGACGCGATCACCATCCGGCTGACGGCATCGGGAACCGGGAGCCCTTCGCCCCAGGTCGAAAGCCTCTGCATGATCGTCATGGCGTCGCTCCTTTTGGCGGCAACGGGATCAGGGCGCTGGTCCGGTGCTGATAGTCGCGATAGGCCTCGCCGTGCTTGGCGAGCATGTGCTCTTCCAGCGGCGGAATGCCGGAGACGCGGGTGAGCAGCAGCGTGATGCAGGCCGGCGCCAGCAAGGCGAGCCAGCCCCAGGGATAGCCGGTCACGGGTGCGATCAGCGCATAGGAGCACCAGAGCAGGCACTCGAAGAAGTAGTTGGGATGCCGCGACCAGCGCCATAAGCCATATTCGCAGACGCCTCCTGCGCCCGAGCGCGCGAAGGCCCGCAATTGCCCGTCGGCGATGGCGCCTCCTGCAAGGCCGGCGGCGAACACGGCGACACCGGTGAAATCCCGCCAGCCCGGCGATGGCGCGGGGCTGTGGGCCGCGAGCGTGATCCCCAGTCCCAGGGGAATGCTGACCAGCGCCTGCATCTGCAGCAGCCGGGCCAGTTGTTGCGGCGCGGCGCTGCCCCAGTCACGCTTCAGTTTCGCATAACGGGGATCTTCGGTGATGCCGGCCGTCCGTCGCGCGATATGGAGGCCGAGCCGCAGTGCCCAGGCCAATGCGAGCCCGGCCACGACAAGGCGTCGCGAAATTGGCGCCGCCCCGAAAGGCAGCAAGGCTCCGGCGATACCCGTCAGGCCCAACCCGAAAGTCCAGACCACGTCGATCCAGCCGGAATTGCCCGTGCGGCGCTCGGCCATCGTCGCCAGGGCCATGAAGGCGGACATGGCCACCGCCACGAAGACAAGAGCCGCAGTCAAGGACGCGACGGTCAAAACCGCACCAGCGGCTGCAGCAGCCGGCCGAGCCAGCCCTGCAACTGCACGCTCCCCGTCATCGCGACGATGCAGGTGCAGCCCTCGACAGGGTCGACGCGCGGCGTGTGGTCATGCTCGGTGTCCGCTTCGTCGAAATCCCCGGCCGCATAGCGCCCGTATTCGTGTTCATAGGCACCGGCAAGGATCGTGGTCCATTCGACCCCCGTATGCTTGTGGTGCGGCAAGGCGATCCCCGGCCCGGCGCGCAGCATGAAGACGCGCGCGCCCGCATCGGGAACCTCGACGCGCCGCATGGCGATGCGGATGCCGATCGGGCGCCAGGGACCAAGGCCGTAGGGGAGCAGGACCTTCGGCATTCCGGCTTCGGATATCGGGACGGTCACAGCCGGCGCTGGCTCGGCTCGTGCTGCACTGGCCGCAGGATTTGGGCTGGAAGCCATGGGGACGGGCTCGACCGCATCCAGCAGCGCCCCTTGCACGGCTTCCAGCTCCTGCAGGCGCCGCCGGCTCTCCTGATCCGCCTCGATATGGCAGGCGACGACCAGCGCCAGGCCTTCGTCGAGCTGTCCTGCGGCGAAGGCGGTGAGCGTCTCGTCGGATGGGCGATGCCGGATGCTCATCGCAGATCCTCCAGCCGGCCGCGCAGATGCGACAGTGCCAGGCGCAGGCGGGATTTCACCGTGCCGAGCGGGATGGCGAGGCGATTGGCGACATCCTGATGACTGAAGCCTTCGATGAAGGCGAGTTCGACCACGCGGTACTGGTCGGGCGAAAGCTGGGTCATCGCGGCCCGCACGCGCGCATCGCGTTCGGCGCCGGAGAGCATCGCATCGGGCTGTTCGGGGGCTTCTTCATCCAGAATCTCGTAAACTTGCGACAGCCGCGAGCGCGTTTCGCGACGGGCGATGTCGATGCGCAGGTTGCGCGCGATCGTCGCGATCCATGTCGAGGCGCTGGCTTTCGCGGGGTCGAACAGGGCTGCCTTGCGCCAGACGGCCAACAGCGTTTCCTGCGCGACCTCCTCGGCCAGCTCCGCCGGGGCGCCGCCGCGCATCAAAAGTCCTTTCACGCGCGGCGCGAAATGGTCGAACAGCGCGGCGAAAGCGTCCCGGTCCCCCGAGCGCGCGATGGCTGCAATCATTCTGTTGGGGTCGAACAAGGTGATGAAACGACCTCCCTGCGCGCCAGCTCCCGCCTTGCGCATGCCGTCGACAGTCAGGGCGAGTGCGGGAACCATATCTGAGATACGCCAGTCGCGCCGCACCGGATCACCGGAGCTGGATCGGTCCGCATCACTCGGCGGCCTTCCAGGTCACGTCGCGGCAGATCAGCCGCCCGACGATGCAGCCGCGCGTGGTAAGCGCACCGGGCGTCGCGGTGATCGTCATCGAATAGGTCCAGTCGCGCTTGGGGTCGTAGGCGCTGCCGGAAAAGGTGCCGTCGGGTTGGCGCGCCAGCGTCATCACGAGTTTGTCGCCGGCCGCCTCGCCCTTGCTGGTGTCGCCGATCCAGAGATTGGTGGCGCAGATCTTGTCGCCACAGGGCGCGATGCGGACGCGCGCATTGCCGTCGTCGCGCAGCCATGTCCCGTCGAGATCGTTGGCGGCCGCGCCTCCGGCCGAGGCAGCAAGCAAGGCGAGGGCGAGCGGAATGCGCGTCATGGCGTTGTCCTTTCGGCGACTACGTCTCGTCTACGCTCAGCCTGTCCCGGCGGTTTCATCGGCAAGCGAAATTGTGTCGAGACGCTCTGAGAAGAGCCATCCGATCAGGGCTGTCAGGGATGCGGCGCTCAAGAAATTCAGGTGCTGCAACGCTTCATATTCACGAGGTTCATAGATGTGCAGCGGCGCCCCGAGTGTTGCCGTCGGCAGCAGATAGGCTGCGAAAGCCAGCGCCGCGAAGCCGAGTGCGAAAATCCGCTCCGAGCGGCGAAACAGCATCAGCGCCAGTATGAGACAGGGGAATAGGAAGACCTCGACCCCTGAGCCGGCACCGAAGGCTATGCGGCAGAGCAAGGTGTTGCCTATGCCGGCGACGAGCAGCAGGGCTCGTCCGAGCAAGCAATTACGGCGCATCGCGGCCGGCACCGCGGCGAAGAATGGCGTCGACAGGAAGGTGACATAGGACGGCGAGACCACAGGCCCGACCGCCCAATGGAGATAGAGCGGATAGAAGGGCTGGTTGGAGACGATCACGAGCGCGACGGTATTGGCGATCACCGCGCGCGGATCGGGATGCGCGGCATAGGCGCTGATCGCCGCAACCACTCGCTTCAGTCGATTCATCGGCATCGTCACCCTCGCGGAAACGCCCGGTCTTCCCTCGTTTACGCAGGAGGCGCCGTGATGGGTCACTCGGCCGGCACGCTTTTGGCCGTGCGGCGGCAAATCCAGTCCGGCCCGCGCCGCGTATACCCGTCATGACCAACGAAACAGCGACGATGGAACGGGCACAGGGCAAGGCGATGCGGATCGCCGTGATCGGGGCCGGCATATCCGGCCTCTCGGCGGCATGGCTGCTGGGGCAGGCGCATGATGTGGTGCTGTTCGAGGCTGCGCCCCGCCTCGGCGGTCACGCCAACACGGTCCGCGTTGCGGGGGCCGGCGGCGAGACGGCGGTCGATACCGGCTTCATCGTCTACAACGAGGCGACATACCCGAACTTCATCGCGTTGATGGACCATCTGCGTGTCGCCACGCAGCCGACCGAAATGTCCTTCGCCGTATCGCTCGACGGCGGCCGGCTCGAATATAGCGGCACCAGCGTCGCGGGCCTGTTCGCACAGCGCAGCAATCTGGTGCGCCCGCGCTTCTGGACGATGCTGCAGGACATCACCCGCTTCTATCGAAACGCATCGAGGGACGTGCTCGCGCAGGGCGCGGCCGACATCTCCCTTGGCGATTATCTTGCGGCCGGCGGCTACGGCGCCGCATTCCGCGACGATCATCTCCTGCCGATGGCCGCCGCGATCTGGTCGGCGCCCTGTGCGGAAATCCTGTCCTATCCGGCCGCCGCCTTCCTGCGCTTCCATCACAATCACGGGCTGCTCCAGCTCAGCGATCGGCCGGTCTGGCGCACCGTGACCGGCGGCAGCAGCGTCTATGTCGAGCGGCTGCGCGCCGCCTTGTCGGGCGAGGTCAGGGCCGGCTCGCCGGTGCGGCAGGTTCGGCGTGGCGCAAATGAAGTCGTTGTGACGGGCGACGGCTGGGCCGAGACCTTCGATCAGGTCGTCTTCGCCACCCATGCCGACGAGACGCTCGCGATGCTCGCCGATCCCAGCACGGCGGAAGCCAAGGCGCTCGGCGCTTTCCGCTACAGCCGCAACCGCGCCGTGCTCCATGGCGACGAAGCGTTGATGCCGAAGCGCCGTCGTGCCTGGGCGAGCTGGAACCATATCGGTGACCGTGCCCGACCGGACGCAGCCTGCGCGGTCACCTACTGGATGAACCGGCTCCAGGACTTGCCGGAGGCTCAGGCTTTCTTCGTCACGCTCAATCCGCCCGACACGCTGCGCCAGGAGACGATCTTCCACGAGGAGATCTACGAGCACCCGCTGTTCGATGCGGCGGCGCTCGATGCGCAGCAGCGGCTCTGGTCGCTGCAGGGCGGACGGCACAGCTGGTTCTGCGGCGCCTATTTCGGATCGGGCTTCCACGAGGACGGTCTGCAGGCGGGGCTCGCGGTCGCCGAGGCGCTTGGCGGTATCCGCCGGCCGTGGAGCGTCCGCAACGAGTCCGGCCGTATTCCGATCCTGCCGGGACTGGAGCAGGCCGCATGACCTTGCAATCCGCCCTCTATGTCGGCCGCGTCAGGCATCATCGGTTCCGGCCGCGGCCGCATGCGCTGGCCTATCGCGTGTTCTGGATGCTGCTCGATCTCGACGAGATCGATCGGCTTTCGGCCAAGCTCAGGTTCTTCTCGCGCAATCGCTTCAATCTCTACGCTTTTCGCGACGCGGATTACGGTGATCGCAGCGGGCAGCCTCTGCGGCCCCAGATCGAAGAGACCTTGGCGAAAGCCGGAATCGCACATGACGGTGGCCCGATCCGCCTGCTGACCATGCCGCGGATCCTCGGCTATGCGTTCAACCCGCTCAGCACTTATTTCTGCCACCGCCGCGACGGCAGCCTCTGCGCCACCGTCTACGAGGTGCACAACACCTTCGGCGAGATCCATAGCTATGTGGCGCCTGCCAACCGTACCGAAGGCGCATTGAGGCAGGAGGCCGACAAGGTCTTCCACGTTTCGCCCTTCATGAATCTCGACATGCGCTACACCTTCACGGTCACCCCGCCGGCAGAGCGCGTGTCCGTCGCCATCGAAGGCAGCGATACGGAAGGACGCCTGATCACCGCCGTGTTGAGCGGCACACGAACGGAACTGAGCGACGCGGCCCTGCTGCGGCTGCTCGCAACCCATCCGCTGCTCACGCTGAAGGTCACGGCGGCCATTCACTGGCACGCTCTGCGCTTGCTGGCGAAGCGGATTTCCTGGCGGCCCCACCCGGCGGCGCCCGAGCGCCCTTTCAGTCTCGGCAGGGCCGCGGCCGCTCATGTGAAAGGACCGATGCAGTCATGAGCCGGCCCGAAACCGACCACCGCCTTCACATCCCGGAACAGGTGTTTGCGCCGCCGAGCGGCATCGGCCTCTCGCGCTGGTTCCTGCGCCGCGTGCTCTCCCGGGTCACGATCGGCCAGCTGACGGTCTTCACGCCGGATGGCGAGCGGCTTTGCAGCGCGCCCGGCCTGCCCGGACCGCAGGCGACCATGATCCTGAACAACTGGCGGTCGATGCGCCGCCTCCTGCTCGACGGCGATATCGGCCTGGCCGAAGCTTATCGCGACGGCGACCTTCACACGCCGGACCTCACCGCCCTGATCGAGCTCGGTGCGCGCAACGATGCGACGCTGCGCGGGCTGGTGTCGGGGGCCTGGCCGGCGCGGCTGCTCAACCGCCTGCGCCACGTTCTGAACGCCAATACGCGCCGCGGCAGCCGCCGCAACATCACCGCGCATTACGATCTCGGCAACGCGTTCTACGGCCGCTGGCTCGACGCCAGCATGATGTATTCCTCGGCGCTCTACGAGACGCCGGCCGAGACGCTCGAAGTCGCCCAGCAGCGCCGGCTCGACCGGATCGTCGACATGCTCGACCTTTCGGGCGGCGAGCATGTCCTGGAAATCGGCTGCGGCTGGGGTGCGTTGGCGGAGCGGCTGGCCCGCGAGGGCTGCCGCGTGACGGCGATCACCTTGTCGCCGGCACAGCTCGAAGCCGCACGGCAGCGCATTGCCGATGCTGGCCTATCCGAGCGCGTCACCATCGAGCTCAGGGACTATCGCGACATTGCCGGGCAGTTCGACCGCATCGTTTCGATCGAAATGATCGAGGCGGTCGGCCGCGCTTACTGGCCGTCCTATTTCGACAC
>JAEWKP010000217.1 GCA_023393655.1 Pseudomonadota bacterium | reverse complement strand
GTCTCGTCAAGGCGAGCCCGCTGATCGACTGGACGCGCGAGCGCGCGCTCGCCTTCGCGCAGGAAAACGCCGTGCCGATCAACCCGCTGCATGCGCTGGGTTTCGTCTCGATCGGCTGCCAGCCCTGCACCCGCGCCATTCGCCCCGGTGAGCCCGAACGCGCCGGGCGCTGGTGGTGGGAGGACGACGCGGCCAAGGAATGCGGCCTGCATGTCGGGACGGACGGAAAGCTGGCGCGCGTCACGGTCGCGTCGGCGGAGGCGCATGCATGATCCAGCTCAGCCATCTCCAGAAGCTCGAGGCCGAGGCGATCTTCATCATCCGCGAGGTCGTGGCGACCTGCGACAAGCCGGTGCTGCTCTATTCGATCGGCAAGGACTCGGCCGTCCTGCTGCATCTGGTGATGAAGGCGTTCTATCCGGCGAAGCCACCTTTTCCGCTGCTCCATGTCGATACGACCTGGAAGTTCCGCGAGATGATCGCCTTCCGCGACGAGACGGCGCAGCGGCTCGGGCTCGACCTGATCGTCCATATCAACCGCGAGGGCGTCGCGGCCGGGATCAACCCCTTCGCCTCCGGCTCGCGCGTCCATACCGATGTGATGAAGACGCAGGGGCTGAAGCAGGCGCTCGACCTCTACAAATTCGATGCCGCCTTCGGCGGGGCCCGCCGCGACGAGGAGAAGAGCCGGGCCAAGGAGCGGGTCTTCTCGCTGCGCAGTCCCGAGCATCGCTGGGACCCGAAGAACCAGCGCCCCGAACCCTGGCAGCTCTTCAACACCCGCAAGCACCGTGGCGAGAGCTTTCGCGTGTTTCCGCTCTCCAATTGGACCGAGCGCGACGTCTGGGACTACATCGCGCTGGAGAACATCCCGGTCGTGCCGCTCTATTTCGCCGCGCCTCGCCCGGTGGTCCGGCGCGACGGCGCCTGGATCATGCGCGACGACGAGCGCATGGAGCTGCACCCAGGCGAGACCGTCGAGACCCGCATGGTCCGCTTCCGCACGCTGGGCTGCTACCCGCTGACCGGTGCCGTCGAGAGCGAGGCGGCGAACCTCACCGACATCATCGCCGAGATGCGCTCGTCGCGATCTTCCGAACGGCAGGGCCGCGTCATCGACCATGACGGCTCCGGCTCGATGGAGCAGAAGAAGCAGGAAGGCTATTTCTGATGGGCTTCGCGCTCGCCAAAAAGAAGACACTGAGGCCGGCACAGACCCCGCTCCCGGCCAATGATACGCCGGCTGCCTCCGAAACCGGCCAGCACTCGCTGTTGCGCTTCATCACCTGCGGCTCGGTCGATGACGGCAAGTCGACCCTGATCGGCCGCATGCTCTACGAGGCCGGCGCGGTCTTCGACGACCAGCTCAGTGCCCTCGACAGCGATTCCCGCAAGTTCGGCACGCAGGGCGAGGCACCGGATTTCGCGCTGCTGGTCGACGGCCTTTCGGCGGAGCGCGAGCAGGGCATCACCATCGATGTCGCCTATCGCTATTTCGCCACGGACAAGCGCAGCTTCATCGTCGCCGACACACCCGGCCACGAGCAATATACCCGCAACATGGCGACCGGCGCCTCGACCGCCGATCTCGCGATCATCCTGGTCGACGCGCGCAAGGGCCTGCTGCCGCAGACGCGCCGCCATTCCTTCATCGTCTCGCTGGTCGGCGTCCGCCATGTCGTGGTCGCCATCAACAAGATGGACCTCGTCGGCTATGACGCGGCCGTCTTCGAGCGGATCGCGAATGACTATCGCGCGGCGGTGCAGAGCCTCGGCTTCGCCTCGATCCGCTTCATCCCGGTCTCGGCCCGCGACGGCGAGAACGTGATGCGGCCGTCCGCGCTGATGCCCTGGCATGACGGCCCGGCGCTGCTGCCCTATCTTGAAAGCGTCGCGATCACGCGCGCTGCGCCGGCCGACGAGGGCTTCGTCCTGCCGGTGCAATGGGTCAACCGGCCCGATCTCGACTTCCGCGGCTATGCAGGCACGCCCGTTGCCGGGCGCGCCCGCGTCGGCGATCCAGTCGTGGCGCTGCCCACCGGCCGCATCAGCCGCATCGCGCGCCTGATCGGCGCCGCCGGCGAGGCCAGCCAGATCGCCGCCGGCCAGGCCGCGACGGTGACGCTGGAGGACGATATCGACATCTCGCGCGGCGATGTCATCGCTGCGGCAGGGATGGCCTTGCCGGTGAGTCGTGGTTTGAAGGCGCGGCTGCTCTGGACCGGCGAGCGCGCCATGCTCGAAGGCGGCCAGTTCATCGTCAAGCTCGCGACGCAGAGCGCCAATGCCACGATCGAGGCGCTGCATCACAGCATCGATATCGAGGGCTTCCAGCCATTGCCGGCGCAGAGCCTGGGCATGAATGGCATCGGCCTGGTGACGCTGCGCCTGGACCGGCCGCTGGTCTCGCTGCACTATGCGCGAAGCCATGAGCTCGGCGGCTTCATCCTGATCGACCGCATCAGCAACGAGACGGTGGCCTTCGGCTTCGTCGAGCCGGTTGAGGGGGCTGTCCGGCAGGCCGTGGGCGAGGGTGGGACGCTTGCGTGGGCGAAGCGTGGCGCCGTTCGCATCGTCGGGCGGCCGGGTACGCCGGACCGCCGGGCCTGGCTTGCCGGCGTGAGCTGGCGCGTCCTGAGCACGGCCGGGCTGTTCGCGGCAGCCTTCGTGCTGACGGCCAATGCGGCAGCGTCCCTGGCGCTCGCCTTCGGCGACATCCTGCTGCGTCCCGGCTTGCGGGCACTGCATATGCGGTTCTGGCGTAAGGCCCCGGTCGGGGCGTTGCAGGACGGCGCAGGGATTTAGGGCGCGGAGGTCAGGCCCCGACCACCGCCGTCGCCTCGATCTCCAGCAGCGCCTCCGGCTCGACCAGCGCCGTCACCTCGACCACAGCCATCGCCGGGAAATGCCGGCCGAAGACCTCGCGATAGGCCGGCCCCATTTCCTTGAGGCTGGCGCGATAGGTCGCGATATCCGTGACGTACCAGGTCAGCCGCACGATATCCTCGACGCGTCCGCCCCCGGCCTCGACCACAGCCCGGATGTTGAGGAAGGTCTGGCGGAGCTGGCCGATGAAGCCCTCGGCGAAGACGCCCTGCGCATCCCAGCCGACGAGCCCGCCGGTCACCAGCACGCGGCCTTCCGCCACCATGCCGTTGGCATAACCGCGCGGCTGCGGCCAGCCCTCGGGCAGGATGGCGCGGGATTGCGGAAGGTCGGACATGGCGTATCGCCTCGGTTTCGGCCGTTCAGGCTCTGTTGACGGGAAATCAGCTCTCGCCCTGCGCCATTTGGCGCAAGGCGAAGCGTTGCAGCTTGCCGGTCGCGGTCTTCGGCAGGATCGGGACGAATTCGATAGCGCGGGGATATTTATAGGGCGCGATGCCGGCCTTCACATGCTCCTGCAGCGCCTTGGCCAGCGCGGCGTCGCCGGTGATGCCCTCGCGCAGCACGATATAGGCCTTCACGATCTGGCCGCGCTCGGGGCAGGGCGCGCCGACCACGCCGCATTCCGCCACCGCCTCATGCGTCAGCAGGCAGGCTTCGACCTCGGGGCCCGCGATATTGTAGCCGGCCGAGACGATCATGTCGTCGGAGCGCGCCTGATACCAGAAATAGCCGTCCGGATCGCGCAGATAGGTGTCGCCGGTGATGTTCCAGCCATTCAGGACATAGACCGCCTGGCGCGGGTCGGCGAGATAGCGGCAGCCTGTCGGCCCGCGCACGGCAAGCCGCCCGGGCGTGCCGTCCGGCACGTCGCGCCCCTCGGCATCGACGATCTTCGCCTCGTAGCCCGGAACCGGAATTCCGGTCGAGCCCGGCCGGATCGCCTCGCGCGGCGCGCCGATGAAGATATGCAGCATCTCGGTCGCGCCGATGCCGTCGAGCAGCGGCATCCCGGTCCGGGCCTGCCAGGCGTCGAAGGTCGCCTTGGGCAAGGCCTCGCCGGCCGAGACGCAGATGCGCAGGGAACCGATATCGCGTCCGTCGAGCTTGTCGAGCATGGCGCGATAGGCTGTCGGCGCGGTGAAGACGACGCTGACCTTGTGGCGTTCGATCGCGTCGATCAGGTCGGCCGGGCCGGCCTTCTCGGGCAGCACCATCGCCGCGCCGATCCGCATCGGGAAGAGCACGAGCCCGCCGAGCCCGAAGGTGAAGGCGAGTGGCGGCGAGCCGGTGAAGCGATCCTCGTGTGAGGCCTTCAGCACGCGTGCGCCATAGCAGTCGCAGATCGCCAGCATGTCCTGATGGAAATGCATCGTCCCCTTGGGCTCGCCGGTGGTGCCGGAGGTGAAGGCGATCAGGCAGACATCGTCGCGGGCGGTGTCGACGGCCTCGAAATGCGCGTAGCCCGGTTGCGCCA
Source organism: Pseudomonadota bacterium (assembly GCA_023393655.1). GTDB lineage: Bacteria > Pseudomonadota > Alphaproteobacteria > Rhizobiales > Beijerinckiaceae > Allobosea. The sequence continues at coordinate 4,305 of JAEWKP010000217.1, read as the reverse complement.
TCAGCGCTTCCAGCTCGCTGCCGGCGCTGCCGAAGGTGACGATGCGGGCCAGCTCCGGCACTTGCGCCTTGGCGCTTTCCAGCTCGGCGGTGAGGCGGTGGTCGCAGAGCGCCAGCGCGATCCTGGCCTTGCGCAGCGGATAGGCGAGCTCGCCCGCCCGCAGCATCGGCATGGTCGCCACCGCGACGCCGCCGGCCTTGATCACCGCGAGATAGGCGGCGACCATCATCGGCGTATTGCCGGCGCGCAGCAGCACGCGGTTGCCGCTGATCAAGCCGAGATCGCGCGTCAGCACATTGGCTATGCGGTTCACCTTGTCCGCGAGGCCCGCATAGCTCCAGTGCAGGTCGCTGGCGATCACCGCCGTGCGCTCGCCGCGCCCCTCGGCGATGTGCCGGTCGAGCAGTTCGGCGACGCAGTTCAGCCGCGCGGGATAGGCGAGCCCTGCTTCTTCCACCCTCAGATCGGGCCAGCTTGCGCGCGGCGGCAGGTTGTCCCGCGCGAAGCTGTCCTGATGCCCCGATCTCGCGAACCCGGTTGCTGTCATGGCGTTCCCCTGCAAGAGCCGGATCCGATCAGGTCCCCTCGGCCTGACCGGTGAATCCGCCTCTAACGATCTGCTCTTCCGGCATGGGCTTTCAGCAGGTCGCGCGCGATTACGACCTTCTGGACTTCCGAGGCGCCCTCGTAGATGCGCAGCGCCCGGATCTCCCGATACAGTTCCTCGACCTTGACGCCCTTGGTGACGCCGAGCCCGCCATGGATCTGGACGGCCCGGTCGATCACGCTCTGGGCGTTCTCGGTCGCGATGAGTTTCGCCAGCGCCGCCTCGCGGGTGACGCGGGCCGCACCGCGGTCCTTGGTCCAGGCGGCGCGATAGACGAGGAGGGCGGCGGCATCGACCTCCGCCGCGCTGTCGGCGATCGCCGCCTGCGACAACTGGAGGTCGCCGAGCGTGCCGCCAAAGAGCTTGCGGCCATTGGCATGGGCCAGCGTTTCGTGCAGCGCGCGGCGCGCGAAGCCGAGCGCGGCGGCGCCGACCGTCGAGCGGAAGATGTCGAGCGTCGCCATCGCGACCTTGAAGCCGTCGCCCGGCCCGCCGATGCGGTTCTCGAGCGGCACGCGGCAACCCTCGAAGCGCAAGGTGGCCAGCGGATGCGGCGCGATTACCTCGATCCGCTCGGCGATGGTCAGGCCGGGCGTATCGGCCTCGACCAGGAAGGCGGAAAGACCCCGGGCACCGGGCGCCTCGCCGGTCCGGGCGAAGACGACGTAATGGTCGGCGATGCCGCCATTCGAGATCCAGCTTTTCTCGCCGTCGATCCGGACATGGGTATTGCCATCCGGCGTCGCGGTCGTCGCCATGGCGGCGACGTCGGAGCCGGCCTCCTTCTCGGAGAGAGCGAACGCGGCGATGCGCTTGCCGGACGCGACATCCGGCAGGATGCGCCGCTTCATCGCCTCGGAGCCGGCTATACTGATTGAGCCCGTGCCGAGCCCCTGCATGGCAAAGGCGAAATCGGCGAGCCCGTCATGCGCCGCCAGGATTTCGCGGGCGAGACAGAGCGTGCGGACATCGAGTTTTTCGGACAACCCGCCATAGGCCGCCGGCACGGCTGCCTTCAGGAAACCCGCTGCGCCCAGGGCGGCGACGCGCGCCCGGCAGGCCTCGTCCACGTCGTCGTGGGGCAGGTCGGCGAGATAGGAATCGGCCCAGCCGGACAACTCGGCGGCGAAGGCGCGGTGACTCTCCTCGAAGAACGGCCAGTCCAGCGTATCGCCGAGGATGTCGAGGCCGAGGGGAGAAGCGTTGCCCATCTCAGTTGCCCTCGAAGACCGGCTTCTGCTTCGCGGCAAAGGCGTGATAGGCGCGGGAAAAGTCCTCGGTCTGCATGCAGAGCGCCTGCGCCACCGCCTCGGCCTCGATCGCGCTCTCGACCGACATCGCCCATTCCATTTCGAGCATGCGCTTGGTCATGGCATTGGCGAAGGTCGGGCCATCGGCCAGCTCGGCGGCGAGCGCCTGCGCCTCGGACAGCGCGGCTTCAGGCGCGCAGAGGCGGTTGAGGAAGCCCCAGCGCTCGGCTTCCTCGCCCTTGAGGACGCGGCCGGTATAGAGCAGTTCGGCGGCGCGGCCCTGGCCGATGATGCGCGGCAGCATCGCGCAGGCGCCCATGTCGCAGCCGGCAAGGCCGACGCGGTTGAACAGGAAGGCGATCTTGGCTCCGGCCGTGCCGAGCCTGAGGTCGGAGGCCATGGCGACGATGGCGCCGGCCCCGGCGCAGACGCCGTCGATCGCCGCGACGATCGGCTGCGGGCAGGCCCGCATCGCCTTGACCAGCTCTCCGGTCATCCGGGTGAACTTGAGCAGGTCCTTGGTCTCCATCGCGACCAGCGGCCCGATGATCTCGAAGACATCGCCGCCCGAGGAGAAATTGCCGCCGGCACCGGTCACGACGATCGTCTTGACGTCCTCCTCCTTCTGCGCGGCCAGGAAGAAATCCGTGAGTTCGCGGTAGCTTGCGAAGGTCAGCGGATTCTTTTTCTCAGGCCGGTTCAGCGTCACCGTCGCGACCTTGCCGGAGACCGAGAGGCTGAAATGCTCCGGTGTGAAGCCCGCGAGCGGCAGGATGGTGGCATTGGCAATCTGGGCCATCAGGCATCTCCCTTGGCGGCTTGGTCGGCCCGTCCCGCGATGGCGCGATGCAGCGAGCTCTTGGTCTGCCCGAGCAGCCGGAAGAGCTGCGCGATCTCGGCCTGGTCGAGCCCGGCGAACAATTCCGCGATCCAGTCCTCGTGGCGCTCGGCCATGGCGCGGAAGACCTTGCGTCCCTGTGCCGTCAGCGTGAGGATCTGCACGCGCCGGTCCTGCGGGGCGGAGCGCTTGTCGACGAGCCCGTCCGTGACGAGTCCCGCGACGACGGCGGTGACGTTGCCGTTCGAGACCATCAGGCGCTGCGAGACCTCGCCGACCGTCATGCCGACCGCGGTCTTGTCGAGCTGCGCCATCAGGTCGAAGCGCGGCAGCGTGGTCTTGAATTCCTCGCGCAGCCGGTTGCGGATCTCGGTTTCGATCAGGGTCGAGCAGGTCAGCATCCTCAACCAGAGGCGCAACTCGTCCTTGTGGTCGCCGGGGCGCTCGCTCGCCTTGGTCTCGCGGTCGAGGATTATGGAAGAGGAGGGCGTCTCCATCTCAGAACTCCCCGCCATTGATCATGAGCGATTGGCCGGTGACGGCATCGCTGCCCGGCCCGCAGAGATAGAGCACGGCCGCCGCGACCTCTTCCGGCGCGATCAGGCGGCCCTGCGGGTTGTCCTTGATCATGGATGCAAGGGCTTCCTCGCGGCTCTTGCCGGTCTTGGCCGCGACATTGTCGATGCTGGCCGTCGCCATGTCGGTATCGGCATAGCCCGGGCAGACGGCGTTGACGGTGACGCCGGAGCGCGCCGTCTCCAGCGCCAGCGACTTCACCAACCCGATGACGGCATGCTTCGCCGCCGTATAGGCGCTGACATAGGGATAGCCGCGATGGCCTGCCGTCGAGGCGATGGCGATCAACCGCCCGCGGCGATGCTCCAGCATGGCCGGCAGCGTGGCGTGGAACAGATTGACCGTGCCGATCAGGTTGATGTCGAACATGCGGCGGAAGCGCTCGCTATCGCTGCGGATGAACGGGCCGGTCTCGACCGCTCCCGCATTGGCGATGGCGATATCGAAGGCATGCTGGCGGGAGAGCTTGTCGAGCGCAGCGGAAACCGAGGCTTCGTCGCGCACGTCGCAGGCCGCGCAATCGGCTGCGACGCCGGCCGCGACGGCCTCCCGCAGAGTCGCTTCGTCGCGGCCGAGGATGCTGACCGCCGCGCCGGCTTGTGTCAGTGCGGCGGCAATGGCCCGGCCGATGCCGCGTCCGCCGCCCGTAACCAGTGCACGCTGTCCCTGCAATGTCATGGCCGCTCGACCTCCGGCGGCAAATATATTTTAAGTCTGAAGGAATTTGCAAGCAACCTGACGGAGGCCGGGAGATGGCGCCATCTCGCAGTGCAAAATGCCATGCCAGCAAGGCACTTTGCCGTAATCGACGCCCGCGTGACCGTCAGAGACGTCGCAAAAGCCTCTTGAGTTCAAAAATATTTTAGGCTTAAAATAATTTCTCAAGCCGGATCGGCCGGCTCCCGGATGGAGGCGTCGATGCGTATCGCTGTCGTGGGCGGAGGGCCGGCGGGGCTCTATTTCGCGCTCCTGATGAAGCGGGACTGGCCGGAGCTGACGGTCGATGTCTTCGAGCGCAACCAGCCGGACGACAC
>JAEWKP010000199.1 GCA_023393655.1 Pseudomonadota bacterium | reverse complement strand
GCCGCTCAGCTACTATCCCCTGTCGCTGTGGAGCTGGCAGGACGCGATCAAGGCGGTCTTCATGGACCGCGTCAACATCGTCTCCGAATACGACACCATCGTCCGCAGCCCGAGCTTCGACATGCGGCTGCCCTCGGTGGTCTCGCTCAAGAGCTATATCAAGCCCTCGCGGACACCGGCCTTCACCCGCTTCAACGTCTTCCTGCGCGACCGCTTCGCCTGCCAGTACTGCAATACGCGCGACGAATTGACCTTCGACCACGTCATCCCGCGCTCGAAAGGCGGCCTCACCACCTGGGAGAACGTCGTCGCCGCCTGCTCGCCCTGCAACCTGCGCAAGGGCGACAAGATGCCGGCTTCGGTCGAGATGTTCCCGGCCCAGAAGCCCTATGCGCCGACGGTCAACGACCTCCACCGCAACGGCAAGCTCTTCCCGCCGAACTACCTGCACGAGAGCTGGCTGGATTATCTCTACTGGGATTCCGAACTGGAGCCGTAAGGCTACGCGGCCGTCTTTCCCCGCAGCAATCCGAACACGGCGAGCAGGAAGAGTCCGGCCGAGGCCAGCGCATTCCAGCCGGCGAGCGACAGTCCGAGGAAACGCCAGGCCGCTTCCGAGCAGGCGACGATCCGCGTCGTCTGCAACTGCTTCATGAAATCCTGCATGCCGGTCGCAGCCGCGGCTGCACCGCCGCAATCGTTCGGCCCCATGAACCAGCCCCATTCGACGCCGGCATGATAGATGCCGAGCCCCGTGCTCCACGCCATCAGTCCGGCGAGACCGAGCAGGACGAGCCATTGCAGCCGGGCTGAGCGCGCCAGCACCAGCCCGGCGAGCGCAAGCCCGATCGCGGCATAATGCGGCATGCGCTGTTCGAGGCAGAGCTTGCAGGGGCTCAGGTGCAGGACGAGCTCGAAGAACCAGGCTCCCGCGATCAGCGCCAGGCTGACGCTGCCGATGAGGGCGATGAGCTGCCGCGCGCTGGGCAGGCGGCGCGAAGCGGGAGCAGCAGTGACGGAGGCGGTCATGGCGATCTCAGCAGGAGAGAAGCTGGCCCGACCCTGCGACGAGCTTGAGGCCGAAATAAAGCAGGATCAGCAGGGCGGCACCCAGAACTGCGATCACTTTCAGGCGACGTTCGATGAAATGGCGGATCGTGTCGCCATAGCGCCGGAGCAGGAAGGCGAGCGCGAAAAAGCGCGCGCCGCGCGCCAGCACGCAGGAGATGACGAAGAAGGTCAGGCCGATATGGACGGCGCCGGCCAGGATCGTCACCACCTTGATCGGCGGCAGATGGGCAAGACCCGAGGTCGTCAGCAGGATCAGCGTCGTATCCGGCCCGGCGCAGGCCTTGAGCGCCTCGAAGGCGCCCAGCTTGCCGTAGAAGGCCAGGACCGGCTTCGCCAGCGCCTCGAAGGCGTAGTAGCCGATCGCATAGCCGGCGATGCCACCGAGCACCGAGAACAGCGTCGCGATGAAGGCCAATCGATAGGCCCGCTGCGGCCGGGCGAGCGCCATCGGCACGAACAGCACGTCGGCCGGGATCAGGAAGAAGGAGCTTTCGACGAAGGCGACGACCGCCAGCCAGAGCTCTGCCCGCGGCCGGGCGGCGAGCGACATCGTCCATTCGTAGAGGCGCTTGAGCATGGCGCGCTCTAGAGCATGAGGCAGCCGGTGACGCAACGGCTTCCATAAGCCTAGGCGATAGCTTGTCGCCCCATCGTCTCCGCAATGCCGCCCTGGCGACGAAACGCCCTGAACATCATCCGGCAAAACCTGCGGGAATGACGCTTCCGCCGATTGACCGGCATCGGTCGATCGCTATAGTCCGCCCGCCTGCAAGGGCCCCTGTGGCGGAATTGGTAGACGCGCTCGACTCAAAATCGAGTTCCGCAAGGAGTGCTGGTTCGATCCCGGCCAGGGGCACCAAAGGCTCTTTCGCTGGCATTCGCAGACTACCGAAAAGGCCCTTCGAACCACGTGTTTGAAGGGCCTTTCGCTTTCTCAGCCTTCACGGACCTTCATTGACAGCCGCGGAATTTGTTGGCCTCCTGCGGAAAGAAGGCCAACAGGCCACCATTCGCAGGCCAACACATGCCGCTGACGGACGTCGCTATTAGGAATGCCAAACCCCGAGAGAGCACTTTGAAGCTGTCGGACGGCGGCGGCCTTCAACTTTGGATCGAGCCGAAGGGTGGGAAGCTCTGGCGTCTGGCATACCGCTTTGACGGGAAGCAGAAGAAGCTCGCTATCGGCCCTTATCCGGCGATCGATCTTCGCGCGGCAAGAGCACGACGTGAGGAGGCCAAGTCCCTCCTCCGCGATGGGAAAGATCCAGCTGCAGAGAAGCGCCGGGAAAAGCTTACGGGCAGGGCGAACCGTGAAAACACTTTCGAGGTCATCGCTGCCGAGCTGGAAGCCATCAAGAAAGCCGGCGGAAAGGCCCCTACGACCATCGACAAGTTCAACTGGCATATCGGCCTGGCCAAGCCTGACTTAGGAAAGCGGCCGATTGCGGAGATCAGCGCGGCCGAGGTGCTGGCAGTTCTCCGCAAAGTTGAAGGGCGCGGGCTGCTAGAGACGGCGCGGCGACTTCGATCAATCATCGGCCAAGTCTTCCGCTTCGCCATCGCGACGCAGCGTGCGAAGGATGATCCGACCTTCGCACTGCGGGGCGCTTTGACGCCCCCAATCGTGAAGAGCAGGGCCGCAGTAACTGAAGCCAAGGCGTTCGCTGCCCTCCTCCGGGCCGTTGACGGCTATGAAGGCCAACCGACAACTCGCATTGCGTTGCAGCTCATGGCTCTCCTATACCCACGCCCCTACGAGTTGCGGCTGGCTGAGTGGCGCGAGTTCGATCTGGATGCGGCCGTCTGGATCGTGCCGGCGGGCAGGATGAAGATGCGCCGACCCCATAGCAATCCGCTGCCAACCCAAGCCCTGAGCCTGCTGGCGGAGCTGAAAGGCCTGACCGGCACGAGCGCTCTCGCGTTTCCGTCTCTTCGATCGGTAAAGCGCCCCATCTCCGAGAACACGATGAATGCAGCTCTTCGGCGGCTTGGATATTCCACCGACGATGCGACCTCGCACGGCTTCCGGGCTAGTGCGTCGACCCTACTGAACGAATCCGGCTTGTGGTCCGCTGATGCTGTCGAGCGTTCGCTGGCGCATGAGGAAGAGGACAAGAGCCGTCGGGCCTATGCCCGAGGCAAGTATTGGGATGAGCGGGTGCGCATGGCGCAGTGGTGGGCAGACTATCTCAACAC
>JAEWKP010000303.1 GCA_023393655.1 Pseudomonadota bacterium | reverse complement strand
GTATCGAGATAGGGCAGGCCGTAATGCGCCGCGAGGCGGCGGGCGAGCGTGCCCTTGCCGGACGCGGCCGGGCCGTCGACGGCAATGACGAGGCGGCCGGGCCGCGCCGCCGCGCTCATCCGATCCGGCCTCCGAGCCCGTTCATCAGGGACACGAAGCTGGGGAAGCTGGTCGCGATCATGGCGCCGTCATCGACCACGACCGGCTGCTCTGTCGCCAGCCCCAGGATCAGGAAGCTCATCGCGATGCGGTGGTCGAGATGGGTCGCGATCGGTCCACCGCCGCGCACCGGTCCACCACCCGAGCCCTCGACGATCAGGTCGTCGCCCTCGATCCGGCAGGTCACGCCGGCGGCTTTGAGACCGGCCTCGACCGCGGCGAGGCGGTCGGATTCCTTGACGCGCAGTTCCTGCAGGCCACGCATCCGCGTCGTGCCGGTGGCGAAGGATGCGGCCACCGCCAGCACCGGATATTCGTCGATCATCGCCGGCGCCCGCTCCGGCGGCACCGTCACGCCCTTGAGGCCGGAGGCGCGCACGCGCAGGTCGCAGACCGTCTCGCCGCCCTCATTGGCCTCGCGCTCGATCGTGATGTCGGCGCCCATCTCGCGCAGCGTGGTCAGGAGGCCCGAGCGCAGCGGATTGGTCATCACGCTCTCGATCAGGATGTCCGAGCCCGACACGATCAGCCCCGCGACCAGCGGGAAGGCGGCCGAGGACGGGTCCGCCGGTACGACGATCGGGGCTGCCTTCAATTCCGGCTGGCCCTTCAGCACGATGCGCCGGCCATGTTCGCCCTCTTGCGTCACCGTGATCTCGGCGCCGAAATGCGCCAGCATCTTCTCGGTGTGGTCGCGGGTCGCTTCCGCCTCGATCACTGTGGTCTCGCCGGGCGCGGCGAGCGCGGCCAGCAGAACGGCCGACTTGATCTGCGCCGAGGCGACCGGCGGACGATAGACGATCGGGATCGCCTCCTTCGGGCCGCGCAGGGTCAGCGGCACGCGGCCGCCCTCCTGCTGCGAGACGACGGTGGTGCCCATCTGCTCGAGCGGATCGAGGATGCGCCGCATCGGCCGCTTGCGCAGCGAGGCGTCGCCGTCGAAGGTCGTGGTGATCGGGTGCGAGCCGCAGACGCCCATCATCAGGCGCGAGCCGGTGCCGGCATTGCCGAAATCGAGAACCTCGGCCGGTTCGCGCAAGCCGCCGACGCCGACGCCCTGCACGCGCCAGGCACCCGCTCCGTCGTGATGGACGATGGCGCCGAGCGCGCGGGCCGCCGCGGCGGTGCGCATCACGTCCTCGCCCTCGAGCAGGCCGGTGACCCTGGTCTCGCCGATCGCCAGCAGGCCGAATATCATCGCCCGGTGCGAGATCGACTTGTCGCCGGGCACGCGGACGCGGCCCTTCAGCGGGCCGCCTGCGCGGGCGGTGACGGGGACGGGGGCATGGTCGTGGGACACGGGGCGCGGTCTCTGCAAGCGGGCCGAAAAGGAATGCGCGCAAGGCCGTAGCATGGTCGCGCGCGGCCCGCCAAGACACGGGCTCCGCGGTGCGCGAAACGGTCGCTTCGGGCGCCGGGTTTGACGCTCCCTGCAAATCAGTATTTGACAGCATCGCTCGCCCCGACTAACGGACGCGCCTGCTTTTCAGAACATGATAGTTGAAGGTCCGACGCAGTGGCGAAACCGGAACTCGGAACGAAGCGCGTTTGCCCGGTCACGGGCCGCAAATTCTATGACCTGAACAAGGACCCGATCGTCTCGCCCTATACGGGCCAGGCTTATCCGCGGGCGATGTTCGAACCGCAGGCCAAGGCCGCGGCGGCGTCCAAGCCGGAAGCCGATGAGGAAGACGAGACCGAGGCCGCCGACAGCGCCGTCGAGATCGTTTCGCTCGACGAGGCCGATGCCGAGGCGTCGGAGAAGGAAGCCGTCGTCACCAGCGAGGACGATATCGAGGTCGAGGACGTCGGCGACGACGAGGACGACAACACCTTCCTCGAGGAAGATGAGGAAGGTGACGACGATGTCTCCGACCTGATCGATGGCGACTTCGAGGGCGACGAGGACAACTGATCCTCGCCTCCTGAAAAAGATGACGACAAAGCGACATTAGGCGCTTGTGTCTTCCGCCCGAGCCGCCTATAGAGCGCTTCGTCGCCGCCAGGCGGCCCGGACGGAACCGCCGAGGCGGTACCAAAATCCGGTTGGTGATCGGTCCCCAAGCCGATCATCGCGAGTGGGGCCATAGCTCAGTTGGGAGAGCGCTTGAATGGCATTCAAGAGGTCGGCGGTTCGATTCCGCCTGGCTCCACCAAATCTCTTTCCTCGCGAACACCAGGCTTGGTTCGTTCCGGATCGACGCTTCGGCGCTCCCCAAATTGCGAACGGTCCGGGGCCGGCTGAAAGCGTGATGGAAGATCATCGCCGCGCCTGGCCTGATTCGTCCAAGCTCTGCCGCATATCGCGGATCCGGCTGAGCCCGAGCGACGGAGTCGGGCAGCGCTCCCTCCCTCTCGCCTCATCGACACATTGGCGCGTGCCTTTGCTCTGCTGGAAGCCGCGAATCATCCCGGCAGCTTGCCGTGCGAGCCACCCGGTTGCACGCTCCGGACAAGGAAGCAGGAATGGCCAAGCGCACGAAATCGAAAGCCCTCGATACAGAGTTCACCATGTTCGATGTCGTCTACGAGGACGGCTCGAGGACCTCGAACCGGCGCGTTCCGACGGCCTTGCTCGGCGGCCTGGACGGCGATGAGCCGGCCCGCACGGCCATCGAGGAGCAGGATCAGGTCATCTCGGAGAAGTCGGGCAAGCCGCCTTTGGCGATCGCGACGCTCGTGCGGTCGTCGAAGTCGGGCGCCGAGCCGGACACGCGCAAGGACGACCGGAAGAAGCGGTCGGCCTGATGCCGGGTTTGCCGTGACGCGGCCTGCATCCGGGGGGTTGCATTTCCTGAAGCTCTGAGCAGGCATGCGGGCCCGCGCCCAGCCGTCACTCTAGCCGGCGCGACCGGAGGACGATGGGTCTGATGTCCGAATTGCAGAGCATCCTGCGCGAGCCACGGTACGACCTCGTCAAGGCGCCGACGTCGCTGCAGCGTCTCTCCGGATTCGAGCGAAGGCTCGGGCGACCCGGTCTCTACATGAAACGCGACGACCTGATGGAGATCGGGCTCGGCGGCAACAAGCTGCGCAGCCTCGAATTCTGGCTCGGCGCCGCACTGCGCGAGCACGCCGACATCGTCCTCGTCGCAGGCGGGGCGACCTCCAATCTCTGCCGCCTCGCCGCCGCGGCCGCCGCGATGGCGGGGCTGGATTGCGTGATTATCCACAATGCCGAGGATAGCCCGGCGAATCGGGAGCGTTCCTTCCTGAACCGGTTGTTCGGAGCGGAAACGCGGTTCATCGGAGCTGTCGGCGAGGATGAACGCGGGGCGGCGATGAAGGCCGCGGCTTCGGAGCTGAAGCGGCAGGGACGAGCGCCCTATATCGTCGGCGACGCCGTGCTCGGTGCACTCGGCTATGTCCTGGCTGCTTTCGAATTGCACGGGCAGTCGCAGCGCGAATCGGCTCCGCTCCGGCACGTCTTCCTCGCCGGTTCGATGGGGCCGACCGAGGCCGGCTTCATCTTCGGCAATGCCATGCTCGGCCACCCCTTCCAGCTCCATCTTGTCAGCGTCGAATACGAGCAGGCCGAACTGGAAGCCTGCATCCGCCGGATCTATGACGGCATCGGCGAGCGGACCAGGCTCTCGGTCGGCGGGCTCGATCGGGCGCCGCTGCACTATCACATGGCCCATCTCGGCGGCGGCTGGGGCGTACCCACGCCCGAATCGGAGGCGGCGATCGTCGCCTTCGCCCGCACCGAGGGCATCCTGATCGAGCACGTCTACACGGCGAAGACCTGCGCCGGTTTCCTCGACCTCGTCGCAAACGGCCTGATTCCGCAGGGCGAGCCGGCGTGCATCCTCCATACCGGCGGGACGGCCTCGCTCTTCGCCCAGCGCGAGCTGTTCCGCACGGTGAGCTAGAGCCATTTCAGCAAAAAGTGCGTAGCGGTTCTGCGTCCGGAATTACGTAAAACCAAAGGGTTAGAGCTTTGGAGGCGAACCTGAGTTCGCCGGAAATGCTCTAGCGGGCGTGGCCTCGGCTTCGGTCAGAAGCTTGAGCGCGGCCGGTAAGGCTGTGCCACGTCGCGAGCGTTGTTGAGGGCAAGCGCGAGCTCGGTGATATGCAGCGCGAGCGCCCCCGAGAAGCGTGGCGCCGTGCTGCGCGCGATCGCCTCGGCCTGATCCGCCACGCCGCGCATGAAATCGATCTGCGAGGGATAGCCGGGCAGGGCCTTGCTCAGGGGCTGGGCTGGATAGGCCAGCTTGCGCCCCGGCGCGGGCTTCCAGGGCAGTGCGCGCCCGAGCTTGGCTTCCGCCCGCGTCAGGATCCGCCCGAGCAGCGGCCGAGGCGCATCGACCTCCTCGACATGGACCACCGAGCGGTTGTCCCAGAGATCGCGCACCGTCAGCGAACCCTTCTCGGCGAAGACCTGCAGCGAGCGGTCGCGCGGCGCGGCCAACCCGTTGGTCAGCCGCGCGACGACGCCGGAGCGGAAGCTCAGGCAGCCCACCGAGAAATCCGGCGCCATTGCGATGTGGCCGGTGCCCGGCCCCTTGTCGGGGAAGGTCACGGCCGAGAAGGCTGTCAGCCTCTTGACTGGCCCGAACAGCGACACCAGCCAGGACAGCGCGTAGCCGGCATGTTCCAGCGTGCAGCCGATCTCGAACTCGTGCAGCCCCGGCCAGGGCGCGCCCGAGCGCGAGCGCCAGCTCGCCCATTTGTCGCGGAAGACCGGGCCGTCCTCCATCGCCGCATAGACCAATCGCGGCACCCCGATCCGGCCGGAGCGCAAGGTGTCCTCGACCAGGCGATGAGCGTCGCTGAGCCCGTTGGCCGGCGCGGTGGCCAGCGTCAGCCCGGCGGCTTCAGCCTGTGCGACGAGGGTCTCGGCCTGCGCCAGCTCCATCGCCAGCGGCTTTTCGCAATAGACATGCTTGCCGGCGGCAAGCGCGCGGCTGGTGATCTCGTAATGGCTCTCCGGCGTCGTCAGGTTGACGACGATCTGCACGGCGGGGTCGGCGAGCAGGGCATCGAGATCGGCATAGGCCGGGACATTGTGGAAGGCGCGGAAAGCTTCCAGCCGCGTGCTGTCACGATCCCAGACGCCGGCGAGCGCGAGCGCCGGATGGTTCGTCAGCGTCGTCATGTAGTAGTCGGCGACGAAACCCGTGCCGACGAGCGCGATCTTCATGCTTGAACCCATTCCATCGACCGAAAGCCGACGGAATGGCCTCTATCAGGCAAGGATGAAGATCGGCTTTCGCGAAAGCGCGACTTACGCCGCGCCGATCGCGTTCGACGGGGTCTGGCGATCGGTGATCTGCTGGCCGAACAGGCTGCCGGCGAGTTCGACCGCGAGACGGGCGGTCTGGCCGCGGTCGTCGAGGAAGGGGTTGAGTTCGACGATGTCCATCGAGCGCACCAGCCCGGAATCGTGCAGGAGCTCCATCACCAGATGCGCCTCGCGATAGGTCGCGCCGCCCGGCACGGTGGTGCCGACGCCGGGCGCCAGCGGCGGATCGAGGAAATCGACGTCGAAGGAGACATGCAGCACGCCATTGGCCGCGCGCACCTTCTCGATCACCTGCCGGATCAGCACGCCGACGCCATGCTCGTCGATGGCGCGCATGTCGGCGATATCGACACCGCGGGCCTTCACCGCCGCCTTCTCCAGCGGATCGATCGAACGGATGCCGAACAGGCTGAGCTGCTCGTACGGGATCGAGGCACGCGGCTCCGAGCCGAGCAGGTCGTCCAGCCCGGCCTCGCCGCAGAGGAAGGCCGAGGACATGCCGTGCATGTTCCCGGAAGGCGAGATCGCCGGCATGTTGAAATCGGCATGGGCATCGAGCCAGAGCACGAAGAGCTTGCGGCCCTGCTCCTGCCAGTGGCGGGCGACGCCGTTGATCGAGCCCATCGACAGGCTGTGGTCGCCGCCGAGGAAGATCGGCGTGTCGCGGGAGCGGGCAATCTCATAGGCGCGGGCGCTGAGCGCGCGCATCCAGGCGGCGATCTCGTTGTAGAAGCGGGCATTAGCCGGGGCAGGGCCATCGACTGGCGTCAGGTCGCGCGGCAGGATGTCGCCATGGTCGTTGACCGTGTAGCCGAGGCTTTCCAGCACGCCGCCGAGACCGGCCGTGCGCAGGCCGGCCGGACCCATCAGCGCGCCGCGGCGCGAGGCACCGACCTCGATGGGCGCGCCGAGCAGGGCGATGCGGCCCTGGGAAGCGGGAGCGTTCGTTGCGGAGGCGGTCATGCTGGCGATCCGTTCATGGGATTTCGATGGGCGTCAGGCGCCGCTGCGCCGGCAAGGGGCGCACGCGGGCCCCCCGGGGG
>JAEWKP010000082.1 GCA_023393655.1 Pseudomonadota bacterium | reverse complement strand
CCCCGGCGGCGAGGATACGAATTCCGGGCCGGGTTAGGCGGCCGCCTCAGCTGCGCGACGGTGCCGCCGGCTCGGCCGCCGCACCGTCGGCGGGCGAGGGCAATTTGTCGGCTGCGGGCGGCTGCGGCTTGCGCATTGCGGCGGAATAGGCCGGGTAGCGCTCGCGATAGGCCTTCAGGAATTCCGAAAGCGTGTCGGCATTGGCGGTTGCGCGCGCCATCTCGCGAATGTCGGAGGCGCGCGTCCGGTCGGCCCCGGTGATGAAGGCGAAGGTCCTTGCATCGGCGCCCCGCGCCATCTTCGGAGCGAACTTGCTGCGCAGCCGGTCGAGCGACAGGCTCTCGCTTGCCATCACATCGCAGACACCGCCCCGCATCACGTCGCCGCGCGCGCCGTCGCCGAGCGCGTCGTCGCCGCGCCAGCTTTCGCCGAGCAGGCGCTCATAGGCTTCGCCCGCCTCGCGCCAGCGGCGCCCGGTCCAGTAGATGTCGGCGCGCAGCCTGTCGATCTCGGGGCCGCGCTCGCCTTCCAGCATCTCCAGCGCCTGGTCGGTGCGCGAGAGATCGGAGAGCGCCTTGGCCTCGAGCAGCAGGCGCGCCCGCTTGACATCGGCGGGCAGTTCGACGAGCCGGGTGGTGTTGAGCGCGCGGATCGCATCGACGGCCTTGCCGTTCATCAGGTCGACCATGGCAAGCCGGGCCGCGACCGTGGAACGCGCGGCGCCGGTGAGACGCCGATCCATCTGGTACTTCAGGATCTCCGAGGCCTGGTCGAGCAGGTCGAGCTCGACGAGGCGATCGGCGAGCAGGCGGGTGATCTCGTCGCCACGCCGGCCGATCGGCAGGAATTCCTTGAAATCGTAGAACAGGGCCAGCGCCTCGATGCGCGGCAGCTTGCCGAGCCCGCTGCCGCCGAACAGCTCTGCAAAGCGCTGGGCGGTCTCGTCATGCATGCGCCGGGTCAGCGGATCGTCGGGGAAGTTCTCGTTGGCGCGGCGCGCGACCATGAAGGCGTCGCGCCAGCGGTGCTGGTCGGCATAGAGCCGGCCGAGCTCGGCCAGGGCCTCGATCTCCAGCCGGCCACCGCGCCAGATGACGGAGACCGTCTCCAATCGGGCGATGGCTTCCTCCGGCTTGATGTCGGTGCGCTTCTCGGTGTCCGCGAGCTTGACCGCGCGCAATTGTGCTTCCGCCGCGATCGGGCGGCTCTTCGCCTCGAAGAGTGGCTTGTAGCCGTTCATCGCGGCTTCCGGGCGGCCGCCGACATCGTCGAGCCGCGCCTGCAGCAGGGCGAGATGCTCCTGGTCGAAGCTGCCGCGCGGCATGTCGGCCAGCGCCTGGATCTGACGTTCGGCGACACCGATATCCTGCTGGGTCAGCGCAGCGCGGGCCATCGCCTCGCGGAACTCGCCCTGGAGGTCGGCCGGGTAGCGGTCGAGCACCGCCTCGGCGCGGCGGAAGCCGACCAGGGCCTGGGCGTTGCGGTTCAGGCGCTGCTCGATCAGCGCCCGCCAGAGCCCCGTCTCGGCGTCGTCCTTGATCAGGCCGGCATCGAAGGCGGTCAATGCCTGCTGGTCCCGGTGCATCCCGGCGGCGATGACGCCCTTGAGGAAGAGCGCCTCGCGATTGCCGCGCATGGCGGCATCGTCGGCCAGGAGGGCATTCAGCGGCCCGGCCGCCTCGGGCATCAGGCCGTTGGCGGCATAGAAGCGGGCGAGCGTCAGGCGCGCCTCGGACTTGCGGCCACGCGAGGCGTCGGTGATGTCGAGCATCAGAGCGCGGGCGCGCTCGCGCGGATTGCCGATGCGCAGCTTGGCCCAGGCATCATTGTCGAGCAGCCGGGCAGTCTCCTGCTTCTCGGCCTTCTCCTCGGCCTTCCCGCCGGGCTCGCCGATATCGAGGGAGACGTTGAGCCCGCCATTGCGGCCGATCCGGACCTGCTCGGTGCCGGCGCGGACGGCGACATCGTCGGCATGCGGCTGGATCGCCAACCCCTGCGCGGTCGGGAGCAGGCCGAACTCGACAAACTGGTAGGGCTTCGGCGTCAACCGTGTCGGGCCGGTCGCAGTCGCGACGGCGACGGGCAGTCCGGCCGGGCCCGATTCGAGCCAGTGGATGCCGGTGAGGCCCGCGAGCGGCACGGCGACGATGGTCTGGCCGTGATCGTCCATGCTGCGCTGCGGCTCGACCGGGGCGGCCGGCCGGCCGGCATCCTCACCGAGGTCGAGTGACCATGTCGGGCCGTTATCGAAGATCCGCGTCAGCGGCTGGCCGGCAAGCCTCAGTTTCACCAGCGTGACCTTGCCCTCGCGGGTCACCGTGCTGTCCTCGATCAGCTTGGGCATCAGCCCGGTGAGCTTGGCAGGGTCGATCGTGTCGCGGGTGTCGAAGACCAGCGTCATAACGCCGGCATCGAGGAAGGCAGCCGCGCCGGTCGGCCGGGTGAAGCGGAAGTCGAGGCGCTTGCCCTCGACCGTGATCGCGACCGGGCCCGGTGGTACCTCCGGAGCGGCAGGAGTTGCGACAGCGGCTTGGGTGACAGGCTCTGCCGGCTTGACCGCAGGTGCGGTCGCCGCGGGCTTGGCCGGGGGCTCTGCCGCTGCCGGCGATGTGCCCGGGGCGGAGGCCGGTGGCGGTGAAGGCTTGCTCAGGTCGGCGAGCGAAAGCGCTTCCTGCTTCACCGGGCGGAGTAGGTCGACCACCAGCCCGGTCTCGTCGCTGAAGCTGCGGGCCTGCCAGTCCCTGGGCAGGGTCAGGGCGAGGCTCAGCGCCTCCTTGCCGGCATCCAGCCCGGCGAAGCCGATATCGGCGGGCAGGGCGCTGCGGATGGCGCCGACCTCGACATTCATCGGCCGGTCGAAGGCCAGCTTCAGCGTTCCATCCGACAGGTTGCTCGTCAGCTTGGTCTCGGCCGGCGCCTTGAAGATCAGGCGCTCCAGCGTCGGGAGGCTCGCCGTGCTCATCGTCAGCATCGCCGGAGGGGCGGCCGGTTGGCGGGCGGCTTCCCTGGCCCGGGCCTCGGCGAGGCGCAGGCGCTCGGTGAGCTCCGCGATGGCTTCCGGCGGTGGGCCCGGCATGACGCCGGTCCAGGTCTGCGGCAGCAGATCGATGAAGGCCTTGTCGCCGGCCTCGATCAGATTGGCCTTGTAGGACTGGGTCAGCGCGAAGCGCATGCCGCGCCCGTCGGGGTCGACGCGGGCAATGGAAATGTAATTGGGCAATTCGCGGGCGATGCGTGCGGCATCGACCTGGACCTGGCCGCCGAAGGCGACGATCAGCACGCCGCTGGAGACGCGGATGCGGGTCTGGATCGGCTCGTCGAAGGTGAGGGACAGGCGGCCGAAACCCGCGGGCATGGCCTCGCCGTGCAGTTTCGCGCCGGCCGCAAGGGCACGCGAATCCAGGCCGGCGGCGAGCGCGAGAGCGGCCAGCCCGATACCGAAAGCGAGGGAGCGCGACAGACGCAAACCGTGATACTCGACCCAACGCGACACTGGGCCTCGCCACGTCTGCGAGAATGCGGCGGCCCTTGGGCACGCTAGCGCGTCAACCATAATGGCGTGTTAACGCGGCCTCTTCCCGTGCTTGCGCCGGCTCTGACAGACAGGGTTTGTTTGCCATCATTCGCGCTGGCTTTTGTCGGGATATGCCGCATCGACTAGGTTTCTCCGGCTGTATCCGTTGCCGGCGAGGCTGCATGTCGACCTTGAGCCATATCGCGCTGTTCGTTCCAGGCTTCATGATGCTGGTGGCACTGTGCACCTGCTTTCAGCGTCGACGCGCGCAGCGAAGCGGCGGTTGGCGTTATCTGACGCCCGGGCCATTCTCCTGGTTGGGGATGGTCTGCGGCGTGATCCTCTCAGCCGTGGGAACGCTCGTCGCCGCCGCCGGCAAGGCGCCGGTTCCGATCGCGGCCTTTTTCGTGCTGGTCACGCTGGTGCTGGCCCTGCACATCATCATCGAACGCGTGCGCTGGAACGGCGAGCGGATAGAACGCCGGACGATGTTCCTGCAGGAGCGGAGCCTGTCATGGTGCGAGCTCTCGCAGTTCGGCGTGGAACTGACGGGCCACTGCTGGATTTCCGGCTTTGCCGGTTCCCGAATCCGCTTTTCGCCCTATGACAATGGCTTCGATCAGCTCGTGGCGAAGGTGCGTCGCCATCTGCCGGACGACACGCCGCCTGCCGAGGGCGTGCCGAATACGGAACATGCTCTCGCCCTCGTTAAATCGGGCTGAGACGCCATCTTCGCGCTCAGCGTTGCGGCGCGGGGGCGATCGCCGGGAGTTCGTTGCCGGGCAGGGGGGCTTCGTTCGCCACGCGCTCGATGCTGGCACCGCGCCCGCCCGTCGCGAGCGCGACGGTCAGCTTCTCGGCGCGGTCGGGCGACATCGCCGCCATCACCTCGGACATCTTGCGCGGGTTCATCTGCTGGACCACCGGCACGAGCACGTCGAGGCCGAGCCGGTCGAAGACGCGGGCTGCGTCTTTCGGTTTCATCGCTTCGTACATGATGACGAGGTTCTTGATCGCCTTCGCCTCGTCGGCCGAGGCCTTGGCAGCCGGGCTGACCTTCTCTTCCAGGGTCTTGAGATCGCCGACGCGGCCGTCGAGCTTCTTTTCGGCGGAATCCAGCAGGCGCTCGCGCATTTCGAGCTCGCGCATCCGGCCTTCCAGCTCCTCGCGGCGCTCGCCGAGGCGTTCCAGGAGAGCCTTCTCGGCCGGCGAGACCGGCTGGACCGAGCCATTCATGATGCCGGCCTTGTTGTTGGGATTGGCGGCACGGGCGGCTTCGGCCTTGGCCTCGGCCTCCTTCTTGTCCGGCTCCTTCTTCGGATCGGGCGCGGGCACGGAGCCGGTCGTCTCCGGGTCGAAGATCTGGAGCGCCGGCTTTTTCGCATTCTTGGTCGCGTCCTGTGCGAAGAGCGGCGCGGCAGCCGGGATATGGC
>JAEWKP010000040.1 GCA_023393655.1 Pseudomonadota bacterium | reverse complement strand
CCGGCGTTCGGGTGTGCCGCTGGCGAACCCAAGGCTATTGCGGTACTGGCGAAGGTATCTGCTTTCGTCGCAGAACCAGTCCGGAGCCCGCCTTCCATGAGTGATATGCGTCTCGTCGTCGTCGGTGCCGCCGGGCGGATGGGCCGGATGCTGATCCGCGCCATCGATCAGGCTGATGGCTGCAGGCTCGTGGCCGCGATCGAGCGACCGGGCTCTGCCGCGCTCGGCGAGGATGCCGGGATTCTGGCCGGCCTGCCGGCATCCGGTATCAAGGTGACGAGCGATGCCGCCGCAGCTTTCGCCTCCGCCGACGGCGTGCTCGATTTCACGGCGCCGGACGCGACGGTCGCCTTCGCCGATCTGGCGGCGCAGGCCGGCATCCTGCATGTCGTCGGCACGACCGGGCTTGAGCCCGCGCATCTGGCTAAGCTGGCCGAGGCTGCGAAGCGCACTCCGATCATCCGTTCCGGCAACATGAGCCTCGGCGTCAACCTGCTGGGGGCGCTGGTGCGCAAGGTCGCCGCGACGCTCGGCACCGACTGGGATATCGAGATCGTCGAGATGCATCACCGCATGAAGGTCGATGCCCCCTCCGGCACGGCTGTCCTGCTCGGCGAGGCGGCGGCGGAAGGGCGCGCGGTCGATCTCGCACAGCAGCGTGTCGCCGGCCGCGACGGTATCACCGGCGCGCGCCAGGCAGGCACGATCGGCTTTGCTGCCCTGCGTGGCGGCACGGTCGTCGGCGATCACAAGGTGATCTTCGCCGGCGCCGGCGAGCGGCTCGAACTCGCCCATGTCGCGGAGGATCGCAGCCTCTTCGCGCAGGGCGCGGTCAAGGCCGCGCTCTGGGGCAGGGGGCGTGAAGCGCGGCTCTACTCCATGGCCGACGTGCTCGGCCTCGACGCGCTCTGACGATGACCCGCGTCACCGTCGCACCGGGCGTCGTCCACTGGCCGGGGAGGCTGGCGCCGGAGGAGCAAGCCGCCCTGGTGGCGGAGTTGCGCGCCGTGGCGCGCAAGGCGCCGTTCTTCCAGCCGCGCATGCCGAAGACCGGTACGCCCTTCTCGGTCCGCATGACCAATTGCGGCTCGCTCGGCTGGGTCTCGGACGAGCGTGGCTATCGCTACCAGCCGGAGCACCCCGAGACGGGCGAGCCCTGGCCGTTGATGCCGGCGCCGCTTCTCGATCTCTGGCGCGAACTAGCCGGCTATCCGCATCCACCCGAGGCTTGCCTTGTCAATTTCTACGCGGCCGGTGCCAGGATGGGGCTGCATCAGGACCGCGACGAGCAGGATTTCGATGCTCCGGTCCTGTCGGTCTCGCTCGGCGATGCCGCGCTCTTTCGCATCGGCGGCACGACGCGCGGGGCTAAGACCACCTCGCTCAAGCTGGCGTCGGGCGATGTCCTGATCTTTGGAGGTGAGGCGCGGCTCGCCTATCACGGCATCGACCGCATCCTGACGGGATCGTCGACGCTGCTGCCCGAGGGCGGGCGGATCAACCTGACGCTGAGGCGGGTGACCAAGCCGAAATAGACGCCGCCTCCAGCAGGCACGCGCCCCGGAATGACGGAGGTGGAGCGTACCGCCTAATCGCTTGATTTACCGGGCAGGCCGGGGAATGACCAGCCGAACAGCAGTGAGCCCGCCCGCAGGCCGAAGCAGGCCGCGAGCCCGCCGAGCATCACGACCGGACCGGACAGACCCAGGCCGGTGAGCAAGGCTGTCGTGCCGGCTCCCGCCGTCGCAGCCGTGACGTAGAAATCGCGGCTCCACAGCACCATCGGCCGGTCGCCGGCGAGGATGTCGCGCAGGATGCCGCCGAAGGTCCCGGTCATCGCGCCGAGCGCGACCGCCGAGAGCACGGGCACGGCCGCGTCGAGACCCTTGAGCGTGCCGATGACGGCGAAGAGCGAGAGGCCGGCGGCATCGGCCCAGATCAGCAGCTTGCGGCCGGCCCAGCCTTCGAGGACGCCGGGCTTGAGATAGGCGAGGGTCCAGCAACCGAGGGCGACCGCGGTGCAGACGATGACGTCGCTGGGATCGCGCACCCAGAAGATGCCGCGCCCGAGCAGGACATCCCGCAACGTCCCCCCGCCGACGCCGGTGACGGTCGCCAGCAGGATGAAGCCGAACGGGTCCATGCCCTTGCGGGCGGCGACGAGGGCCCCGGTCAGCGCGAAGATGGCGACGCCGGCGGCCTCGAACACGGCGTCAGTGCGGGCTGGATTCGTCGGTCGGCACGTCCGCCTTGGGCGCCCCCGCGGAGACGCCGACCAGCGCTGGGCGCAGCACGCGCTCGCCGATCTTGTAGCCGATCTGCACGACCTTCGAGACGAGCCCCTTGGCAATCGTGGCGTCGGGCGCCTCGAACATGGCCTGGTGCAGGTTGGGATCGAATTTCTCAGCCAGGGGGTCGATGCGGCGCACCCCGTGACGCTCCAGCGTCTTGAGCAGTTCGCGCTCGGTCAATTCGACGCCTTCATGCAGCGTCTTCACGGCAGCATCGGCCGCCTTCAAGGTATCGGCGGGCAGGCTTTCCAGCGCCCGGCGGAGATTGTCGGAGGACCCGAGCATGTCGCGGGCGAAGCTGGTCACGGCATAGGTCTTCGCATCGGCGATCTCGCGTTCGGTGCGTCGCCGCAGGTTCTCCATCTCGGCGAGCGTGCGCAGCAGCTTGTCCTTGAGATCGTCGCGTTCGGCCTGGAGCTTGGCGAGCTGCGCGTCGAGGCCTGCCTCGGCGGTGGCCGCCTGCTCGGGCACGCCTGCGCCGGCTTCGAGGTTGGGGTCTTCCGTCGCAGGGTTCTGCGTCATTTTATCGTCACGTCCCTTTCTCAGCATTTTCGAGCGAAGTGGATGCCGGTTCGCGTGAAGAACCGAAGGTCCGCGTCAGCGAAAATGCGGCAAACAAAGACTTGGCTGCGCCGCCCCTTGCGGGGTAGCAGCCGCGTTCGTGCCGGATATCGGCCTTATGGTCGTTTAAATCAAGCGCGGGCCGGCACTTTCGCCTTGGCCGGAGCCGGCTTCTCCGCCTCGAACTTGAAGACGTCGGTGAGGGCCTTGCGGATCGTCAGTTGCCGGCCGGTCGAGACGATCTTCGCATGGGTCAGGTCGGTGACGTAGAACACGTCGACCGCCTTCTCGCCGAAGGTCGCGATATGGGCCGAGGCGATGTTGAGGTTGAGCTTTCCGATCGCGGTGGTGAGATCGTAGAGCAGGCCCGGCCGGTCGAGGCCGGACACTTCGAGCACGGTGTGGCGCGCCGAGAGCACGTTGTCGATCACGACCTCAGGCTCGACCTGGAAGGTCTGGCCGCGCGGCGGCGGCGCTCGCCGCTGCGCGACGAGGTCGGCGATCTTGATCTCGCCCTTGAGCGCCCGCTCGATCGCCGCGGCGATACGCTCGGCCCGGCGCAACTCGTCGTCGTCGCGATCGAAGGCGCGAGAGACCGAGATCGTGTCGAGCACCAGCCCGTCGCTGGTCGTGAAGATCTGCGCGTCGACGATATTGCCGCCGGCCGCGGCGCAGGCACCGGTGACGATGGCGAGCAGGCGCGGATGGTCCGGCGCCAGCACGGTGAGTTCGGTGACGCCGCGGAACTGGTCGGTCTCGACGATGGTCGCCGTGGTCCGCCCGGCAGCTTCCGCCTCACGCAGGAAGCGCGCGTGCTTCTCCTGCTGCTCCGGATCGACCTTGATCCAATAGGCGGGGTAGTGCCGTGCGACATAGGCATCGCGCTCCTCGGTGTTCCAGTCGGACAGGCGCCGGCGCAATTCGTCCTGCTTCATGGCGACCCGCGCCTTCCGCTCGACGGCCGAATGCCCGCCGGTGAGCACGAGTTCGGTCTCGTAATAGAGGGTGCGCAGCAATTGCCCTTTCCAGCCGTTCCAGACGCCGGGCCCGACCGCCTTGATATCGGCGACGGTGAGGATCAGCAGCAGCTTCAACCGCTCCAGCGTCTGCACGGTCGCGGCGAAGCTCTCAATCGTCTTGGGGTCGCCGAGGTCGCGGCTCTGCGCCACCGTCGACATGTCGAGATGGTGCTCGACCAGCCAGGCGACGGTTTCCGTCTGCGCGCTGGTCAGGCCGAAGCGCGGGCCGAGCTTGCGCGCGATCCGCGCGCCCGCGATCGAGTGGTCTTCCGGCCGCCCCTTGGCGATGTCGTGCAGCAAGAGCGCGACATAGAGCGCGCGCCGGTTGGAGATGGCCGGCATGATCTCGTTGGAGAGCGGATGCTCGGCCTCGAGCGCGCCGGCATCGATCTCGGCCAGAACGCCCATGGCCCGGATCAGATGCTCGTCCACCGTATAGTGGTGGTACATGTTGAACTGCATCATCGCGACGATGCGGCCGAAATCCGGGACGAACCGGCCGAGCAGACCGGATTCGTTCATCCGCCGCAGCACCACCTCGGGCGAGCGCCGGCCGGTCACGATCTCCAGGAAGATGCGGTTGGCTTCGGGGTCGTTGCGCAGGCCGGGCGTGACCAGCCGCAGTGACTGCGTCACCAGCCGGCTGGCATCCGGATGGATGGCGAGATCCTCGCGGCTGGCGATGGCATAGAGCCGAAGCAGATTGACCGGATCGCGCTCGAAGGCGCTGTCGTCGACGACGTCGAGGCGCTGGCTCGTCAGCTTGAAGTCGGTATGGCCGAGCGAGCGCTCGCGCTTGCGCTTGGCGAAGGTGCCGAGCAGCTTCGACAGGCTGGCGCGCGGCTTCTGCTGGCGGGCTTCCAGCGCGGCGCAGACGATGGCGGTGAGATCGCCGACATCCTTGGCGATCAGGAAGTAGGCTTTCATGAAGCGTTCGACCGGTGCCTGCCCGCTGCGTCCGGCATAGCCGATATCGGCCGCGACCTGTCGCTGCAGGTCGAAGGACAGGCGCTCTTCGGCGCGGCCAGTGATGAAATGCAGCCAGCAGCGCACGCGCCAGAGGAATTCCTCCGAGCGCTGGAACATCTGCAGTTCCTGCTGGTCGAACAGCCCGGCCTCGACGAGCTCGCGCACATCATGGACGCGGTAGGCGTATTTTGCGATCCAGAACAGCGTGTTGAGGTCACGCAAGCCGCCCTTGCCGTCCTTGACGTTGGGCTCGACCAGATAGCGCGAGGCGCCGGCCCGCTGCACCCGGAGTTCGCGCTCGGCGAGCTTGGCCTCGGTGAAAGCCTGGGCCGTGCCCTCGACCACTTCGGCATCGAAACGGCGGACCATCTCGTCGAACAGCGAGCGGTCCCCCACTAGGAAGCGCGCCTCCAGTAGGGCGGTGCGGATCGTCATGTCGGCGCGGGCCTCGCGCACGCAATCGTCGATCGAGCGCACGGAATGGCCGGTCTTCAGCTTGAGGTCCCAGAGCGGATAGAGCATGGATTCGACCACGCTCTCGCCCCAGGC
>JAEWKP010000475.1 GCA_023393655.1 Pseudomonadota bacterium | reverse complement strand
CGTCATCGCCGGCTTCGGCACGCAGGGCTATCAGCTCGGCTTGCGGCGCATCGCCAAGCTCATCGACGAAAAAGCCGCGTGAGGAACGCCCCGATGGCTCCGGTGAAGATCGCGGTGATGGGGGCAGGCCTGATCGGCAAGCGCCACGCCGCCCATGTCCGGGCCGAGCCCGGCGCCGTCCTCACGGCGATCATCGACCCGGCGCCTGCCGGCAAAGCCTTCGCTGCGGAGATCGGCGTCGCCTGGTATCCGGCTTTCGACGCCCTCCCCGCTGGCGAGCATCCGGACGGCGTCATCGTCGCGACGCCGAACCAGCTCCATGTCGCCAACGGGCTGGAATTGGTCGCAGCCGGCTTACCCGTGCTGGTCGAGAAGCCGCTGGCCGACAGCGTCGATAGCGCCCGCGAGCTCGTGCTTGCGGCCGAGGCGGCAGGCGTGCCGCTGCTCGTCGGCCATCACCGCCGCCATAATCCGATGATCCGGAAAGCGCGCGAGGCGATCGATGCCGGCCGGCTCGGCCGCATCCTGACGCTCAACGGCCAGTTCTGGCTGGTGAAGCCGGACGATTACTTCGACGTCGACTGGCGCCGGCAGGAGGGCGCCGGGCCGATCCTCATCAACCTGATCCACGATATCGACCTGTTCCGCTATCTCTGCGGCGAGATCGTCGGGGTACAGGCGCTAAGCTCTAACGCCGTGCGTGGGGACCCAGCAGAAGAGACCGCCGTCGCGATCCTGCGTTTCGCCAATGGCGCGCTCGGCACGGTCAGTGCCTCCGACACCGTCGTCTCGCCCTGGAGCTGGGAGCTGACGACCGGCGAGAACCCGGCTTATCCGCGGCAGGACCAGTCCTGCTACCAGATCGGCGGCACGCATGGTTCGCTGACGATCCCGGCGCTCGAACTTTGGAGCCACAGCGACAAGCGCGGCTGGGGGGAGCCGCTGCGGCGAGAGCGCATCCCCTTCGTGCCCGAGGATCCGTTGCAGGCGCAGGTCCGGCATTTCTGCGCGGTGATCCGTGGCATGGACGAGCCGCTCGTTTCCGGCCGCGAGGGGCTTGCGACGCTCGCCGTCATCGAGGCGGGGAAGCAGGCGGCGCGCACTGGCGCTCCGGTCGAGATCGCCCCGAAGCTCGCTCCGGCGAGGGCCAGCGCATGATCAAGGGCACGACGCGATTGATCGGCCATCTCGGCTATCCGACCGAG
Source organism: Pseudomonadota bacterium (assembly GCA_023393655.1). Classification (GTDB taxonomy): domain Bacteria; phylum Pseudomonadota; class Alphaproteobacteria; order Rhizobiales; family Beijerinckiaceae; genus Allobosea. Next base: position 5,565 of record JAEWKP010000475.1, on the reverse strand, counting down.
AGCTTTAAGGCGCCGATGATCTACAACCCCTATTTCCAGCGCGAGGGGATCGATGCCGTCGTCGTGCCGATGGGCTGCCGCAGCGAGGACTATCCCGATTTCCTGACGCTGTTCTTCCGCCTGTCCAACGCCCATGGAGCGCTGGTGACGATGCCGCACAAGGTCGCCACGACCGGGCTCGTCGACGTGCTCTCGCCGACCGCCGCGATCGCCGGCGCCTGCAATGCCGTGCGCCTCGAAGCGGATGGCCGGCTCAGTGGCGACATGTTCGACGGCGAGGGCTTCGTGCGCGGCGTCCTGCGCAAAGGGCACAAGCTCGCCGGCGCCCGCGCGCTGGTCGTCGGCGCAGGCGGCGTCGGCTCGGCGATTGCCGCTTCGCTGGCGAAAGCCGGCGTCGCGGAGCTCGGCCTGTTCGACAGGCAGGTCTCCGCAGCCGAGGAACTGGGGCAGCGCTTGTTCGTGCACTACCCTGCCCTGCGCGTCACCGCCGGTTCGAACGACCCCGACGGATTCGACATCGTCATCAACGCGACCCCGCTCGGCATGAAGCCGGGCGACCCGCTGCCGGTGGATGTCGAACGCATCTCTCCGTCCGCACTCGTCGGCGAAGTCGTGATGGCGCAGGAAATCACGCCCTTCCTCGCCGCGGCCCGTTCCCGCGGTTGCCCTGTGCAGGTCGGCACCGACATGCTGTTCGAGCAGATTCCCGCCTATCTGGAATTCTTCGGCCTGCCGTCCACCACGGCTGAGGATTTGCGCGCCGTCGCCAAGCTGGCCTGAGAGGAGGCACTCCCGTGATTCCATCGATCGCCACCGTCTGCGTCTCCGGCACGCTCCAGGAAAAGCTCGAAGCCATCGCCGCGGCCGGCTTCAAGGCCGTCGAGATTTTCGAGAACGACCTGATCGCCTTTCCGGGCTCGCCGACGGAAGTCCGGCGCATCTGCGCCGATCTCGGCCTCACCATCGTGACCTGCCAGCCCTTCCGCGATTTCGAGGGCATGCCGGCGGGCCGCCGCCAGCGCGTCTTCGACCGGGCCGAGCGCAAATTCGATCTCCTGCAGGAGCTTGGCACGGACCTGCTCTTCGTCTGCTCCAGCGTCTCGCCGGAAGCCTTGCCGGGCATCGACCGGCTTGCCGCCGATTTCGCCGAACTCGGCGAGCGCGCGGGCCGGCGTGGCCTGCGCGTCGGCTACGAGGCGCTTGCCTGGGGGCGGCACGTCTTCGACTATCGCGACGCCTGGGAGATCGTGCGCCGCGCCAACCGGCCGGAAGTCGGGATCGTGCTCGATTCCTTCCACATCCTGGCGCGGGGGCTTGACCTCTCGGCGATCGGCTCGATCCCGCGCGACAAGATCGAGATGGTGCAGATGGCTGATGCGCCGCTTCTGCAGATGGACCCGCTCTCCTGGAGCCGGCATTGGCGCTGCCTGCCCGGCCAGGGCGACCTCAACCTTTCCGGCTTCATGCGCGCGCTGGCCGCGACCGGCTATGATGGCGTGCTCTCGCTCGAAATCTTCAACGACCGCTTCCGCGCCGGCTCGGCCCGTTCGGTCGCGCTCGACGGGCATCGCTCGCTGATCTGGCTGCTCGACGAGACCGCTCGACAAGTCGGCACGCCGGTGCCCGGCGCGGTGCCGATGCCGCCGCCGGCCCCGGTCGAGGCGGTCGAGTTCATCGAGTTCACGGTGTCGGAGGCCGAACGGCCCGGCTTCGAGCGGTTGCTGCGCGCACTCGGTTTCGCGCGTTCAGGCGCACATCGCTCCAAGGATGTCGATCTCTGGCGCCAGGGCGATATCCGCATCGTCCTGAACAGCGAGGCCGATGGATTCGCCCATAGCTACCAGATCACGCATGGCACCTCGGTCTGTGCGCTGGCGCTTCGGGTGCCGGATGCGCAGGCCGCGATCGCGCGCGCCAAGGCCTTGCTCGACGTGCCCCATGCCGGCGCTATCGGACCGGACGAACTCGACATCCCGCCCGTGCGCGGGCTTGGCGGCAGCCTGCTGTATTTCCTCGATCAGGCTTCGGCGCTCGGCCGCTGGGCCGAGGTCGATTTCGAGGCGACCGGCGAAGCCCCGGACGATGCCGGGCTCACCGGCGTCGACCATGTCTCGCAGAGCATGCAATACGAGGAGATGCTGACCTGGCTGCTCTTTTATTCCTCGCTGTTCGAGACGCGGAAGACGCCGAGCCAGGCCGTGCTCGACCCCGGCGGCGTGGTCCAGAGCCAGGTCATCGAAAGCGGGCTCGACGGCAGGAACGGCCATGGCTTGAGGCTCATCCTCAACGGCTCGCAGAGCCATCGCACGCTCTCGGCCCGCTTCATCACCGATTTCTTCGGCTCGGGCGTGCAGCACATCGCCTTCGCGACCGACGACATCGCCGCGACCGTCAAGCGGCTGGTTGCGAACGGCGTCGCCATGCTACCCATCCCCGAGAACTATTATGACGACCTCGAAGCCCGCTCCGACCTGACGGCGGAGGAGATCGACGCGATGAAGGCGCTGAACATCCTCTATGACAGCGATGCCGGCGGCGCGTTCCGGCAGGCCTATACGCAGACGCTGGATGGCGGTCTGTTCTTCGAGATCGTCCAGCGCGACGGCTATGCCGGCTACGGCGCCGCCAATGCCGGCATCCGGCTCACCGCGCAATCCAGGCTGGCGCGCCCGATCAGCGTTCCCGCGCCGAGCCATGGCTAAGAGGCTCTAAGGAGAGAGAAGCCGCATGAGCAGCCTGATCCTTCCCTATGCGGGGCTCGATGCCGGGCAGCCGGCCTCGCTCTCCCCGGATTATCGCTCGACCGTGGCGCGCAGCCCGCGCCAGGCCCCGATCACGATCCCGCCGACGCTGACCGAGGTGACCGGGCCGACCGACTGGTCGCGCCTGATGGGCCCGGCGATGGCTGACCTCACCACCCAGCACAAGGCGGAGCCGCAGGGCCAGCGCATCGTCGTCACCGGCCGCGTGCTCGACGAACAGTCTCGCCCGGTGCCGAACACCGTCGTCGAGATCTGGCAGGCCAATGCCGCCGGCCGCTATATCCACGCCAAGGACGACTGGCCGGCCCCACTCGATCCGAATTTCACCGGCGTCGGCCGCGTGATCACCGACGAGCAAGGCCGCTATCGCTATGTCACGATCAAGCCCGGCGCCTATCCCTGGGGCAACCACAAGAACGCCTGGCGCCCGGCCCATATCCATCTCTCGCTGCTCGGCCCCGCTTTCGCGACGCGGCTGGTCACGCAGATGTATTTCCCCGATGATCCGCTGATCGAGATCGACCCGATCGCGAATGCCGTGCCGATGCCCTATCGCCAGCGCATGGTCGCGCGCTTCGACATCGGCACCACCGAGCCGAACTGGGCGCTGGGCTATGTCTTCGACATCGTGCTCAAGGGCCGCGACCAGACCCCGTTCGAGGACGATCATGACGACGACCACTGATCTGGAATCCCGCAACGCCGCGCCGCGGCAGGACAGCCAGGACCTGTCGATCTTCGGCCAGACACCGTGGCAGACGGTCGGCCCCTATTTCCATTACGGCCTGCCGTGGAAGGGTGGCGCCGATCTCGTCGGCCGATCCGAAATGGGTGCCCGGCCCGACCTGATGCCGCCGGAGCATTTCCTGCTCTCGGGCTCGAATGTCTCAGGTCAACCCGAGGGCGAAGTCATCGCGCTTGCCGGCTGCGTCTACGACGCCGATGGCAAGCCGATCGAGGATGCGATGATCGAGATCTGGCAGGCCAATGCCAAGGGCCGCTATGCCAGCCCGGACGACGACCGCGCCGATGTCGCGCTCGACCGGCATTTCGTCGGCTTCGGCCGCGCCTCGACCGCCAAGGACGGCATCTACCGCTTCCGCACCATCCGCCCCGGCCGCGTGCCCGGCCCCGGCAACAGCTTGCAGGCGCCGCATATCGCGCTCTCTGTCTTCGGCCGTGGCCTGCTGAAGCGCCTGCCGACGCGGCTCTATTTCGCCGATGGCGAGGGCAACGAGACCGACCCGATCCTCACGCTCGTGCCGGAAATGCGCCGCCACACCTTGATTGCCCAGCGTAAGCCGGACGGGACATGGTGGCTCGACATCAACCTCGCCGGCGAGAACGAGACGGTCTTCTTCGATATGTAAGGTGCAAGGCGGCGCTCAAGCCGCCTTCTTCCGTTCCGCGATCCGCGCGAGATCGGTCAGCAAACGGCGCGTCGCCTTCAGGCGATGCTCGACCGTGTCGAAATCGTCGATGAAGACGACGCGCATGTCGGGGCGGACCTTGGCCAGCGTGCCCTGCTTGGCGACGAAACTCACCAGCCCTTCCGGATTGGCGAATTCGTTGTTGCGGAAAGCGACGATGATGCCCTTCGGTCCGGCCTCGACCTTCTCGACATTGGCGCGCTTGCAGAGCGCCTTGATCGCGACGATCTCCAGGAGCTGGTTGACCTCCTCCGGCAGCGGACCGAAGCGGTCGACCAGTTCGGCGCCGAAGGACTGCAGCTCAGCATCATCGTCCATGGTCGAGAGGCGCTTGTAGAGGGTCAGCCTCAGCGTCAGGTCGGCGACATAGTGCTCGGGGATCATGACCGGGGCGCCGACCTGGATCGCCGGCGACCATTGCGTCTCCGTCTCGAACTCGATGCCGGCCTTCAGCGCCGCCACCGCCTCCTCCAGCATCTGCTGGTAGAGCTCGTAGCCGACCTCCTTGATATGGCCGGATTGCTCGTCGCCGAGCAGGTTGCCGGCACCTCTGATATCGAGATCGTGGCTGGCGAGCTGGAAGCCGGCACCGAGCGTGTCGAGCGATTGCAGGACCTTGAGGCGCTTGTCGGCCTGCTCGGTCAGCTTGCGGTTGGCCGGCACGGTGAAGAGCGCATAGGCGCGTGTCTTCGAGCGGCCGACGCGGCCCCTCAACTGATAGAGCTGGGCGAGGCCGAACATGTCGGCGCGGTGGACGATCAGCGTGTTCGCGGTCGGGATGTCCAGCCCGGATTCGACGATCGTGGTCGAGAGCAGGATGTCGTACTGGCCCTCGTAGAAGGCCGTCATCACGTCTTCCAGCGTGCCGGCCGCCATCTGGCCATGGGCGATGCCGACCTTGCACTCCGGCACCTGCTTGTCGAGGAAGTCCTTGACGTCGGCGATGTCCTCGATGCGCGGCACGACGTAGAACGACCGCCCTCCCCGATAGCGTTCGCGCAGCAGTGCCTCGCGCACGATCAGCGGATCGAAGGGCGTGACGAAGGTGCGCACCGCCAGGCGATCGACCGGCGGCGTCGCGATGATCGAGAGCTCGCGCACGCCGGTCATGGCGAGCTGGAGCGTGCGCGGGATCGGCGTCGCCGAGAGCGTCAGCATATGCACCTCGGCGCGCAATTCCTTCAGCTTCTCCTTGTGGGCGACGCCGAAATGCTGCTCCTCGTCGACGATGACGAGGCCGAGATCCTTGAAGTCGACGCCCTTGCCGAGCAGCGCATGCGTGCCGACGACGATGTCCATCGTGCCGTCCTTGGCACCCTGCTTCACCGCCTTCAGATCGGCCGAGCCGACGAAGCGCGAGGCCTGCCCGACCT
>JAEWKP010000460.1 GCA_023393655.1 Pseudomonadota bacterium | reverse complement strand
CTACACGACCGGCCCTCACGGCGACCGCCTCACGCCGCGACAGAGCTTTGCGGTGTGGAAGGAGACCGTTGCCGGCCATTCCAAGACCTGGACCCCGGTCGAGCGCGAACTGGCGGAATCGGCGCGCCGGACCCTGATCGAGGTCGTGCTGCGTCAGAGCGAACTCCTGGCCGACGAGCGGAACAAGGCCGAAATCCGCCAGAAGATGCTCAATCAGGAGCTCAATCACCGGGTCAAGAACATCCTTGCCCTGATCAAGTCGATCGTCGCCCACCCGCTTGCGGAAGGCGCAACGATCGAAGCCTATGTCGCGTCGCTCAAGGGGCGGATCGAGGCGCTCGCCATCGCTCACGACCAGGCCATGCGGGCGAGCGGCGGCGGATCGCTGCTGGATCTCGTCAACGCGGAAGCCTCGCCCTATCGGACGAGTGGCGGCACGATCGCGGTTCGGGGGGCGTCCGTCTCGCTCGATGCGCGCGCCTTCTCGGTAGTCGCTCTGGTGATCCACGAGCTGATCACCAATGCCGCCAAGTACGGCGCGCTCTCCGTCAAGACCGGGGAACTCTCGGTCGAATGGTCGGCCAATGCCGGGGGGGATTGCGAGATCGTCTGGCGGGAGCGCGGCGGCCCGCCAGTCAGGCCGCCGTCCCGCCAGGGCTTCGGCAGCATCCTGATCGATCGCAGCATCCCCTTCGATCTCGGTGGGCGAAGCGATCTGGCCTTCGAGCCCGAGGGCATCACGGCCAGGCTCTGCATCCCCGCCAAGTTCATCCGCTGGACCGAGGATGCGGCGTCTCCCGAGGAGGCGCCCATACCGACCAGGGGCAAGCCCGGCCGGCCATTGGAAGGCAGGCGCGTGCTGCTGGTCGAGGATCAATTCATCATCGCGATGGATTGCGAGGACATGCTGGCGACCCTGGGGGCGAGCCAGGTCGAAGTCTGCGCGAATGTCTCCGAGGCCCTGTCGTTCCTGGGCCGGACGGCGCCGGATCTTGCTATCCTCGACGTCAATCTCGGCTCCGAAACCTCGGAGCCGATCGGCAATCGCCTGCGCGAACTCGGCGTGCCCTTCCTCTTCGCAACGGGCTATGACGATCTTGCAATCCTCGGCGTCGCCGAGGCGGCGACGCTCCGCAAGCCCTACAATCTCGCTTCGCTGGAGGCAGCGTTGCGCAGGCTTCCGAGTGTTGCGTAGCTCTTGAGCGTCCGGCGCTGTTCAGGCCGCTTCTGACGCTGGCGGTGCCAGGCCGGCGAGGGACAGTTTCATGATGGCCTGCGTCCCGCGTCCGCCTGTATCTGCGTACCGTAATTCGGTCGCGAGGCTCTTCGCCATCGCGCGCACGATCTTACTGCCGAGACCTGTGCCCCTGATCGTGCCGGTTCCGCTCCAGCCGATTCCGTCATCGGCGACCGCGAGAGTGACGGCATCGCCCTCGCGGGAGAGGCTGACCCGGACTTCGCCCTGGCCGTTCGGATAGGCGTATTTCAGCGCGTTGGTCACCAGTTCCGTCGCGATCAGCCCGATTGAGATCGCTTTGTCGGTTTTCGCCAGCACGGTTTCGGCCTCGAAGCGGATCACGGGCATCTGGCCGGAGCCGGCGAGCGATTGGGCGAACTCGTCGAGCAGTGAGCGGAGATAGCCAGCGAGATCTACGGCACGGACGTCGTCCGAGGTGTATAGGCTGCGATGCAAGTTGCCGATCGCCGTGATGCGCGCCTGCGTCTCTGCCAGCGCGGCCTTGGCACCGGGGTCCTCGACCGAATTGGCCTGCATCCGGACGAGCGAGCCGACCAGCGACAGGCTATTGGCGACGCGGTGATTCACTTCCGCCAACAGCGTCACGGCCCGGTCGCGGGCCTCCCGTACTTCCTGCTCGGCCTGTTCGCGGGCGCGAGTCAGGCGCGTTTTGACGACGGCATGTTCCAGCGCGGCCCGCAGCAAGACCTCGAAATCCTCGCCGACCGTCTTGACGACATAATCCATGGCGCCGGCCTTCAGAGCCGTCACGGCGATCGAGAGCTCCGAGGAGGCGGTCACGTAAATGACGGCCGGAGAAGCCGCGTCCGTGGCAAGCGCGGCGAGGACATCGAGCCCTGAAGCTGTCCCGAGATCATGATCGAGGATGATGACGTCGATTCCGCCCGCTTCTGCGCGCGCGAGGCCCGCATCGGCGGTTTCGACATGCTCCACGACATAGTTGTGGCGCGCGAGCATGCGCTGCACGAGGCGCCCGAGTGTGGCGTCGTCGTCGATATAGAGGACGTTGATCGGCCGGTTCGGCATCAGCGGCGGCCACGCAAGCCGGTCATGGCGTTTCCGGAACCTGGATGACGGAGAAGAACAGGCCAAGCTGGCGGATCGCGTTGGCGAAGCCGTCGTAATCCACGGGCTTGGTGATGTAGACATTGGCGCCGAGATCGTAGCAGCGCTGGATCTCGCGGCTGTCGTCGGTCGTGGTGAGCACGACGACGGGCGAACGCTTGGTATGCGTGTTCGCCTTCACCTTCTCGAGGATGTCGACGCCGCCCATGTCGGGCAGGTTCAGGTCGAGCAGGATCAAGAGCTGGCGGCCGGCGCTGACGGCACCGGAGCCATCGGGGCCGAACAGGTAGTTCAGCGCATCCGTGCCGTTGGCGAAGGGGATGATCTCGTTGCTGACACCGGCGCGGCGGATGTTCTTCTCGATGAGGCGGGCATGGCCTTCATCGTCCTCGATCATGATGATCGAGACGGGCTTTCCATTGGTCACGCTTCGGCACTCCGTCTGTAGGCCGCGAGGTCGGGGGGCAGGGTCACGGTAAAGGTCGTGCCCTTTCCAAGTTCTGAGCGCACGGCGATGTCGCCGCCGAGATTGCGCACCATCGTGCGGACATGGGCGAGGCCGATGCCTTCGCCCGCCGTGTTCTGCGTGCCAGAGCGCCGGAACAATTCGAAGATGCGCTCGTGGTCGGTCGCCGCGATGCCGCGGCCATTGTCCTCGATCTCGATCTTCACCCAGCCGCGGCGCTCCCGGCGCGTGCGGACGGCGATCTTGATCGGACGGTCGGGCGCCCGGTATTTGATGGCATTGTCGAGGAGATTGCCCATCACCTGGTCGAGCGACAGGCGATCGCTCGTGATGCGAGGAACCTGCGCGTCAATCTCGATCCCGCCGCCTTCCTCCGCGCCGGCCTGATGGTGGACGGCCGCTGCAGCCGTCTCGATCAGCGCGGTCAGATCGACACTCTCCGCCCGCAATTCGCGACGGCCCTCGCGGGAAATCTTGAGGATCGCGTTGATAAGCCCGTCCATCTTGCGCGTCGACGAACGAATGAAGCCGATCGCCTCGGCGACATCGATCTGCAGCGCCTCTTCGGCCGCTGCCTTCTGCTCGGGGGTGGCAGCTGCGCCGGCGCCGACATAGGCGTCGATCGGCTTGAACATCGCCTCCAGCTCGCTGGTGAAGCCCATAATGTTTACGAGCGGCGCCCGCAGATCATGCGTCACAATATAGGCGAAGCGCTGCACCTCCTCGTTCGCCTTAACGAGCGCATCCGTGCGCTCGCGCACGCGTTCTTCCAGTCCGACATTGAGCGTTTCGACCTCGCGCCGTGCTGCCACCAGTTCGCGGGTATAGCTGATGATCGTCCAGCTTGCCGCGCCGGCCATGGCGAGGATCAGGATAGCGCCGATGATCGTGGTCCAGCGTAGCCTCGTCGAGGCCATGACCTGGGCATCGATCGCCTCCCGCAGCTCATTTTCCGATATCGCGAGAATTGCACTCAGATCGGTGCGTAACTCGTCCATCAGGCGCTTACCCGATCCGCTGCGGACGAGGTTCAGCGCGGCTTCGGTGTCGCCCTTGCGCGTTGCTTCGACCGTTGCTGCGAGTTCGGCGATCTTCTGGTCGAGTTGACTATTGACCCGCTGCAGGATGGGATTGACCTCGGGCAGCCTCGCTGCGGCGCGTTCAAGCTGAAGGCGTTGGTCGGGAAGCTGGGAAACAGCTGCACTGTAGGGAGCAAGATAGCTTTCGTCCCGTGTTAGGAGATAGCCGCGCTGGCCCGTTTCGGCGTCTTGCACGAGCGACAGCAAGTCAGCAGTTGCGCTACGCACGGCGCGGGCTGCAGTTACTTCGCTGAAATAGCGCTCGCTTGCCGTTGTCAGCCAGAGAGATGTGGCGACGATGATGACCAGTACGGCGACACCGATGGCCAGAAGCAGGGCGTTCGAGCGTTGAAAGAACGCCTGAGAGATAGGCATGCGGAGAACCAGCCGGTGAGGGTTCTCTCTTTGCGCCGATCAAAGCTTGCAGAGCAATAGCAAATGACATTGCAGCGAAAGCATCCATGTGCGCCACGCGCTAAGACCTGATCCGCTGAATGTCACGAGCTGGCACTGGCTTTTGGAAGCGGCATGCAGTGGCTGACCTTCAACTCTTCCCGACTCGGGTCGGTGGCGGCTGGCCGTCTAGGCGCAAGCTTGCGATGTAAATCTCTGCGCCTTCTGCGTTCTGCACAGTGACCGAAAGCGATATGTGGTCGCCATTGGGCAGCTTTTCGCGATTCAATGCAGTTAGCAATTCCTTGGCGGCATTTCGCGCGCTTTGGTCGTCGGGTAAATCCGTGCCCTCCTCGTCGATTTCGAGCTTCTCTCCGTCGCGGGTATGGAAAAAGTAGCTGGGCATGTCTGCCTAATGCAGCCAGCGTCTAGCAGTTCCTCAAGCGCCTTCGATTTTCGCGACACCGGGCTGGAGGTGCAGATAGTTGGGATCAAAATCCGCCAACTTGCAAAGACCTTTCCAATCCAGAACCGTGAGCCGGTTGGCACGCAGCCGAATGAGTTTGGCCTCGCGGATTTCCCTCAGCTTCTTGTTCATGTGGACCGTGGATAGGCCAAGCGCATCAGCGATCTCCGGCTGCGTCAAAGGCAGATTGCAGGTCACGCCGTCCGACAACCCGATCGCGGTCATTTTGGTGATGAACTCGCAAAACAAATGAGCGATGCGGCTCGGAGCCGAGCGGCGCCCGATACCCACCATCCATTCGCGGTAGATCGAGGCTTCGATGAGCGTCTCGCGCCAGAATGCCTCGGATATGCGATAGGACGCTCGCGTGAGCGCTCGGACGGCATCATGTGGGATCAGGCCGACGACGGCAGGCGTCAGCGCTCCCAGGC
>JAEWKP010000443.1 GCA_023393655.1 Pseudomonadota bacterium | reverse complement strand
TCGTCTCGGTCAGGAAACTGCGTGCAGGGGCATGATCGGCGTCGAAGACGACGATCAGCTCGCCTTGCGAGTTGGCGATGCCGTTATTGAGATTGCCGGCCTTGGCGCTGAGATTGCGCTCGCGCGTCAGATAGGTGACGCCGAGCCCTTCGCAAAGCTTCGTCAGCGTCGTGCGGCGCTCGCGGGCGGCGCTGGCCGCGGCGAAGTCGTCGGCGTTGCATTTCTCGTCGGTGCCGCCGTCGTCGAGCAGGAAGATGTTCAGGCGCCCCGCCGGGTAGTCCATCGCCAGCGCTGCCGCGAGCGTCGTCGCGAGCATCTCGGGCTCTTCGTTGTAGGTCGGCACGAAGACGTCGACCGTCGGTGCGTTGGCGAGGTCGATCGGCGGCGTCTTGCGCTTCGGCAACGGCATCGCCACGACGAAGAGGCTGAGGCCCAGCATACCGATATTGTAGAGCTCGGCGAGGTAGACGATCAGCCCCGGGATGAAATCCTCGAGCTGGTTGACCGGCGGCAACGTGCTGGTCGTGCGCCAATAGACATAGCGCAGCACGATCGCGGTGCCCAAGCCGAGCGCGATCAGCCGCCAGACGCCGTAAGGCCGCAGGAATTTCAGGACCATCATCGCGCCGACCACGATGGCTCCGGCGATCAGATGCGCCTGCAAGCTGATCGGCAGGGTGATCAGCGCGATGACGACCATCGCGATGACGGCCCAGAAGATGACGTAGCTCGCTGTTCGCATCGGGCTTTCGGCAATCCGGGTGGGTTCAGGGCGTGGGCGGCGGCGGGACGGTGGGGTATCCTTCAAGCGGCTTGGTCGGGATCGGATCGGGGGCCTGCGGCTCCGCGGGAACCGCGCTGCGCCGGCGCTCCGGCCGGGGCCGGACGGCTTGCGGGCGCTGCGGGGTCTCGTCGAAGAAGGAGTGCGGCGCCTGCGGATAGATAGGGGCGCCGGCCTGGCCGAGTTCAGGGGCCGGCGCGGGCGCATCGCCGATCGGATTCCAGCCGGGCCGCTTCAGCTTGGCGTTGAACGCGTAGTCATAGGCCAGGCGCAGAAGCGAGGCCTCGGTCGCGGCAGGGTCGCAGACGCGCAAACGCACCGAGATCATGCCCGATTTCGGGCGGAAGAGACTGTCCTTGCCCGCGAGCCGCTGCCAGGCGTAGAGGCAGGCCTCGCCGCCGGTGCCGCGACCGACCGCATAGCCGAATGGACCGTATCTGTTCTGGACAAAAACGGCGGAGGGGGCCATCGCGACACCGGGAAAGCGCTCCTCCATCTCTTTGCCTAGGGCGAAGTCGTCGATGCCGGGCTCCTTCAGCAGGTTGCCCTCGACGCCGGTGGCCTCGGGGACATCTGCCGCCGTGAAAAAGGCGACATGGATCGCATTTTCGCCTGGAGTCCGGCCACGGGTCGCCAGGGAGACGGTCTGCGAGACGGCGTTCTCATAGGTTCTCTGGGTGACGCCGGTCACAGGCAGGCTGCCGGGAGGGGGCAGCGCCAGGGCACGGCCGACATCGACGGTGACCGCGCGCGAGGCCGAGACGAGTTCATCGCTCGACAACCGTTGCTCGCCGCAGCCAGCGAAGACGAGAGGCAGTCCGCATGCCGCTAGCATCCCTGCAAGGGGCCGGAACAAGCCAAGGAGCCCGTCCGAAGACATCCGACCGATGAAGCTCAAGGCCCTCATAGGCACGCGTGCCGATCTCGGTACAGCATCGTCATGTCTTCACCATTGGTTAACGCCGGTTAACGAGCGGTTACTCTCGCCGGAGGGGCGCGCCGAGGCGGCCGCGCATGCTTGCGGCCCCCAATACAAGTGATTCGCAAGGTTATTCCAACCTGCGGTTGGATAAATGTCCCCGTCATCGGAAAACGAGCGATCTTCACCGCAAATAAACAAGGTCTCGCCCCCAGGGGCGGCTGGCGTGGTCGGGAACGAGATCGCTTTCTGATGCGTCGCCCCGATCTGGCGGCAACAAAGGGAATGATGACTGACCGCCTGGACTGCCCGAAACCAGATTCCTTTGAGATCAGAGATCGGCCAGCTTCCATCCGGTGGCGCGTGATAAAGATGTGCCAGCTTCGAAAGTCGAGTGTTTCAAGCCCACGCTCCCGGCTCACAGCCGCCGCTGATTACATCGCCATTTCAAAAACACTGGCGTTCGCAATCCGGCCCTGAATGGCGCCCCCCAAGGGGGATGTTCGCGAAGCCCGAGCGCTCGTCGGCTCAGCGCCCGGTGGCGGCGATTGCGCAAGCGTTGTCCACTTCTCCCGTGTCGCCGGAGATGCCGAGCGCGCCCAGAATTTTCTCGTCCTTATGAATCAGCACCCCGCCGGCAGCGGGAAGCAACTTGCCGGACAAGAGGGTAGCAGCCGCGGAAAAGAAGGCCGGATTTGCCTCGGCCCTTTCGACGAGATCGCGCGTATCCAATCCGAGCGCAATGCAGCTCCAGGCCTTCGCCAGGGCGAATTCGTGCCTGGCAATCGTGGCCCCGTCCTCGCGGGCCGAGGCGACGATATGGCCCCCGGCATCGACCACCACGGCGGCCAGCGGCCGTGCCCCCTGCACGCGGCCGGCGGCGAGAGCGGCGGCGATCAGGCCCTGCGCCCGTTCCAGGGTCATCGTTCTCTCCCGCTCAATAGGTGCAGCGTCCGCCCGAGAGATCGAAGACCGAGGCGGTGGTGAAGCTGTTCTCGCGGCTGACCAGCCACGCGACCATGGCGGCGGCCTCGTCGACTTCGAGGAAGCGGGCGCGGGGAATGCGCGACAGCATGTACTGGATGAAGTCCGGCTTGAGCGTGTCGAGGATGCGTGTCTTCGCCGTGGCAGGCGAGATCGCGTTCACCGCGATGTCATAGCCAGCGAGTTCCTTGCCCAGCGATTTCGTCAGGCCGATCACGCCCGCCTTCGCGGCGGAATAGGCGGCGAGGTTCGGATTGCCCTCCTTGCCCGCAACCGATGAGATATTGACGATCCGCCCGTAGTTCCTCGCCTTCATGCCGGGCACCACGACCTTGTTCACGTAGAACGTGCCATTCAGGTTGATCTCGACGACGCGGCGCCACTCCTCCGGATCATAGGCGTCGAGAGGCGCATTGCCGCCGGCGATGCCGGCCGAGTTGACGAGGATCGAGACCGGGCCGATTTCGGCTTCGACCTCGCCAGGCTGCGCGTCAGGCCGTCGAGATCGGTGATGTCGACCGGCTTGGCCGAGGAGGCGGGGCCGAGCAGCGCGAGCGCCTTTTCCAGTTCGTCCGTATCGCGGTCCCAGAGGCTGACGCGCGCGCCGGACGCAATGAGCCGTTTGGCGATGGCAAGACCGAGCCCTTGCGCGCCGCCGGTGACGACCGCGACCTGATCGTCGAGGGAAATCCTGTTCATGGGCTCAGCCTGCGAGGTTCTGATGGTAATGCAGCGAAGCGCCGCCATCGGTTTCGAAAAAGCGCGCCTTGTCCGGGTCGGCCGGCGATAATCCGATGGCTGCCCCGGCCGGTAGATCGACGGAGGGCGGCAGGAAGGCGGCGATCAGGCGCTCGCCCACCTCGACACGGACGAGGCTGCGCGAGCCCAGATATTCGACGGTGCGGACCGTGCCGCGGATGGCTGCCGTCCTGGACGGGTCGTGTTGCAGGTCCTCGGGCCGGAGCCCCACCGAAATCCTGCGCCCGGCCTTCTGCGCCAGCGCTGGAAGCGCGATATCGAAGCCTGCCCCGCGCAGCCGCCCGGCCTCGGCCTCGCCGTCGAGAATGTTCATGCCGGGCTCGCCGAGGAAGCGGGCGACGAAGAGATTGGCCGGGTTGTTGTAGAGCTCGCGCGGGCTGCCGGCCTGTTCGATGCGGCCGTTCGACATGACCACGACCAGGTCCGACAGGGTCATCGCCTCGCTCTGGTCATGGGTGACGTAGAGCATGGTGGCGCCCAGCCGCTGATGGATGTCCTTCAGCTCCGAACGCATCTGGACCCGCAATTGCTGGTCGAGATTCGAGAGCGGCTCGTCCAGCAGGTAGACGGTGGGCGTCCGCACCATGGCCCGGCCGAGCGCGACGCGCTGGCGCTGGCCGCCCGAGATCTGGCGCGGAAAGCGGTCGAGCATCGCCTCCAGGCCGAGCATCTTCACGGCTGCACGGACCTTGCGGTCGACCTCCGCCTCCGGCGCGCGACGCCTGCGCGCCCGCAGCGGAAAGGCGATGTTCTCGTAGAGCGTCATATGCGGGTAGAGCGCGTAGGACTGGAACACCATGGCGATGTCGCGGTCGGCCGGCTTCATGGTGGTGACGTCGCGGTCGCCGATCATGATCTGGCCTTCGGTCGGCGTCTCCAGCCCGGCGATCATGTTGAGCGTCGTACTCTTGCCGCAGCCGGAGGGGCCGAGCAGCGTGACGAACTGCCCGGGCTCGATGGCGATATTGATGCCCGACACCGCCCAGCCGGAGCCATAGCTCTTCCCGACATTGCGGAAGCGGACGGATTGGGCCGGGTTCGGCCGTGCCTCGGTCATATCATTCAGCCTTTGACGGATCCGTCGGCGAAGCCGCCGATCAGGAATTTCCTGAACAGGAGGAAGACCACCACCGGCGGGATCGTCGCGATGATGACGCCCGCCATCAGCGAACCCCAGTCGCGGCCGTGGAAGCCCTGGAAAAAGATCAGCGCGACCTGAAGCGTGCGCAGCTCCGGGGCATCGACCATGGTCGAGCCGGTGACATAGTCGTTCCAGCAATGCAGGAAGCCGAAGGTCGCCGCCGCCAGCAGCGCGGGCTTAGCGCCGGGCAGCACGACCTTCCAGACAGCCTCGGCCCGCGAATAGCCGTCCATCTCGGCCGCCTGCTCAAGCTCGCGCGGAACGGTGGCGAAATGCGAGCGCGTGACCCAGACCGCGAAGGGCAGGATGTGCCCGGCATAGAGGATCGGCAGGATCGCCCAGGTGTTGTGCAGGCCGATGCTGGTCGCCAGCATCTGCGTCGGCAGCAGCACGGCGAAGCCGGGCACCGCCATCGTCCCGAGGAAGACGAGCAGCACCGCGGGCTTGGCCGCGACGGGATAGCGCATCAGCGCATAGCCCGCGGTCGCGCCGAGGATCAGCGCGAGGAGAACGGCGGCGACCGTATAGGCCGAGCTGTTCAGGAAGGCCCAGTGGACACCTTCGGCGACCAGCTTGACGTAATGCTCCAGGGTCGGGCTTTGCGGCAAGAGCTCGGGCGGAACCGCGAAGATGCGGTTGGTCGCCTTGAACGAGGTCGAGGCGGCCCAGAGGATCGGGCCGAGAGCGACGATGCCGGCCAGCAGGCAGGCGATCAGAAGCAAGGCGCGCGACAGGATTTTCATGCGGCAGCTCCCGGCTGCTTGCCCAGGATGCGGATATAGATGGCGATCAGCCCCATATTGATCAGGAACATCACGGCCGCGATGGCATTGCCGCGCCCCTGGTCGAGCTCGACGAAGCCGGAGTGGTAGAGTGCATAGGCCAATGTGCTGGTCTGGCGGATCGGGCCGCCCCCGGTCAGGCCGATGATGAGCTGCACCTCGTTGAAATAGCTGATCGTCAACATCGAGATCACGATCAGCAGCGAGGGCGCGAGCAGCGGCAGCGTGATCTTGCGGAAGCTCTCCCAGGCGCCGAGGCCGTCGACCGCGGCCGCCTTGTAGAGATCGCGCGGGATCTGGCCGAGGCCGCCGATCAGGATGATCGTGGCGAAGGCGAAGTTGCGCCAGACCGCCACGATGATCAGCGTCGGCATGGCCAGCAGCGGGTTCGTCAGGAGGTCCTGCGGCGGCAGGCCGAAGGCATTGAAGGCCGCGCCGACCAGTCCGCCAGGCGAGGGCACCAGGATCCATTTCCACAACAGCGCAACGACGATCGGGCTCATCGCCCAGGGCACCAGCAGGACCGTCAGCAGGACGCTGCCCCAGCGGCCGAGGCGCCGGATGCCCATGGCCGCCAGCAACGCCAGCGGCACGGCGACGGCCAGTGCCGAAAAGGTGAAGAGCAGCGACCGGCCGATCGCCTGCCAGGCGAAGGGATCGCGAAGCAGCTCGGTATAGTTGCCGAGGCCGACGAAGCCCTCGTTCCCGAAGAAGAAGACCTTGTGCAGGCTCAGGTAGAATCCGTAGAACGCCGGCAGGATGTTGATGGCGATGACCAGCAGCAGCGCCGGCGCCACCAGCGACGAGCCCACCAGCCGGGCCTGGCGCGCGACGGCGTCGAGGCTCCGCGGCTTCGCGAGAGGCATGGCATGCATGGTGCGCTACCAGCCCAGCGTGGATTTCGCCCGTTCGAGAATGGCGTCCACGCTTTCCTTGGTTCCGATCAGCTCCTGCAAGGCCGTGTTCATCACCGGGAAGACCTTGGTGATGTTCGGCATGCGCTGCGGGAAGGTCATCACGCCCGGCGCCGAGAGCAGCGCCGTGAAGGCGTGGATGTCGGACGCCGCCGGTGTCGTGAAATAGGGGTCCTTCAGCACGGAGCGCCGATCGGGCACGAGGCCTGCAGTCTTCGCCCATTCCAGCGACGCCTCCGCGCTGAACAGGCTCTCGACGAAGGCGGTCGCCGCAGCCGGGTTGGCGGATTTGGCGGAGATACCCACCGTCCAGTAGGGACCGAGCAGCACCGCCGGTGGGCGCGTGCCGAAGGCCGGCCAGGCCGACACCGCCAGGTCCTTGCCGTTATAGCCGGCGGCAATCTGCTTGTACTGCTGGAAGCGTGGTGCGAAGGCCTGCACCATCGCGAAGCGGCCGGAGGCGAATTGGTCCTGGATGTCGTCGCCCATCGCATTCAGCAGCGTCGGCGAGAGCGCTCCATTCGCCACAAGCTGTCTGACAACATTGGCCGTCTCCTTGGCCTCGGGGCTGGTCACGTTGAACTGCCCCGTAGCCGCGTCGAAGATCGTCGGGCCGAAGCCGGTCATGATGTTGATGAAGGCCGAGACGCTGTTGTCGTTCGTCGGCAGGCCGAAGCCCAACCGCTCGCCCTTGGTCAGCTTCCCGGCGGCCGCGATGAAGGCGTCCCAGGTGAGGGGCGGGGCATCGAGGCCAAGCTCGGCCAGCGCATCCTTGCGGTAGAAGATCGCCTGCGCCGGACTCGGCCAGAGCGGCAGGGAGGTGCGCTTCTTGTTGAAGACCGATTTCTCGACGAAGACCGGGTAGAGGTCGGGAAGCGCCTTGGCCTTGAAATCGGCCGAGAGCAGGTCGTCGAGATTGGCCAGGGCACCGCGCTGCTGCACCAGATCGAGGAAGGTGTCGCGCATCCAGATCACGTCGGGTGCCCGGTTCTGGGCCGAGGCGGCGACGAATTTCACCTCGAGCTCCTGAAAGGGCTGCGCCTCGATCCGAACCTCGACGCCGGGATGCGCGGCCTTGAAGCGCTTGATGATCTCGCGCAGCACGACCTCGCGCGGCGATTGCCCATCGGCGCCGAGAAAGGTCCAGACCCGGACCGTGCCGGAAAGGCCTTGCGCCTGGGCTAGCTTCGGTAAACCCGCGAGGGCCAGTCCGGCGGCCCCTGCACGCAGCACGGACCGCCTGTCGAAGATCGTTGATTTCATGAGATTATTTCCTCCCCAATCGGTTTTTTCGCTTACATCTGAAGGTCGCTGAGCACGCGCGTCCGGCCGGCCAGCAGATGGCGGCGCATCTCGGCGCGGGCGCGATCCCCGTCCCGCGCCGCGACCGCGGCGACGATGGCGCCATGCTCCAGTGCGATCAGCTCGCGGCGCTCCGCCATGGTCAGCACGGAGCGTTGGGCCGAAAGATTGCCCCAGTTGAAGATGTGCGAGGTCAGGCGCCCCAGGGCGTCCGACAGCTTCGGATTATGGGCGCAGACCGCCAGGGCGGCATGGAAGGTGACATCCTCCCGCTCGCCCCGCCCGGTCAGCAGGCTGGCTAGCAGCGCCTCCTGCGACGCGACGAGCCGTGCCAGGTCCTCGTCGGTCCGCCGGTCGGCGGCCAGGGCCGCGACCTCGCTTTCCAGCGCAAGCCGCACCTCGTGCCACTGGGCGAGTTCGCGCACCGAGGAGATCGCCGAAAGCCGGACCATCTCGGGGGCGCTGCCGCTGCGCATCGCATAGGTGCCCGAGCCCTTGCGTGAGCGGACGATGCCCTCGGCGCGCAGCCGGGCCAATGCCTCGCGGATGCTGGCCCGCGACAGGCCGAACATCTCGGCGAAATCCGCCTCGGGCGGCAGCCGCGCGCCATCCGCAACATTGTCGATATAGCCGGCGATCTGCCTGTAGGCGACCGCGGAGCGGCTTTCTTCCGAGTCCATTCTGGCGGCCTTGTCCCGTTGACGGCGCTAAATCAGTCTGCTTAAAATTATGTTGTCAGACAGATTTGCCGGTTGCAAGCTGAAATTGTCAGGGATCGCCATGAACAGATTGATCGGCTCGCGGCCGGAAGCGCGGATCGCACGGATCGAGATCCATGAGTTCGGCTACACGGTCGACGGGCTCGGCGTGGATGCCAGCGGCAATCGCAGCGTGATGAAGGGCGCACAGTCGCGATTGACCGCCTTTGCGGTTCGGATCGAGACCGAGGGCGGGCATCGCGGCGAATATTGCAGCGTCCATAGCGGCAAGAACGGCGTCATGGTCGGCCAGGTGAAGGCCGCTGCCGGCCTGATCCTGGGCGAGGACGCCGAGGAGCGCGAGGCGATCTACAACAAGCTCAAGCGCGCACACCGCCACTACATGGCGATCGGCCATTCCGCCCTGGACATCGCCCTGTGGGACCTGGCCGGCAAGGCGGTGGACCGCCCGGTCTGGCGGCTGCTGGGCGGCTACCGCCAGCGGCTCCCGACCTATGCCAGCACGCTGAACGGTGGCCGCCATGGCATTCTCGACAGCATCGAGGCCTATGCCGATTTCGCCGAGGAATGCCTCGCGCTCGGCTATCGCGGCTACAAGATCCACGGCTGGGGCGAGGGCGACCCGAAGGAGGAGGCCGCGAACCTGCTGCTCTGCGCCAAACGCGTCGGTGACCGCATGGAGCTGATGTATGACGCCGCAAGCGAGCTGCGCACGCTGGCCGACGCGATCTATGTCGGCAAGGCCTGCGACGAGGGTGGCTATCTCTGGTACGAAGACCCGTTCATGGATGCCGGCTGGTCCCCGCATGCCGCGCGGCAGCTCAAGGAGAACATCCGTACTCCGCTAATGCTGACCGAGCATGTGCGCGGCCTCGAAAGCAAGGCGGCCTGGCTCCGTGACCGGGCGACGGACTATCTGCGCGTCGACCCCGATTACGACATGGGCATCACCGGCACGATGAAGGTCGCGCATCTCGCCGAGGCGTTCGGCCTCGACTGCGAGATCCACGCCGCCGGCCCGGCGCAGCGGCACTGCATGTCCGCGATGCGCAATTCGAGCTGGTATGAACTCTCGCTCGTCGCGCCGGGCGTCGCCAATCCCGTGCCGCCGGTCTTCGGCTCGGGCTACAGCGATGCGCTGGAGGATATCGGCGAGGACGGCTGCGTGCCGGTTCCCGACGGGGCCGGGCTCGGCGTCGATTACGATTGGGATTACATCCTCGCCAACCGCACCGCCTATCAGGAATTCACCCTGAAGAGGGATGGCGGAACCGCGAAATGACCGCTTCCTATGACGATATCATCGTCGGCGGCGGGCCGGCGGGCTGCGTGCTGGCCAACCGGCTCTCGGCCTCGGGAAAGAGCCGCGTCCTCCTGATCGAGGCCGGCCCCGATTTCGAGCCGGGGCAGGAGCCCGACGAAATTCGCGACGTCTATCCTTACCGTGCCGCCTTCAATCCCGCCTATCAGTGGCGCGATCTGCGCGCCCGCCTGATGCCGATCGCGCATAACGACCCGGCGCGCTCGCCGGTGAAGCCCTATATCCAGCCGCGGGTGATGGGCGGTGGCTCCAGCATGAACGGCGAGATCGGCAATCGCGGGTTGCCGGCCGATTACGACGAATGGGCGGCGCTGGGCGCGGAGGGCTGGGACTGGGAAGGGGTGCTGCCCTATTTCCGCAAGCTTGAGACCGACATGGACTATGATGGGCCATTGCACGGCTCGTCCGGACCGATCGCGATCAGCCGCGTGATGCCGGAGGAGTGGCCCGGCTTCACCCGCGCGACGATGCAGGCGCTGACGGCGGAGGGCTATCGCAATATCGGCGACCAGAACGCGGTCTTCGAGGATGGCTGGTTTCCGATGTCGCTGACGACCGACCGCCGCTCGCGCCGCTCGGCTGCGATGGGCTATCTCGACGCCACGACGCGCCGCCGGCCAAATCTCACGATCCGCTCGGGCGCCAAGGTCGATCGCGTCCTCATGGAAGGCCGGCGCGCCATCGGCGTCCAGATCGGCGAAGAACGTATCGCGGCGCGTCGGGTGATCCTGTCCGCCGGGGCATTGGAGAGCCCGGCGATGCTCTTGCGGGCGGGCGTCGGTGAAGCTGGTCGCCTGACCGAGGCGGGCGTCGCGGTCCTCCACCACCTGCCGGGCGTCGGCAGGAACCTCAACGAGCATCCCTCGATGGCGATGTCCTCATGGATCCGGCGCGGGCACCGTCTGGGCAAGGCGCCGCGGCGTCATGTCCAGGCGGCCTGGCGCTATTCCTCCGAGGTCGAGGGCTGCGGGCACGGCGACATGTTCATGGTCGTCGTCTCGAAATCGGCCTGGCATCCGATCGGCCGGCGCATCGGCTCGCTCTTCAGCTGGATCAACAAACCCTATTCCACCGGCTGGGTCCGGCTGAATCCGGCAAAGCCGGCGGGGCGGCCGGAGATCGCCTTCCAGATGCTGTCCGATCCGCGCGATATGGCGCGAATGAAGCTCGCGGTGCGCCGGATGTGGTCTCTCTATGCCTCCGACGAATTGCGTCGAGCCTGCAGCGATCCCTTCGCCGCGACTCACGGCGCCATGGCGAAGCTGGTCGGCGGCGTGAGCCTGCGCAACTGGCTGGTCACGCTCGGTCCCGCGCTTCTGACCGAAGGGCCGGCGCCTCTGCGCAAGCTGCTTGTCGACCGCCTCTTCGCCAGCGGCGACGACATCCCGACGGCGCTCGATAACGACGATGCGATGGAGGAGATGATCCGGAAGCATACCATCGGGGGCTATCATCCCTCTGGCACCTGCAGGATGGGGCGCGCCGACGATGAGGCGGCCGTGGTTTCTCCACGGGATGGCGCTGTCCATGGCATCGGTGGCTTGCACGTGATCGACGCTTCCGTGATGCCCTGTGTACCGCGAGCCAACACCAATCTGCCGACGACGATGCTTGCGGAAAAGCTCGCGGACGGCCTGGTATGACGCAGCTCTATCGGGCGGAACCATCGCGGCGGCGAATTCATTTCTGCCTCGAATCTCACCCGGAAGATGGCGTGTTGCGCCAGTTGCGGAGATTCGGGCATCGCCTGGAAGCGGGCCTTCTTGCCTATCCGCTAGATGTTGAGTCTATGCGTGGTCGCTACGATCCGCCTGGCGTGCCGTCATCACCGCCCGTGTGAAGCCAGGTTCGACGATAACCAGGCTACCATCCGGCAGTCCGAGTATACGGTCCATTGCGATACCCTGGAAATGGAAGCGTCGATCCAGCGTCGCGATCGCGGCGTCTTCCCCGGTTGTTTCCATCGCATCAATCGTTCGCGCGACGGCGTCGTGGGTGCTGGCGCCGAGATGCAGGATGATCTCTGCCGCAGCCTCGGGGTCGGGCACGTTGAAGGCGCCTTCGGCCGTGCCCTGGGCGATGATCAGGGTCAGGACCGGCCGCATCACCGCGATCGAGGCGGCATTGATCCGGTGATAGAGCAGCAAATTCTCCGGTCGGAAAACCACGTCGAAGGCGGCCCGGTATTTTGGTGCATCCGCGAGCTTCATGCTGCGTGAGCGCGCCATGAACCCGTTCAGCCGTTCCAGCGCGCTGAGCGCGGGATCGTCCAGGATGTCGCGGACGCGCGCGACGGCATCCTGCGCCAGCCGGGCGGTGATGGCTTCCAGCAGATCCTCCTTCGCCGAGAAGTGATGGTAGAAGCCCCCCTTCGAGATCCCGACCTTGGTGATCACGTCGTTGACCGTCGTCCGCTCGTAGCCGTGCTCGAAGAACAGCGCCTGCGCGCCATCGAGAATCTCGTTCCTGCGATCATCCGGGGACTTCACGATACGGGGCATGCCACGCGCTTTCTCTTGACGACCGACCGTCGGTCTGTAAAATGACCGACGGTCGGTCTTTCGCGATTGTGCGCGAGAGCCGCTGCCAGCGCAACGTTTCCGCACGCGATGAATCGCAAGTGGGAACGCTGATGTGCGCCTCCCGCGGGGGATGCCGTGAAACTTGCTCGTCTTCTTCTTGCTGTCGCAGCCGTTGTCGTCGCTGGCGGCACCTACTGGTTCCTGACCAAGCCGAACGCGGTCGTGACCGTCTCGCCCCGGCGCGGCGCCGCGGCCGAGATCGTCTATGCCACCGGCACGGTGGAGCCGCGCATCTGGGCGTAGGTGACGGCGCTG
>JAEWKP010000282.1 GCA_023393655.1 Pseudomonadota bacterium | reverse complement strand
CCCGCCTTTTCTTTTGCGGTTTGAAGACGTCATGGCAGGGGGAAGCCCCCGCCATGGCGCAGCGGCTCCTCAGAGCCCGAAGGAGTAGTTCGTTCCCGTGTCGAACGAATAGCTCGCCGACAGGCCGAAGGTGAGCGAATCGCGCGAGCCGAACGGCCTGACGATCGGGGAGCGCGTGGCGTCGCCGACGAGGCGCTTGTACTCGACATAGGCCGTGGTCTTGAGCTGGTCGGACCAGTGATAGGTGACCTGCGCCAGCGCGCCGACCGTATGGACGCCGGCATTGTAGCGTTGCAGCAGGCCGCCCGTGCCGGGCATGGCGCCGCTTGTGCCGAAATAGGTCCGGACATAGTCGGCGGAGGCGATCCGCATGCGCGGGCCGACGCCGAGCGTCCACTGGCCGACCGTCGAGAAGGCATCGAGCTTGAAATCGGCGACCACGCCGTCATGGGCGGCGATGCCGCGGCGCAGGTCGACGCGGCCGCGCAGCCACGAGGTCGGGTAGAACTCGGCAAAGCCGCCGAGCTCGGCGCCGAACTTGGTCGCAGGCACGGCCACGAGGGCGGGGTTGACCTTGGCCGAGCGCTTCCAGAGCAGGTCGCCCGAGAAGCCGATGCGCCAGCCCTGGCCGGAGAACACGCCGATGCTGAGCATCGCATCGTCCTCGGCGCTCCACCAGGTGCTCTTCAGGCCCTTGCCGAGCGAGATGATCGGGCGGGCCCGGAAAACATAATCGTCCGAGCCGGTATAGTCCGGCTGGTATCGCACGCCGGCACCCAGCGTGATGTACCAGTTTTGCGCCGACTGGGGTGAAGTCAGGGTCGAGTAGCCTCCCGACTGCGCCTTGGCATAGCCGGGCAGCGACAGGGCGAGGCAGGTCGAAAGGCCCGCCAGATACGCAACGCAACGCATGATCCAGAACTCCGACGCGACGGCGTCTCCGATAGGTGATGCCGCAATCTGGCGGAGGAGATTTAATGCGCGGTTAAGGTTCCCATTTCGTTATCCTCAACATTTTCAAGTGCTTGATCTTAGGGATCTTTCACGCGTCATCAGCTTCTGCTCGGTTTCGCCCTGTCGCGGCGGCGAGGCAGGGTCAAGCTGCCGGCTGGCCGGCACGCGATGTCGAGCAGTTCGAGGGCGCCAGATAGCACTCCGCCTCCGGCTACCAGGCCGCCGCGTGCATACTGGCCCTGCCGAAACGAGGGTGGCGCCTCGCTCGGCGACTTCCTATTTCTGTTGCGATGCACAATTTATGCTGCGTTGCAGCTAGGCGGTGAGGCTGACATGGCAAAAAGGAACTCCGGCTCGGTCCGCCGGCGTAAGTCCTCCGAACAGCGGAGGCAGTGGCGCGCGATCGTCGAAGCGTGGAAGCAGGGCGGCCTCGAGTGGCAGGGTGCTTGGGGACCGCCGCCCAGCCAGCTGGGCTGCTTGTGCCCGCGCTCCATTCTGGTCGAGCTCGGACTGGTGCCTGTGGCCGCCTAGAGGCGACGGGTAGGGCTCGCGGTGCGGGTCGGGGCAGGCCCCCGGATACCGCCCGTTAATCGATGACGGGGAGAATGATCGCAAGGTCGGGAATAGCGGCCGAAAGGCGCTCCAGGAGCAGCGGCGATCATGGAACTGGCGATCCTCTGGCTGCTTTGTGCGGCCGTGTTCCTCGAGCTGGCGGACCGTGCGCCCGAGGCCGACTGAAGCTGCGGCTCGAAAAGGGCATGCGGTTTTCGGGAAAGGCGATGCAAGACCGGAAACGGCCGCATTGACTGAGCCGGCGTCGGTCAGGCTGTTCTTCCAAATCGCCGGAACTGCTCCGGTGCGAGGGGCGCACCGCCCATTAAATCGGTCGTCCGGCGGCGATCCGCCTCTTGACCTCGGGCTCGCTCTATGGCCATGCCGGGGCAGGAGCTCCGCATCGTGGTCTTCGATGCGCTCCGTTCTCGAAGGGCAGGCGAAATCATGAAGATGCGGCGGATGGGTGCGGTCGTTCTGGCCGGTGGACTGTCGATTCTGGCGAGCGTTTCGGCCTATGCCGCAAGCAGCTCGACGACCTTGCCGCCGCCCGACCCGACGGCCAAGAACCTCACCCCCTACATGATCCAGCTGCGCGCCTTCGATGCCTGCCTGATCACGCAGTCGCAATTGATGGGCACGACGCGCGAAGCCGTCCACAGCCCCTGCAGCTGCTACGCCAAGGGCACGGTCAATGCGATGACCAAGGACGAGATCCAGGCCTTCCGCGATACCGGCTACTTCAACGACACGGCCCGCCAGAAGGGTCTGCAGTTCGTCGACCGGTGCAAGCTGAAGCGCCCGTTCTGAACTGACGGCCGCGCCGGCTCGCCGGCGCTTGCATTCTCCGCCAGGTGCGCCTTGCTGCTGACACGCTCCTGACAGAAGTTGTCAGCGCGGTTGAGCCATTCTGCCGCAGGTCCACATCATGCTCCGTTCGATCGCCCCCGGTCGAACGGGATGGGTGCTGGATCGGGAGACGAGTGGGGAGACGCCGCCGTGCAGCGCGCTGAACGATTGCTCGACATGATCCAGAGCCTGCGTCGCCGCAGGCGCCCGGTGACGGCCGAGACGCTGGCTTCCGAGCTCGACGTCTCCGTGCGCACGGTCTACCGCGATATCGGCGCGCTGGTGCGCCAGGGTGTGCCGGTGCGCGGCGAGGCCGGCATCGGCTACGTGCTCGACGCGGGCTTCGACCTGCCGCCCCTGATGCTCTCGCCCGACGAGATCGAGGCCGTGCTGGTCGGCATGCGCTGGCTCAGCGAACGGGCCGACCCGGTGCTCGCGCGCGCCGCCGAGGATGTGGTCAGCAAGGTGGCGGCTGTGCTGCCGCCGCATCTGCGGCCAATCCTGCTCGATGGTGCGCTGTTCGCGGCCTCTCACCCCGGCGACGTCCCGACCGATCAGGTCGATGTCGCAGCCGTGCGTGCCGCCATCCGCAACGGCCGCAAGCTCTCGATCCATTACAGCGACGAGAGCGGCCAGGCGACGCAGCGGATGATCTGGCCGATCGGCATGACCTTCTATGAGCGCGTGCGCGTCGTCATCGCCTGGTGCGAGCTCCGGCAGGCCTTCCGCCATTTCCGCACCGACCGCATGACCGGCCTCGCCGCGCTGGAGGAGCGCTATCCCGCACGTCGTGCCGATCTCTTCCGCCGCTGGCAGAAGGAGGAGGAGAGAGCGAAAGAGGAATGGGAGCGCTGTAAGCGCGAGGGTGGCGGTATGCCGGCGAGCGCCGAGGGCAGCGTCGCGGCCTAGAGGCTCTCAGCCGCGAATGACCGCGCCGCGTTCGAGCTTCGCGCGGCCGGAAGCGACCTCCGCCAGCGCCGCCGGATAGAGCTTGTGCTCCTCGACGAGGACGCGTTTCGCCAGAATCTCCTCGTCGTCGCCGGGCAGGACCGGCACCTTCGCCTGCAGGATCACCGGACCGGCATCGAGTTCCGGCACGACGAAATGCGCCGAGCAGCCATGCTCGGTGACGCCAGCCTCCAAAGCCTGGCGATGGGTATGCGTGCCCTTGAACAGCGGCAGCAGCGACGGGTGGATATTGATCATCCGCCCTTCCCAGCGCGCCACGAACCAGGGCGTCAGGATGCGCATGAAGCCGGCGAGCACGATGAGTTCGACCTGGTTGACGCGCAGCACCTCGTCCATCGCCCGCTCGAACGCCTCGCGATCCTTGTTGAAGGCGCGGTGATCGACCGTTGCCGTGGCAATGCCGAACTCGCGCGCCCGGTCGAGCCCGGCGACATCGGGAATATTCGAGATGACCAGCGCGATCTCAGCCGGATAGCCCGGCGCCTGCGCCGCTTCCGCCAGCGAGACCATGTTGGAGCCGCGCCCGGAGATCAGCACCCCGACGCGCTTCCGGGGAGGGGTGGCGCTCACAGCGAGAGCTTGCCGCGATAGCTGACCTGCTCCTCGCCGGCCGTGACGGGCACGATCTCGCCGAGCTTCACCGGCGCCTCGCCGGCGGCCTTCAGCGCGGCGAGCACCGCGTCGGCCTTGCCGGCCTCGGCCGCGACGATCATGCCGATGCCGCAGTTGAAGGTGCGCAGCATCTCGCGCTCGGCGACGCCGCCGATCTTGGCGAGCCAGCCGAATACCGCCGGAACCGGGATCGCGGGCAGGTCGAGCGCGACGCCGAGCCCGTCCGGCAGCACGCGCGGGATATTGTCGGGGAAGCCGCCGCCGGTGATATGCGCCAGCGCCTTGATGCCGTCGGTCGCCTTCAGCGCCTGCAGCAGCGGCTTCACATAGATCCGGGTCGGCTCCAGCAGCGCTTCGGCCAGGCTCCTTTCGGGGGCAAACGGAGCGGGCGCATCCCAGCCGAGGCCGCTGAGTGCCACGATGCGGCGGACCAGCGAATAGCCGTTGGAATGCACGCCGGAGGAGGGCAGGCCGAACACCACGTCGCCGGGCTGCAGGTCCTCGCGCGGCAGGAGCGTGCCGCGCTCGGCCGCGCCGACGG
>JAEWKP010000212.1 GCA_023393655.1 Pseudomonadota bacterium | reverse complement strand
GACCACGGCGGCGCCATCGGCGGCAGCGGCGCCGGCTACGCGGCAGGCCTGCATCTCCAGCCAGAGCGAGACCGGCAACCTGGCCTCGCCCGCACCTTCGCGCGGCACGAAGAGCGTCCGGAAGCAGGCGGTCACGCCCTCCTCGCCATGAGCGGCATCGCTCAGCGCCTTCAGGAAGAGCGGCCGGTCGGCAATGTGGACGCGCTCGAACAGACCGCGCCCGAGCAGCTCGCGCGGATCGGCACCAGCCAGCGCCCGCGCCGCGGCATTGGCGAAGACGACCGCGCCGTTGGCGTCATGCCAGGTGACGAGATCGCCGACATGATCGAGCAGAAGCTGCGAACGCGCATCCGAGACGCGCTGCTCGCGCTCCTCGGCATGGCGCCGGCGCAGCAGAACCGCCGTCACGACCAGGGCCTGAGCCAGCGCGGACATCGCCAGAAGCGGCACCGCCTCGCCGGTCCACACCTGCGCTTCGGAGAAAAGACCGAGCCATTGCAGCCCGATGGCGGCGAACAGCGCGCCGACCGCGACCCAGCCGGCCCGCAGCATGAAGCCGCGCGAACCGAAGAAGGCCGCCTCGACCGGGACGACCGCCAGCCACAGCAGCAAGGGGGAGGACAGGCCGCCGGTCGCGCCCGCAAGCGCCACGATGAAGAGGGACAGCGCGGCGGAGGACAACGCATGCGCCCGATCGAGACGGCCCGTACGGGAGACCAGCGCCACGGAGAGAACAGCGAGCGCGGCAGCGACGATCATGGCGGCCTCGAAGGCGCCGGGCGCGCCGCGCCAGGCGAGATAGGCCGGTGCAAGGCCAAGCATGCCGCCACCGACGAGCAGGCGCGACAGAACGAAACGTTCGTGACGCCGCCTTTTCGCCGGGTCCGGCTGCACCGATGCATGCACCAGTGCCGCCGCCTGTGTCCTCAATGCTGTCATCGCCATACGGAACGCAACGCCTTGCTTTCGCGGATACCCCCATCCGCTTGACCCAATCTCGCCATGGCCGGTTTAAGCGGGGCTTAAGGCGCAGCGCGGCGAAAGCCCGACCCAGCGGCAGAAAACAATTTTTTCTGTCGATTTTTCATATAGTTATGTAAAATCATCGCGTTTTCCCGGCACGAGCCGATGTTCGCGGCAAGGTGAACGGAAGCTGAAGATCAGCTGCGGCATTCGACTCGCATTTGAGCGTTTGGAATGACGCGATTTTTCGATATCCCGGTCTAGGCTGTTCTCGCGGCGCAAGAGAGGCGCCGACGATGGAGACCGACATGGCCTACCTGCTGCGCAAGATCGCGATCATCGGCCTGATCGCCGTGAACTCGCCTGTGCATAGCGGCAAGCCGGCCGACACCGCATTGCCGCAGGCCATGTGGCAGGCGGCCGAGACCGTCCGGACCGAGACGCGCACGGTCGCAGGCAACCTGACCGCCGCGCGCGAAGCCGCCGAGATCCTGGCGGGAATGGACCCGGCCTTGCGCGAGCGCATCCTGCATGCCGCCGCGACGGCGGTGATCGGGAAGCAGGCACCGCAGCGCTGAGCGCTTGACGCTCCCCCGCAATCGCGGGAAGACGCCGGTCATGACGACAAGCCTCGACGACATCGTCGCGAATTTCGAACTGCTCGACGAGTGGGACGATCGCTATCGCTACCTGATCGAGCTCGGCAAGAGCCTCGAGCCCCTGCCCGAAGACGACCATGTCGACGCCAACAAGGTGCGCGGCTGCGCCAGCCAGGTCTGGCTCGTTGCCCATCGCGATGGCGGCAGCGGCCCGCAGACGCGGCTTCGCTTCGTCGGCGACAGCGACGCCCATATCGTGCGCGGGCTGGTCGCGCTGGCGCTGGCGATCTTCTCCGGGCGGGAGGCCGCGGAAATCCTCGCGACCGATGCCTTCGCCATCTACGAGCGCCTCGGCCTTGCCGCCCATCTCACGCCGCAGCGCTCGAACGGCGTGCGCGCGATGATCGACCGGATCAAGCGCGACGCCCAGGCTGCCGCCGCGACCTGAGCGGGCTTTAGCCGGATACCGGGAATTCGCTCGGCCGGGCGTCCGTTGCCTGCCAGCTGCGCACCCCGGTCTGCCGGGTACGGCGGTCCAGCCCGTAATGCGTCACCAGGGTCGCCAGCGCGACCCGCAGCACGACCTTGGCCGAACGCGGCGGCCAGCGGCGCTCCTTCTCGACGAGATCGAGCCCCTTGAGAAAACCGCAGATATCGATCGCGAGACCCGACAGCTCCGGCCCCAGCCGGTCACAGGCAAGCCTGACGCGCTGACGCGCGGCGAGCGCGGTGTCGGACGAGCCCGCAACGTCGCGCGGGCCCGCCACCGCCTGCTCCGGGGTGAGCGCCGCATCCCAGTTCATCGTCACACGCGGCAGCATCCCGGCCAGGGTGATATCGGCGCGGAAGCGCTCGCCGGCCGCGAACTCATCACCGCTGATCTGCGGCCTGCCGTCCTTGCCCTGACGGCGATAGAGCCAGAGGAGCGGACTTTCGCGATCGTCCATGGCGGGAGCATGCTGCTCGTCCGGCCCGGGCCGGGCCTTTTCCACGACCGGCGCGTCCGGCACCGATGGAGCGAGGTCGAGTCGTGCCGCCCTGGCGTCTTTCGACCAAGCGACGAGCCCCTCCGCCACCAGGGCCTGCACCGTTTCCGACGCGACATAGCCGGCGCCCAGGCTTGTGCCGTTCACCGTCCGGTAGAGCGCGATGCGCCCACAGCCCAGCGGCGAAACGAGGCCGTAGCATCCGGGCTCGGCGAGATGCCTCAGCAGTCGGCCGCGCTCCTTGCGTTCGATGCCAGCGCTCATCGGCCGGCCTCCGCCGGTTGGTCGACCAGCCTCGTCTTCGTAGCCAGAAGTGCGGCTTCCAGGGCGGTCAACCCGAACTCCAGCCTCGGGTCGTCGCGGCGATCCTCGATCAGGGCACAGGCATGCCGAACGGTGGTGCGGTCCCGGCCGAAGCAGATGCCGACACGGGTGAGGCTCAGGCCGAAGGCGACATGGGCGAGATACATCGCCGTCTGGCGGGCCAGCGCAATCGACTTCCGGCCTCGATGCGCGGCCCGCAGGCCGGCCAGCGGAATCCGGGTCGCGGCTGCGATGGCCACTTCCGCCAGGCGCGCAACGGCGCTGGCATGCAGGGCAGCCTGGGATTGGTCGCGCTCTTTGTTCATGATATGTTCCTATTCAGGGCCAACCGCCCCTCCCACGAGGCATGACCGATATAGGATTATATTCTTATATCTCGACTGGCAACCCCGGAGCCGGCCTTATCCCCGCTCCTTCCCGACGCGACGCATGAAAAAAGCCGCCGAGATCATCGGCGGCTCTTTTCCGGGGTCGGCATAGCCAGAGCGTCTTCTTCCCGCAAACCGAAGTTCGCGTCGCTCGAAAATGCCTATCGGACGCTGCTCAGCGACGCTTGCGGCGCTGCTGGCCGAGGCCCATCTTCTTCGCAAGCTGCGAGCGCGCCTCGGCATAGTTCGGCGCTACCATCGGATAGTCCGGCGGCAGGCCCCACTTCTCGCGGTACTGCTCGGGCGACATGTTGTACTGCGTACGCAGATGCCGCTTCAGCGACTTGAACTTCTTCCCGTCTTCCAGGCAGATCAGGTAATCGGCCGTGATCGACTTCTTCACGGGGATGGCGGGCTTGGGCGCCTCGGCCTGCACCACAGGCGCAGCCCCGCCAATGACCCGGCTCAGCGCCGAATGCACTTCGCTGATCAGAGCCGGCAGATCCGAGGCAGGCACGGAATTGTTGGAGACATAGGCGGAAACGATATCCGCCGTCAGCTCGATGAAGTCCGCTCCGTCGTTCTCGGCCATGGCGATGTCTCTCCTTATCGTTCTTGCTGGCGTTCTGCGCTGATCGCCCACCGTCTTGCGCCCGATAGCCTGATGAATATTACCAATAGTGGGTCAAGCACCATCGGCCCAGAATCGGAAAACGCGGACTGATCGAGATATGCGTTTATTCGATGCTGTTTAGTTGCGCAAGCCAACAAACTCCAACAATTGATGCATTGAAAGTTCAATATTTCGCCATCCGGATGCTGCGTTGCACTGAGTGGCAAAAATCAAAGCCGCAACTGGCTTGGATGTCTTGCAAGCTGATCCCGCCGCCTCTACCTGTCAGCGCCCCAGATCGGAGATCGTCATGCGCCTGGATCAGGACCGCCGCTCCTCAACCGCCGCGCCACGCAAGTCCCGCCGGATGCCACAGCCACCGCGCGCCGAGATCCGGACCGCGGAAACGCAGGCCCACGGCGTCACCCTGCGCGACGACTACGGTTGGCTGCGCGCGGGCAACTGGAAGGATGTGCTGCGGGAGCCCGACGTCCTGCCGGCCGATATCCGCAGCTATCTCGAAGCCGAGAACGCCTATTGCAAGGCCTTGATGGCGCCGACCCGCGCCTTGCAGAAGGAATTGGTCAAGGAGATGCGCGGCCGGATCAAGGAGGACGATGCGAGCGTCCCGCAGCCGGACGGGCCGTTCCTTTACTATTCGCGTTATCGCAAGGGCGCCGAGCACCCGCTGATCTGCCGCAAGCCGCGCGGCATGGCGGGGAAGAGCGGCCGGGAGGGCGAGCAGATCATGCTCGATGCCGATGCGCTGGCTGCCGACAAGGATTTCTTCGATCTCGGCGACGCCACCCACAGCCCCGATCACCGCCTGCTCGGCTGGAGCGCCGACGAGGCCGGCTCGGAACTGCACACGATCCATGTCAAGGATCTGGAGAGCGGGAACGACCTGCCCGATCTCGTCAAGGACACGACCGGCGAGATCATCTGGGCGCGCGATTCCCGCTCGTTCTTCTATGTCGCGCTCGACGACGATCACCGCCCGTCGCGGGTGAAGCGCCACCGCCTCGGCGAGCCGGCCGAGCTGGACGCATTGCTGCACGACGAAGCCGATGCCGGCATGTTCGTCGATATCGACAAGACCCAGTCCGGCCGCTTCCTGCTGATCACGATCGGCGATCACGAGACCTCGGAGACGCGCATCCTCGATCTCGACCGGCCGGAGGCGAAGCCCTTGCTCGTCGCGGAGCGCGAGCCGGGGCGGCAATACAGCCTGGAACATCACGGCGACATCTTCGCGATCCTGACCAATGCCGACGGCGCCGAGGACTTCAAGATCGTCACGGCTCCCGTCGACGCGCCCGCTCCCGCGAACTGGCGCGACCTGATCGCGCATAAGCCGGGACGCCTGATCCTCGACCATGTTTGTCTCAAGGGGCGGCTGATCCGGCTGGAGCGCGAGGATGGATTGCCGCGCATCGTCATCCGCGACCTAGCCACCGGCACGGAGAGCAGCATCGCCTTCGACGAGGAGGCCTATGGGCTCGGCATGGATGCGGGCTACGAATTCGAGACGAATACGCTGCGCTTCATCTATGCCTCGATGGCGCGGCCAGCCGAAACCTATGACTACGACCTTGCCACCGGCGAGAGAACCTTGCTGAAGCGGCAAGAGGTACCGTCAGGCCATGATCCGGACCGCTACAAGGTACGCCGGATCTTCGCCGCGGCCCAGGACGGTGCGCGCGTACCGATCTCGATCCTGCACCGCGCCGATCTTAAGCTCGACGGCAGCGCACCCTGCCTGCTCTACGGCTATGGTTCTTATGGCTCGGCCATGTCGGCCTCGTTCCGGACGCGGCCGCTCAGCCTGGTCGATCGCGGCTTCGTCTATGCGATCGCCCATGTGCGCGGCGGCACCGACAAGGGCTGGGGCTGGTATCTCGACGGCAAGCGCGAGAACAAGCGCAACACCTTCACCGATTTCATCGCCGCCGCCGGGGCACTGGCCGAGGCCGGCTTCACCAAGCGCGGACGCATCGTCGCCGAGGGCGGCAGCGCCGGAGGAATGCTGATGGGCGCCGTCGCCAACATGGCGCCGGAGCTCTTCGCCGGCATCGTCGCGGAAGTGCCCTTCGTCGACGTGCTCAACACGATCCTGGACGACACCCTGCCGCTGACGCCGCCGGAATGGCCGGAATGGGGCGACCCGATCCGCGACGTGAAAGCCTTTGAGACCATCCGCAGCTATTCGCCCTATGACAATGTCACGGCGCAGGTCTATCCGCCGATCCTCGCCATGGCCGGGCTGACCGATCCGCGCGTGACCTATTGGGAACCGGCGAAATGGGTCGCACGCTTACGCGCGACCATGACCGGTGGCGGCCCGATCCTGCTCCACACCAATATGGAGGCCGGCCACGCCGGCTCGGCCGGGCGTTTCGACTCGCTGAAGGAGACCGCGCTGGCCTACGCCTTCGCCATCCATACGGTGGGCGACGGCTGGGATGCGGCGAAAGGCGCCTGATCAGACGCCCAACCGGCTCTTCTCGCTGGCAAGATAGACCTTGAGCTCGTCCATCGAGGCGAAGCTGTATTCGCCATCGGGTGTGCGGGCGCGGATCGAACCATCGGCATAGATGGTGAAATGCGCGTCGCCGACCTGATAGGCGCCGACGATACCCTCGTCGGAGGCTGCGGGAGCGTCCGATACGGCCGGCGTTTCCTCGGCCTGCGGCTCGGCAGAGGCAGCAGACGCGGCCTCCTCCAGTTCGATAG
>JAEWKP010000206.1 GCA_023393655.1 Pseudomonadota bacterium | reverse complement strand
CCTTCAGCCTGTCAGACGTGGACCGAACGGCTGCGGATGATCAGGATCGCGGCGATCGAGAGCACGCAGCAGCCGATGATGTAGAGCGCGACATAGGTTGGCCGCCCGCCGGCAGCGCCGACCAGCGCCTGCGCGATGAAGGGCGTCGGACCGGCGACGAGCACGCCGTTGAGCTCCCGTGACATCGCCAGCCCCGAGAAGCGGTAGCGCGTCGGGAACAGGTTCGTCAGGAAGGCACCCTGTGCGCCCGAGGTCGAGCCGAAGCCGAGGCCGTAGCCGAGCGCGATGCCGATCGTGCACCAGAGCAGGCTGCCGGTGTCGAACAGCCAGAACAGCGGGAAGGCAAGCACGCCGATCACCAGCGAGCCGAAGATATAGACGGCTGCCGCGCCGATCTTGTCGGCCAGCGCGCCCATGAATCCGACGCCAACGATGCCGAATAGCGAGCCGATGGTGACGGCGATCAGCCCGTCCGTCCGGCTCATGCCGACGGTGTTGATCATGTAGCTCAGCGAGAAGGCACTGAGGATATAGGCGTTGGCGTTGTGGGCGGTCACCGACAGGAAGCCGAACAGCACTTCCTTGGGGCTCTCGCGGAAGAGCTGGCTAAGCGGGACCGACTGTTCGTGCCTGCGCTCCTCGGCGCGGGCCATCGCCGCGACATATTCCGGCGTCTCGTCGAGATGCTTGCGGATATAGAGCGCGACGAGGAACAACGCGCCGGAGAGCAGGAAGGGCACGCGCCAGGCCCAGCCGAGCAGGGCCTGCTCCGGCAGGTAGGAGATGGCCAGGAAGGACAGGGTCGCCAGCATGATGCCGACGAGCGTCGCGGCATTGGGTAGGCCGGTATAGAAGGCGCGCTTCTCGGGCGGCGCATATTCCGCGACCAGCACGATGGCGCCCGCGAGCTCGGCGCCCGCGCCGAAGCCCTGGATCAATCGCATCAGGACCAGCAGGACCGGCGCCATGATGCCGATCGTCTCATAGGTCGGGAGCAGGCCCATCAGCACGGTGGCGAGGCCCATCAGCGTGATGGTCAGGATCAGCGCGGGCTTGCGGCCGAACTTGTCGCCGATATGCGAGATCACGATGCCGCCGACCGGCCGGGCGAAATAGCCGACGGCGAAGGTCGCGAAGGCGGCGAGCACGCCGGTCGTCGGCGAAAGATTGGGGAAGAACAGCTTGTTGATGATCAGGCCAGACGCCGCGCCGTATAGGGCGTAGTCGTACCATTCGATCACGGTGCCGACCGTCGCCGCGGTCACCGCCTTGCGGATATTCGCCTGGCTTGCGCCGCCGGCCGTTGCTGTCGTGGTTGCCATGGTTCCTGGGGCCTCCGGATTCTTGTCGGAGACCTGTAATCGACAATCCCGGCTCGGCCCATGCGCAGAGAGCGTGGCTTCTATGCGATGGTCCTTCCGGCAACCGTTTCGTGCATGGCGCGGTCAGCCCGCGCTGGCTTCCGGAGCGGCGGCCCAGCGCTCCATCTCCGCCTTGGCGCGGGCCGTCAGCGCCTGCTTGCGGGCGGCGCTCTTGGCCGGGCCCTTCAGGCGCTTGCCGTCCGGGCCGGTGGTCGCGACGCCCTCGATCGGCGGGAACAGGCCGAAATTGATGTTCATCGGCTGGAAGGAGCGCGGTCCCTCGTCGATGGTGACGATGTGGCCGCCGGTGATGTGGTTGACCAGCGCGCCGAGTGCCGTCGTCGCGGGCGGCAGGGGCAGGTCGCGGCCGAGCCGCTCGGCGGCGGCCATGCGGCCGGCGAGCAGGCCGGTGGCGGCGCTCTCGACATAGCCTTCGCAACCGGTGATCTGGCCGGCGAAACGCAGGCGCGTATCGGCCTTGAGCCGCAGCCGCTCGTCTAGCAGCTTCGGCGAGTTGAGATAGGTGTTGCGGTGGATGCCGCCGAGCCGCGCGAATTCAGCGTTTTGCAGGCCGGGGATCATCCGGAAGATGTTCGCCTGCTCGCCATATTTCAGCTTGGTCTGGAAACCCGTCATGTTGAACAGGGTGCCGAGTGCGTTGTCCTGGCGGAGCTGGACCACGGCATAGGCCTTCACGGTCGGGTTGTGCTTGTTGGTCAGGCCGACCGGCTTCATCGGGCCCCAGCGCAGGGTCTCGCGGCCGCGCTCGGCCATGACCTCGATCGGCAGGCAGCCGTCGAAATAGGGCGTGCCCTCCCATTCCTTGAACTCGGTCTTCTCGGCGGCGAGCAGCGCGTCGATGAAGGCTTCGTACTGGTCGCGGTCGAGCGGGCAGTTGATGTAGTCGGCGCCGGTGCCGCCGGGGCCGGCCTTGTCGTAGCGCGACTGGAACCAGGCCTGATCCATGTCGACCGAATCGAAATGCACGATCGGGGCGATGGCGTCGAAGAAGGCGAGCGCGCCCTCGCCGGTCAGCGATTGCAGGCCCTCGGCCAAAGCGGGCGAGGTCAGCGGGCCGGTGGCGATGATGATGTTGTTCCAATCGGCTGGCGGCAGACCGGCGATCTCGCCGCGATCGATGGTGACGAGCGGGTGGGCTTCGAGCGCGGCGGTGACGGCCTGCGAGAAGCCGTCACGGTCGACTGCGAGCGCGCCGCCGGCCGGGACCTGATGGGCGTCGCCCTTGGCCATGATCAGCGAGTTCAGCCGGCGCATCTCCCAATGGAGCTGGCCGACGGCATTGCTTGAGGAATCGTCGGAGCGGAAGGAGTTCGAGCAGACGAGCTCGGCCAGCCCCTCGGTCTTGTGGGCGGCCGTGCCGCGGACGGGGCGCATCTCGTGGATGACGACGGGGACGCCGGCCTCAGCGATCTGCCAGGCGGCTTCGGAGCCGGCGAGACCGCCGCCGATGATGTGAACAGGTTCCATGGCTTGCGGATGTGTCCGCAGCCGCGCCGCAGGTCAAGGGACAGGCGGCCTGAAATGCAAAATGCCCGCCGTGAGGCGGGCATTCGCTCTTCGACCGAAGCTCGAGGGGAGGGGAAACACGAGCCTCAGGAGAAACTACACGGAACGCGCCGCACCCTGTGCGCGACGGTTCTCATTCAGAGCCTTCAGGCCGCAGCGTGGGTGCGGGCGATGAAGGAGATCTCCGAGCGCGACAGG
>JAEWKP010000196.1 GCA_023393655.1 Pseudomonadota bacterium | reverse complement strand
CTCCACCTCCGCGCTGACCCCAGGGACCTCCCCCGCCACCGCCGCTCTGGTTGCTCCAAGGCATTCTCGAGCCGTTCCCTTTCGTTCCATTGCGGCCAAGCCATAAGCAAATGACGGCCGCTTGTCAGCGCCTTCGGCCGAAGGCGCTGGGCTGACTTGGTCATGGGCCATGGATTCGTCAACGGCGCAAGCCATTCATCGTGAATGGAAAGCGGCGATCAGCTGTGTCGGCGCCAGGTGACGAAGGTATAGGGGTGTTCGTTCTCGGCGTCGGCCGGGTGGTGGTCGTTGGCACCGGCCTCGAAGGCGTCGTGCTCCCAGTCGGGGAAGAGTGCGTCGCCTGATGGCGTGGCATGGACGAGGGTGAGCTCCAGCCGGTCGGCCAGCGGCAGGGCCTGGCGATAGATCTCGGCGCCACCGGCGACCACGACGGAATCCGCCCCGCTGGCCGCAGCCAGCCGCTGCCCGATCTCAAGCCCCTCGTCGAGCGAACGCGCGACGCTCACCCCTTCCGCCGAGAAGCCGGAATCGCGGCTCAGCACGACGATTTCGCGCCCCGGCAAGGGCTTGCCGATCGACAGGAAGGTCTTGCGCCCCATCAGCACCGGCCGCCCCAGCGTCAGGCTGCGGAAGCGCTTCAGATCGGTCTTCAATCGCCAGATCAACCGGTTGTCGTCGCCGATGACGCCATTGTCGGCGACGGCCGCGATCAGCACGATCGGACGCTTTTCCATGGCTCAAACCTCCGCGCCCAATCGCGCGAGCGCCTCGCCCTCCAGCCGCTTCACGGTCCACTCGTCCTGCGCCGTGGCGCCGAGGGCCCGGTAGAAAACGCGTGAGGGCTCGTTCCAGTTCAGCACCCACCAGGCCAGGCGCGGCAGTTTCTCCGCGACACAGCGCCGCGCCAGCCCGGCGATCAGCGCCTTGCCGATGCCGCGCCCGCGCTGGTCCGGCCGTACGAACAGGTCCTCGAGCCAGATGCCGTGCCGGCCGCTGAAGGTCGAATAGGTGTAGAACCACACCGCGAAGCCGACCGGCACGCCATCCCATTCGGCGATGTCGCAGAACGCCTTCGGATCCGGCCCGAACAGCGCTGCCTCGATCTCGGCCTCGGTCGCGACGACCTCGTGCAGCAGCTTCTCGTATTCGGCGAGTTCCTTGATGAAGCCGAGCACGAGCCCGGCCTCGCCGGGGCGGGCGGAGCGGATGGAAAGGGTCATGCTGCGATCGGAGCCTTGATGCCGGGATGCGGGGCGTAATCCGAGATCGTGACGTCCTCGAACTGGAAATCCTCCAGCCGCGTCACCGTCGGACTGAGCGTGAGCTTCGGCAGCGCCCGCGGCTCACCCGCGAACTGCAACCGGGTCTGGTCGAGCTGGTCGACAGAGAGATCGGCGGCGCCGAAGGAATGCACGAAATCGCCGGCGCCGAGGCCCGTCACCTGCGCCACCATACGGATCAGCAGCGCAGGGCTCGCGATATTGGAGGGTTTTCCGGTCATCCCTGTCTCGCCCTGAATCGCTATGATGGCAGGTTCTCCGGTTGCTGAGGCGGAGCAAGAGAATCAGCTGTAGCCAGGCTCACGCTTACACCACGGCCAGGGCTTGTGCACATGGGTTGCCCGGCGCCGCAGCCGGGCGATCGATGGAGCGAAGCCGGAAACCGCTCAACTGTCGGCATCGGTACCAATTCGGACCAACCTGTATCGCGAGCGGGCGCTGCGCTGGTCAAGCCGACTTCGCTATCGGCAGCGCAAGATCGCTGGCCTGGTTCTGGTTTCGCGACGCCAGGCCGGTTTCATCCGGCTTGATCGCACGACCTTTCCGGTGGAGGCGTCACGCTGCCGCTTCGAGCGGGTGGTGGCAGCGGAACATCCCCCCGGCGGCAGCGGCCTGCTCCGGCATCTGCGTGCGGCAGATGTCACTTGCCCGCGGGCAGCGCGGGTTGAACGGACAGCCCGGCGGTGGCTCGACCGGGTTCGGCGGTTCGGCGACAACCTCCGACCAGGATGGGCGCTGCCCGGGCGTCGGCGGCAGCACGGCGTCGAGCAGTGAGCGCGTGTAGGGATGGCGCGGCCGCGCGAACAGCTCCTCGGTCCGCCCGGTCTCGACCACCGTGCCGAGATACATCACCGCCACCCGCTCGGCCATGTGGTAGACAACGGCGAGGTTGTGGCTGATCAGCAGCACGGTCAGCCCGAGCTTCTTCTGCAGCGCGCCGATCAGGTTGATGATCTGGGACTGCACGGAGACGTCGAGCGCCGAGGTCGGCTCGTCGCAGATCAGGATGCGCGGCTGCGCGATCAGCGCGCGCGCGATCGCAACGCGCTGGCGCTGCCCGCCCGAGATCTGGCTCGGATAGGCGTTCAGCAGATGCGGCGGCAGTCCGACGGCCTGCATCATCTCCGCAACCGCGGCCTGGCGGCTGCGGGCATTGCCCTCGCCGCGCACGGCGAGCGGCGCCGCGATGATGCTGCCGAGCGTCTGGCGCGGATTGAGCGAGGAATACGGGTCCTGGAAGACGGGCTGGATCAGCCCGGCGCGCTCGATGCGGTGATAGGACGCGATCGGCTTGCCGGCGACTGCGACGGTGCCGCTGCTCGGTGCCTCGATGCCGAGCATCAGCCGCGACAGCGTGGTCTTGCCGCAGCCGGATTCCCCGACGATCGCGACCACCTCGCCCTGCCCCACCTCAAGATCGATGCCGCGCAGCGCCCTGAGCGTCCGCCGCTCGCCATGGAAGGAGACGGCGTAGTCGCGCGTCGCGCCGACGATGCTCAGTGCGGCCTGCGCGCTCACGACACCACCTCGCCTTGCTCTTCGAAACCCGGTTCGCCCGCCCGCTCCGCAACCGGGCGGACGCAACGCAAGGCACGCCCCCCGTCGAGTGGCACGAGCGGCACCGGTGCGGCGCAGACGGGCCGCGCATAGGGGCAGCGTTCCATGAACAGGCAGGCCTTCACCGCGCCGGTCGGCGGCGGCACGATCCCGGGGATCGAACCCAGCAGCGCGCCCCGCACCGTGCGTCCCGGCGTCGGGATCGCCTGCAGCAGGCCTTCGGTATAGGGATGCGCCGGCGCGGTCAGGACGGCTGCGGTCTCGCCGGTCTCGACCACCTGCCCGGCATACATCACCGCGACGCGGTGGGCCATCGTCGCCACCACGCCGAGATCGTGCGTGATCAGAATGATGCCGACACCGGTCTCGTCCTGCAGCTGCGCCAGCAGGCCGAGGATCTGCGCCTGGGTGGTGACGTCGAGCGCCGTCGTCGGTTCGTCGGCGATGATCAGGTCCGGATCGCAGGACAGGGCCATGGCGATCATCACGCGCTGGCGCAGGCCACCGGAAAGCTGGTGCGGATACTGCTCCAGCCGCGCCGCCGGCGACGGAATGCCGACCCGTGCCAGCAGGGACACCGCCCGCTCACGCGCCTCGGCCTGGCCGATGGCCAGATGCGTGCGCATCACCTCGGTCATCTGGCTGCCAATGGTGTAGCAGGGATCGAGCGAGGTCATCGGATCCTGGAAGATCATCGCGATGCGCGGGCCGCGCAGCTTGCGCCACTCCGCCTCGCGCAGGTCGATCAGCGACTGTCCCGAAAAGCTCAGCCGCGCGGCGTCGACGCGGCCGGGCTTCGGCACGAGCCCCATCAGCGAGAGCGCCGTGAGGCTCTTGCCGCAGCCGGACTCGCCAACGATCGCCAGCGTCTCGCCCCGCGCGACCGAGAGCGCGATGCCGCGCACCGGCTGCAGGATGCGGCCCTGTGCGGTCGGGATCGTGATCTTCAGATCCTCGAGCTCGATCAAGGCGCTCATGCCCGGCCCTCCGGCGCGACGACGTCGCGTAGCGCATCGCCGAGCAGATTGATCGCCAGCACCAGCGTCACCAGCGCGACGCCGGGGATCGCGATCAGCCAGGGGCGGAACAGCAGCTGGTTCTTCGATTCCGCCACCATCAGCCCCCAGGATGCGAGCGGCGGCTTGACGCCGAGGCCGAGAAAGGAGAGCGCGGCCTCCAGCAGGACGGCATGCGCGACCTCGACGGTCGCGACCACGATCAGCGGCCCGACGATGTTGGGCAGGATCTCGACCAGCAGGATGCGCGGCGTCGAGGAGCCGATGGCGCGCGCCGCGATGACGAAGTCGCTATAGGCCAGCCGCTGCGTCGCGCTGCGGGTGACCACTGCGAACCGGTCCCAGAGCAGAAGCCCGATCACCACGACGAGCACCGTCAGCGAGGAACCGACGACCGCCACTACCACGAGCGCGACCAGCACCACCGGAAGGGTCAGCCGGATCGTGATCAGGAAGTTGATGACGAGGTCGACGCGGCCGCCGAAATAGCCGGCGGCCATGCCCATCGCCGTGCCGATCAGGCCTGAGACCAGCACCGTCGCGAGGCCGATGAACATCGAGACGCGGGCACCGTCCACCAGCCGCGCCAGCAGATCGCGCCCGAGCTGGTCGGTGCCGAGGGGATGCGCCCAGCTGCCGCGCACGTCCCAGACCGGCGGGACGAGGCGGGTGCCGAGGTTCTGCGCCACGGGGTCCAGCGTGAAAACCGGCCCGACGAGCGCGACCAGCAGGATCAGCAGGATTGATCCGCCCCCGCCGACTGGTCCAAAGCGATTGTTAGTGGAGAGTTGGCCTCGCGGCCAGCGCGGGCGGCGTAGCTGGTCCGGGTTGCGCAGTCGCCCGCGCGGTCATGGCGGGCACGAAGACCT
>JAEWKP010000166.1 GCA_023393655.1 Pseudomonadota bacterium | reverse complement strand
GGGCTGTTCGGCCTGTCTATCCCGGAGGAATATGGCGGCCTCGGCTTGACGATGGAGGAGGAGGTTCGGGTCGCTTTCGAACTCGGCAAGACTTCGCCGGCCTTCCGCTCGCTGATCGGGACCAATAACGGCATCGGCTCGCAAGGGCTGATCATGGATGGCACGCAGGAGCAGAAGCAGCGCTACCTGCCGCGACTGGCCTCGGGCGAATTGATCAGCTCGTTTGCGCTGACGGAGCCGGAGGCGGGCTCGGATGCGGCATCGCTGAAGACCTCGGCGCGAAAGGTCGAGGGCGGCTATGTCCTCAACGGCACCAAGCGCTTCATCACCAATGCTCCGCATGCCGGGTTGTTCACGGTGTTCGCGCGCACCGATCCGTCGCAGCCCGGTGCCAAGGGCGTCTCGGCCTTCCTCGTCGAAGCGGGCACGCCGGGGCTCTCGCTCGGGCCGGTCGACAGGAAGATGGGCCAGAGCGGTTCGCATACCTCGGACGTGATCTTTGAGGACTGCCGCATTCCGAGCGATGCCCTGCTCGGTGGGCGTGAGGGGCAGGGCTTCCGCACGGCGATGAAGGTGCTCGATCGCGGGCGCCTGCACATCTCGGCGGTCTGCGTCGCGATGGCCGAGCGCGTGATCGAGGACAGCCTGCGCTATGCGATCGAGCGCAAGCAGTTCGGCCAGCCGATCGCCGAGTTCCAGCTTGTGCAGGCGATGCTCGCCGACAGCCGGACGGAGGCCTATGCGGCGCGCTGCATGGTGCTGGAGACCGCGCGGGCCAAGGATCGCGGCGAGGACGTTGCGACGGATGCCGCCTGCTGCAAGCTCTTCGCCAGTGAGATGGTCGGCCGGGTGGTCGACCGCGCCGTGCAGATCCATGGCGGTGCCGGCTACATCGCCGATCACGGCATCGAGCGCTTCTACCGGGATGCGCGCCTGTTCCGGATCTACGAGGGCACCTCGCAGA
This sequence comes from Pseudomonadota bacterium, assembly GCA_023393655.1. Taxonomy (GTDB): domain Bacteria; phylum Pseudomonadota; class Alphaproteobacteria; order Rhizobiales; family Beijerinckiaceae; genus Allobosea. The sequence continues at coordinate 8,009 of JAEWKP010000166.1, read as the reverse complement.
TCCAGCAGATCGTCATCGCCCGCAACATGGTGAAGGCGCTGGGCTGAGAGGGTTCAGTCCGCGTTCTTGCCCTGCTGGCGCAGGGCCTTCAGCCGGTTGATGAGGTGGCGCGCGCCCATCAGGATATGCTGCTCCAGATGGTCCTTCGCGCGCTCGATCTCGCCCTGCCTGCACAGGTCCAGCAAAAGCTGGTGCTCCCGGTTCATCCGGTCGCGCCCGCCGGTCAGGCGGATCGGCAGCGGGAAATGGCGATAGGCGTTGAGATAGAGCTTGCGGACGAGTTCCAGCGTCTGCGGCCGGTTCGCCGGGGTGTAGAGCGCGGCGTGGAAGTTCCAGTTCTGGCTCGACCAGGCTTCGTCTTCGCGGTCGACCGCCATCCGCGCCAGCAGTTCCTCTGCCCTGGCGAAGTGCTGGGGGCCGAGCAGGGGGATGGAGAGTTCGAGCAGCCAGGTCTCCAGCCGGGCGCGGATTTCATAGGTCTCTTCGAGATCGTCGATCGACAGGCCCGAGACCACTGCGCCCTTATGTGATTCCTGAACGACGAGCCCCTCGGCTTCGAGCTGATGCAGGGCCTCGCGGATCGGCACCCGGCTGACGCCGAGTTCCGCCGCCAGCTTCTCCTGCCGCAATTGCATTCCTTCCGGCAGGGCGCCGGAGAGAATCTGGTCGCGCAGCAGCGCCACGACGCGTGCGGTCGTCGTCTTGCGCTCAAGTGCCGCGGTCTTGGTCGAGAGGATCGGCGCGGTCATCGCTCGGGCATGCTTCGTCGATTGCGTTTGGCCCCAATCCTTGCCCCGGATGGCCCGTTCTTACAATCGCCGGTGCCGTCATGTCGGTGCGGCGAAATTATTGTATCCAATTATTCGAGAGCCAGGGGCGCAATTTTTCCGTACGGTGGCTTATCAGGCTATCTTGCGCGCTACAAAGGGTTGCTGTATCCAAAAATTGGATTCAATATTCAACATGAGTGGACACTCAGCCCGTGATCGCGATCTGCAACAATGAAGGAGCCTGCGGAATCGCGGCGACAGGCGCGGCTCTGGCCCAGGGCGATGCAGCGCTGGACGCGATCGAAGCCGGCATCCGGCTGGTCGAGGCCAGCGAGGAGGTCCGGACCGTGGGACGCGGAGGCTGGCCGAATCTGCTCGGCGAGGTTGAGCTAGACGCCTCGGTGATGGACGGCACGACGCTGCGCACCGGCTCGGTCGGCTCTCTGACCGGCTATCTCCACCCGGTCAGCATCGCCCGGCAGGTGCTCGAACGATTGCCGCATGAATTGCTGGTCGGGGAGGGCGCGCGCCGCTTCGCCGCCGAGATCGGCGCGGAGGCCGGCGAGTTGCTGATGCCGCATGCGCGGACGGCGTGGCAGCGCTGGTTCCAGATGGAGGTCAGCGCGGCCGAGCAGGCGCGCTGGCCGGACGTGCCGATGGCGGAACTGTGCCAGCAGGCGATCGACCCGGAGATCGGGCGCGATACCACGGTCTTCCTGGCGCAGGATGCGGAGGGCCATATCGGCGCGGGCACGAGCACTTCGGGCTGGGGTTGGAAATATCCCGGCCGCCTCGGCGACAGCCCGATCATCGGCGCGGGGTCCTATGCCGATAGCCGCTACGGCGCCTGCGCCTGCACCGGCGTCGGCGAGATGAGCATCCGCGCCGGTACGTCGCGCGCGGTCGTCCTTTACATGAAGATGGGCATGAGCGTCGAAGAGGCCGTGCGCGAGGCGGTCGAGGACATGCGCGCGCTCAAGGGCGGGCTGATCGGCCGCGTCACGATCCATGCGATCGACCGCGAGGGCGGCCACAAGGTCGTCGCCGTCAACGGCGTCCCTGAGAACCACTACTGGCTCTGGCGGGCGGGCGACGCCGCCCCGTCAAGCCACCCTTGCGAGATCATCGCGATCAGCGATGTCCCCGCCCCGAAGCCGACGGCGCATCGCCGTTACGAGCAGATGGGGCTCTGAGCCCGCCCTCCCGCCAGCAACAGGACAGACCATGACAGCGTCACGCCATCGCCTTTTCGCAGCACTTGCCGGCCTGCTGTTGGCCGGGACCGCCGCGCAGGCTCAAACCACGCTCGAACGCGTCAAGCAGCGCGGGCAATTGATCTGCGGCACCAGCACCGGCATCGCCGGCTTCAGCATGGCGGACGGGCAGGGCAACTGGTCGGGGCTCGATGTCGATGTCTGCCGGGCGCTGGCGGCGGCGATCTTCGACGACCCGGCGAAGGTCAAGTTCATCCCGCTGGCGAGCAAGGACCGGCTCACCGCGCTGCAGAGCGGCGAGATCGACGTGCTGCCGCGCACCACGACCTGGACGCTGAGCCGCGACGCCGGGCAGGGCCTGAACTTCACCGCCGTGAACTATTATGACGGGCAGGGCTTCCAGGTCCGCGCCAAGGCCGGCGTGAAGTCGGTCAAGGACTTGAACGGCGCCTCGATCTGCACGGTGCAGGGCACGACAAACGAGCTGAACCTGTCCGACTATTTCCGCGTCAACAAGATGAAATACGAGGTCGTCGCCTTCCAGGGCATCGACGAGACGGTGAAGGCCTATGAGAGCGGGCGTTGCGATGCGATCTCGACCGATATGTCGCAGCTCGTCTCCTACCGCCTGAAGATGTCCGACGCGGCGGAGCATGTGCTGTTGCCGGAGGTGATCTCGAAGGAGCCGCTCGGCCCCTATGTCCGCCAGGGCGACGACGAATGGTTCGACATCGTGCGCTGGACCGTCTTCGCGCTGGTCAATGCCGAGGAACTCGGCGTGACCAAGGCCAATCTCGCCGAGATGCTGAAGTCGGAAAATCCGGAGATCCGGCGCCTGCTCGGCGTCGAGGGCAAGTTCGGCACGGGGCTCGGCCTGACGCCGGACTGGATCGCCCGCATCGTCCGCCATGTCGGCAATTACGCTGAATCCTACGAGCGCAATCTTGGCTCCGGCAGCCGGATCAACCTGCCACGCGGCATCAACAATCTCTGGTCGAAGGGCGGCATCCAGTTCGCGCCGCCGGTCCGCTGAGCGAGCCTGCGTTTCATCGAAGAACAGGTGGCGGCCCCGCGAGGGGCCGTCATCGTTTGAGGGGGATTCAGCGCCGTTCGTCGAGCGCGTCGCGGACGCCGTCGCCGAGCAGGTTCACCGCCAGGATCAGCAGGCAGAGCCCGGCGCCCGGCAAGGCGATCAGCCAGGGGTCGAACAGGATATGCTCGCGCCCTTCCGCGATCATCAGGCCCCAGGAGGGCGTTGGCGGCTGGGCGCCGAGGCCGAGGAAGGAGAGTGCGGCTTCGAGCAGGATGACGTTGGCGATCTCCAGCGTCGCCACCACGATCAGCGTGTTGCGCAGGTTCGGCAGGATGCCGTGCAGCATGATGTAGAGATGCGAGGCGCCGAAGGACTGGGTCGCCTGCACGAATTCCCGGCTGCGCAGGCTCTGCGCGGCGGCGCGCACGACCACGGCGAAACGGTCCCAGAGCAGCAGGCTGAGCACGATCGCGAGCGTCTTCAGCGAGGCGCCGCCCAAGGCCACCGCCGCTAGCGCGACCAGCACAATTGGGAGCGAGAGCCGCGTCGTCACGATGAAGCTGATCGCCATGTCGGTGCGGCCGCCGAAATAGCCGGCAGCGAGGCCGAGCATCGTGCCGATGAACCCGGCGCAGAGCGTGACGCCGAGCCCGATCAGGAGCGAGACGCGGGCGCCGTAGAGCAGGCGGGCGAGATAGTCGCGGCCGAGATGGTCGGTGCCGAGCCAGTGGGCGGGGTCGGAACCCGGATACCAGAAGGGCGGGACCATGCGCTTGCCGAGATCCTGCGCGATCGGATCATGGCTGGAGAGCCAGGGCGCGAAGATCGCGACAAAGACGATGATAGTGAGCAGGCCGCCGCCGATGCGGATGGCGCTGCTGGCGCTCAGGCCCTTGAAAAGCTTGCGCCGGCGGATGGCAGGGCTGTCGGCGATCGACATCAGGCGCTCCTCAGGCGGGGATCGAGCCAGGCATTGATCAGGTCTGCCACCGTCGTCAGCGTGACGTAGATCAGCGAGAGGATCAGGATGATCGCCTGCACGACGGGCAGGTCGCTGCGCAGCAGCGATTCCCAGGCGAGGCGGCCGAGCCCGTTGATGGCGAAGACGCTCTCGATGACGATCGAGCCGGAGAGCATCAGGCCGAACTGCACGGCGGCAAGCGAGACCAGCGGCAACACGGCGTTGCGCAGCGCATGGACCAGCAGGACGCGCGGCTGCGAGGCCCCCTTTGCGCGGGCCGTGCGGATATAGTCGGCGGTGAGCACGTCGATCATGCCGGCGCGGGTGAGCCGCATCAGGGCTGGCATGGCGTAGTAGCTGAGCACCACGACAGGCAGGATATAGCCCTGCCAGCTCTCCGTGCCGGAGATCGGCACGAGCCCGTACCACACGCCGAAGACAACGATCAGGATCAGGCCGAGCCAGAAGCTCGGGATCGCCTGGCCGAGCACGGCGAGCATGAGGGCGATCCGGTCGATCGTGCCGCCGGGCTTGAGCGAGGCGAGGATGCCGAGCGGGACGGCGACGACGAGCGCGAGCAGGAAGGCGGCCGAGCCGAGGACCAACGTGACCGAGAGCCGCTCGGCGATGATCGGCGCCACCGGCAGGTTGAAATAGAGGCTGGTGCCGAAATTGCCGGCGAAGGCATTGCCGATCCAGCTCAGGAACTGCAGTGGGATCGGTCGGTCGAGGCCATAGGCCTGCCGGATCAACTCGACATCCTGCGCCCGGCCGGCCTGGCCGGCGAGGACGACGGCGGGATCGCCGGAGACGAACATCAATCCGAAGGCGACGGCCGAGACGGCCAGCGCCACGAGGGCGGCGACGATCAGGCGGCGCGCGAGAAAGGGCAGCATGACGGCTCCGGGAATAGCGGGTCGGCCTGCCTGGCAGGGATGGCGCCGCTACCAGCGATCGGCTGGGAGCGGCGCGGCGATGCGGAAGACGTTGTTACTTCCAGCTCGACAGCCACCAGCGGGCGAACTCGTCCGGATGGGGCTTGAAGGTCAGGTCCTTCGAGAGGCCGTAATTGATGTTGAAGTCGTACATCGGCAGCCAATAGGCCTGATCGGCGATTTTCTTCAGCGCCTTGGCGTAGTTCGCCTCGCGCAGCGCCCGGTCCTGCGAGGTGTCGGCCGCGTTGACCAGCTCCATGACTTCCTTGTCCTGGACGAGATCGTCGGCGCCGCCGCCGAAGAAGTTGGAGATGATGAAGGCGACGTCGCCGGTGCCGTAGCTGCCCCAGTTGGTGAAGAAGGCCGGCAGTTCGCCTGCGCGCCATTTCTGCACGCCAGCGGCATATTGCTGCTCGTTCAGCGTGGTGCGGATGCCGACCTTGCCGAGATCGCTGGCGATCGCCTCGGCGACCGGGCGCGGCATGGCGGCGAAGACCATCTCGATATCGACGCCATTGGCGAAGCCTGCCTCGCTCAGCAGCGCCTTGGCCTTGGCCGGGTCATAGGCGTATTTCGTGACGTCCTGCGCGCAGCCGAACTGCTTGGGATTGCAGGCAGAATTGAGGACCTGCGAGGCGCCGCCGGCGAAGGCCTTGACGATGGCCTCGCGATTGACGGCGTGATTGATCGCCTGCCGGACCTTCAGGTTCTTGGTCGGGTAGTCCTTGCCCTTTCCGGTCACGGTCATGCCGACATAGGAGATGCGCATGATCGGGCCGTTGACGATCTGCACGCGGCTGGCGAGGCGGGCGGCCTGATCCGGCGGGATGCGCCAGGTCCAGTCGAGCTTGCCGGCCATCAGCTCGGCGAACTGGGTGTTAAGCTCGGGGATGGTGCGCACGACGATCTTGCCGATCGCGGGCTTGCCCTTCGGGCTGCCGGCATAATGGCCGTCGAAGCGCTCGAAGGCATAGCGGATGCCGGGCGTCATCTCGGTGAGCTTGTAGGGGCCGGTGCCGACGGGCTTGGCGGCCATGCCGGCGGAGCCGACTTCCTTGAAATAGGCAGCCGGGTAGATCGGCAGCGCATCGGCGAGCATCTCGACCGCGCCGGCGAAGGGCTTGGCCATCTTGATGCGGACCTGGAAGTCCGAAACCTTCTCGACCTTGTCGATCCAGTCGACGGCGATGCGGAAGCGCGTGCCGTAAGCCGGGTCGAGCACGGTCGTCAGGGTATAGACCACGTCGTCGGCGGTGAACTTGGCGCCGTTATGGAAGGTCACGCCCTCGCGGAGGTCGAACTCCATCGTCGTCGGATCGACGAAGCGCCAGGCCTTGGCGAGCGCCGGCTTGATCTCGCCGGTGTCGAGATCCTTGTAGAGCAGCCCGTCATAGATGTGCCGGGCGAGGATCAGGCCCTCGCGACCGGCGATCTTGTAGGTGTCGAGCGCTTCCGGCTCGAGCGCGAAGGCGGCGTTGAGCGTATCGTCGGCCTTGCCGGCCATGGCCGGGGCCGGCGCCAGCGCGAAGGAGGCGGCCAAGAGCGCGCCGGCCAGCGCGGTCGTTCCCAAGATTTTCATCGGTCTGTTCCCCTGTGTTTCTGGATGATCCATCCGGCCGGAGCGCGCCTCTATGGGCGATTCTGCGGCCGGAGTCTGTTAGCGGCTCTTCGAGGCCTGCAACTTTTCCCAGAGCTTCCGCGCGCCGTTGATCTCGTCGATGCGCTCGCCCTTGCGGACCCGCTCGATGACGCCGGGCTCGGCTTCCTGCATGCTGGCGCATGTCCGGGCGAGGGTCTCGGCCTCGGCGGGATCGATGACGCAGACGCCGTTCTCGTCGGCGAGGACGAGGTCGCCAGGACGCACCGTCGCGCCGCCGCAATTCACAGTCTGACCGATTGTGCCACCCTTGCCGAGCAGTTTTGTCGTCAGCGGCGAGCGGCCGCGACACCAGACCGGGAGGCCTGAGGCCCGGATCGCCGCGACATCGGTGACGAAGCCGTCGATGACGACGCCGACAATGCCGGCGGCCTGGGCTGCTGCGGTCATCACCGCCCCCCAGCAGGCGTGACGATCGTCTCCCTGACGGTCGATGACGAGGATGTCGCCGGGCTTCGCCTGGGTCAGGGCGCATGAGATGACGGCGCCGTCATCGGGCAGGACGCTGACGGTGAGGGCCGGGCCGCAGACGCGCGGCCCCTCGATGACGCACTGGATCGCCGGGACCATGAAACCTTCGGTCAGGATATGGCCGAGCGTCGCAGTCTCGATCTCGCGAAAGAGCGCGGCGCGCTGTGCGATCGAGGCTTCGGCCGATGATCCGGTCGCTGTCATGGTCGCCCTTGCGCTGGAGAATGTCGCGTTCTGCCGAACCTACGGAAGCACCGAAACCGGGTCCAATAGACAGTTCCTATGCTAAGCATAGGCTTGCCACGGCAGCGGGTTTGCATAAGGGGCAGGGACCACCAAGGGAAGAGAGAGACGCGCTTGAGCGGGACGAAGCCGAAGCTGCACCATCTCAACTGGAACCTGCTGCATACCTTCCTCGTCATCGTCGAGGAGCGCAGCATCACGCGGGCGGCCGACCGTCTGCTCGTGCGCCAGCCCACGGTCAGCGCGGCCCTGCAGCGCCTGGAGGAGACGCTGGGCGGCCAGCTGATCCAGCGCGACAGCCGCCGCTTCGTCCTGACCAAGCGCGGCGAATTGCTCTACAAGGAATGCGTCGACATCTACCGCAGCGTGGCGCGCATCGGCGACCGGCTGTCGGAGGATCATGACGACCTGACCGGGCTGGTGCGCCTGCTCGTCGTGACCCATGTCGTGCTGCCGCCGCTCGATCGGACGCTGACGCAGCTCAACCGCAAGCATCCCGGCGTCAGCGTGCGGATCGATGTCGCCAACAGCCAGGACATCGTCCGCGCGGTCTCGCAAAAGCTCAGCCCCTTCGGCTTCTGCCTGCTCGCCAAGCCGCTGGCCGGGCTCGATTGTCGGCCGCTATTGCGCGAGGAATTCGGCATCCTGTGCGGGCGCGGGCATCCGCTCTTCGGACTTTCCGACGTGCCGCTGGCGGAGTTGCGCGACGCGCCCTTCGTCGCGCG
>JAEWKP010000162.1 GCA_023393655.1 Pseudomonadota bacterium | reverse complement strand
CCATAACGGGCCTGGGAGGCCTCGCTCTGCTGGGCGGCGTGCTGATCGTCGGCCATATCGTCGGCAGCTACGACCTCGACGACGTCCTCCGGTCAGGCGACCTGATCCGTTCGCATCAGCTCTATGTCCCGGCGCTCGTGCTGATCCTTCTCGGCGCGCTCACCAAAAGCGCGCAGTTTCCCTTCCATTTCTGGCTACCCAACGCCATGGCGGCGCCGACGCCCGTGTCGGCATTCCTGCATTCGGCCACCATGGTGAAGGCTGGCGTATTCCTGATGGCGCGGCTTTGGCCGGTGCTCTCCGGCACGCCCGAATGGTTCATGATCCTGGGCATCGCGGGAATGGCGTCGTTCGTGCTCGGCGCCTACCTCGCCATGTTCCAGCATGACCTGAAGGGACTCCTGGCCTATTCGACGATCAGCCATCTAGGCCTGATCACGCTGCTGCTCAGCCTCGGGAGCCCGCTCGCGGCCGTGGCGGCGATCTTCCACATGCTCAACCATGCGACCTTCAAGGCATCGCTGTTCATGGCGGCCGGGATCATCGACCACGAGACGGGCACGCGCGACCTGCGGCGGCTCTCGGGCCTGTTCCGCTACATGCCGATCACGGGCACGCTCGCCATGGTGGCAAGTGCCGCGATGGCGGGCGTTCCGCTCTTGAACGGCTTCCTCTCGAAAGAGATGTTCTTCGCGGAAGCCGTGGAGACCCACGCCGATTCCTGGCTGGACACCGCCGCTCCCTACGCGGCCGTCCTCGGCGGCGCGCTCGCTGTCGCCTATTCCCTGCGGCTGATCCATTCGATCTTCCTCGGAGCGCCTCCCGAAAGCTTTCCCCGCGAGCCCCACGAGCCGCCGTTCTGGATGCGGTTCCCGGTGATGTTCCTGGTCATCGCCTGCCTCGTCGTCGGCATGATTCCGACCCTGACCATCGGCTCCTTCCTTCACGTCGCCGTCTCGTCCGTGCTGGGTGCCGCCACGCCGCAATACAGCCTGGCGGTCTGGCACGGCTTCAACATTCCGATGGCGATGAGCGTGCTCGCGCTGGTGGCCGGCGCGCTTCTGTATCTCGGCGCCGGCGACTACCTCGAGCGTTCCGAGCGCCCGCCGCTTCTGGGCCGGATCCAGGGGCAGCGCATCTTCGAGCGGGTGATGGTCGCGATTTCGTGGCGTGGAGCACCTCTGGTCGAGGAGATCTTCGGGACCAGGCGCCTTCAGCCGCAGATGCGCCTGCTGGTCGCGGCAGCGGTGGCAGCCGGCACCGTCCCGCTGCTCGCTTCGGGGCTCTCCTTCGGGGCGTTCGGCAACGGCACGACGGATCTCGCCTTCACGGGCCTCTGGTGCGTCGGCATGATCTGCGCCGTCGCTGCCGCCTATCAGGCCAAGTTCCACCGCCTCGCGGCACTTGCCCTGCTCGGCGGCACGGGTCTTGTGACCTGCGTGACCTTCGTCTGGCTCTCCGCGCCGGACCTTGCCGCGACCCAGCTCGTCGTCGAGATCGTGACGACCGTGCTCATCCTGCTCGGCCTGCGATGGCTGCCCAAGCGCTTGCAGGACGTGCCGGAACCGAGTGGCTGGCTGCCGCGGCTGCGACGCTTCCGGGACCTCGCGATCGCCGTCGTCGCGGGCATGGGAATGACAGCGCTCTCCTACGCCGTGATGACGCGCACGCCGCCCGATACGATCTCGAAATTCTTCGTCGAGAAGGCCTATAGCGAAGGCGGCGGCCGCAACGTGGTCAACGTCATTCTCGTCGATTTCCGCGGTTTCGACACGCTGGGCGAGATCACGGTCCTCGGTATCGTCGCGCTGACGGTCTTCGCGCTGCTGCGGCGTTTCCGCCCCGCGCCGGACAATATCGAGCGGCCCGAGCAGCAGCGCATCCAGTGGTCCTTTGACGAGGCCGAGCCGGAGGTGGAGGCCGGAGCGACCAAGGCGGAATACCTCTACCTGCCATCCGTGATCATGCAGTGGATGTTTCCGGTCGTCATCGTCCTGGCCGCCTATCTCTTCCTGCGCGGGCATGACGCTCCGGGAGGGGGCTTCGTGGCCGGCGTCGCCATGGCGGCAGGCTTCATCCTGCAATACATGGCTGCGGGCACGGTCTGGGTCGAGGACAGGCTGCGCATCCTTCCGGTCGTCTGGATCGGTGGCGGCCTGCTTCTGGCCGCGTTCACCGGGGCGGCCTCGATGCTGCTGGGAGACGCCTTCCTCACCTCGTATTTCCGCTACGTCGAGCTGCCGCTCGTCGGGAAGGTCCCTATGGCGAGCGCGACCCTGTTCGATCTCGGCGTCTTCAGCCTCGTGGTCGGGGCTACGGTGCTGATGCTGATCGCCATCGCCCACCAATCCGTCCGCCGCCTGCGCGCAGCCGCCCGTCTCGAAGAGGAGCGCCGGCGATGGAACTGACGCTTGCAATCGCCATCGGCGTTCTCACCGGATCGGGGGTCTGGCTAGTCCTGCGTCCGCGCACCTATCAGCTCGTCATCGGCCTGTCGCTGCTCTCCTATGCGGTGAACCTCTTCATCTTCAGCATGGGCCGGCTGCGCGTCGGCGCGGCGCCGGTGCTGGAATCCAGTGGCGCAGGGAATCCGGCGGATTATGCCGATCCGGTTCCGCAGGCGCTCGTGCTCACGGCGATCGTGATCGGCTTCGCCACGACCGCTCTCCTTCTGGTCGTGCTGCTCGTCGCCCGCGGGCTGACGCGCAACGACCATGTCGACGGGAGAGAGTCGAGCTGATGGAGTGGACGAGGCACCTTCTGATCGTCCCGATCCTGCTTCCGTTGATCACGGGAGCCGCCCTGCTGCTGATCGACGAGCTGCGCCATACGCTGAAGGCGCTCATCAGCGTGGCATCGACCGTGCTGCTCCTCGTGACGGCGATCGCCCTGATGCGCCTGGCTGACGGGGTTCCCGGCGGCAGCGCTGCGCTTTCCTCGTCCTATGCCGTCGCCAACTGGCCCGCGCCCTTCGCCATCGTGCTGGTGCTCGACCGGCTGTCGGCGCTGATGCTCGCGCTCACGGCCGTGCTGGCGGTCGCCGCGCTCGTGTTCTCGACGGCGCGCTGGGACCGGGCGGGGCCGCATTTCCACACGCTCCTGCAGTTCCTGCTCATGGGGCTCGGCGGTGCGTTCCTGACCGGGGACCTGTTCAATCTCTTCGTCTTCTTCGAGGTCACGCTGGCAGCGTCCTACGGGCTGCTGCTGCATGGTTCCGGCGCCTTCCGGGTTCGTGCCGGGCTCCACTACATCGCGATCAACCTCGCGGCATCGCTGCTCTTCCTGATCGGCGTCAGCCTGATCTACGGGACCGCCGGAACGCTGAACATGGCCGATCTCGCCGTCCGCCTGCCCAACGTGCCGGTCGAGGACCAGGCGCTGCTGCGCGCCGGCGTCGCGATCCTCGGCACCGCCTTCCTGGTCAAGGCCGGGCTGTGGCCGCTCTGCTTCTGGCTTCCTTCCGCCTATATGGCGGCAGCGGCCCCCGTTGCCGCGCTCTTCGTCGTGCTGACCAAGGTCGGCACCTATGTGCTGCTGCGCCTCACGCTCCTGCTCTTCGGCCCCGAGGCCGGTGATATCGCGGGCTTCGGCAGCATGGTCCTGCTGTGGGGCGGCATGGCGACGATCGCCTTTGCGACATTCGGGCTGCTCGCGTCCCAGGCGATGGGCCGGCTCGCCGGCTACAGCGTCCTGATCTCCTCGGGGACCTTGCTCGCGGCCGTCGGCATCGGCGATGCCGGGGTCGTGTCCGGAGCCCTGTTCTACCTGGTCAGCTCGACCCTCAGCGTGGCCGCCCTCTTCATGCTGATCGAACTGGTGGAGCGGGCGCGCGAGCCGGCGGCGGACCTGCTGGCCGTCACCATGGAGGCCTATGGCGACGAGAGCGACAAGGGCGAGGAACACGAGGACGAGGAGGTCGGCGTGGCCATGCCGGGGGCGCTCGCCATCCTGGGCATCTCGTTCGGATGCGCCGCGCTCCTGCTCGCGGGCCTGCCGCCACTGTCGGGGTTCATCGCCAAGTTCGCGATGCTGACGGGGATGCTGAACCCGGACGGGCTGGGGGCTCCGGCCGCAATTCCGGGGCGCATCTGGCTCTTGGTCGCGCTGGTCATCCTGTCCGGCCTGGCGGCGCTGGTTGCGATGATGCGCAGCGGCATCCGGATATTCTGGGCGCCGCTCGAGGTCATCATTCCGCGCGTGCTCGTGGTCGAGGTCGCGCCGATCGTTGCGCTGCTGGCGCTCTGCATGGCCCTTGCGGTCCAGGGCGGCGCGATGCTCAGCTATACCGACGCTGCGGCGCAGGCGCTGCATGCCCCGTCGAGCTATATTCAGAGTGTCTTGGGGGCGGGCCACCCGCCGGGCGTGTCCCGATGAGCCGCGTGCTGCCCTATCCGCTGCTGACCGCGGCCTTGCTGCTGATGTGGCTCATGCTCACCTCCTTCTCGACTGGGCAGCTCCTCGTCGGTGCCGCGGTCGCGATCGGAGCCTCCCACGCGATGGCGGCGCTGCAGCCGTCCAAGCCCCGGCTGAGGCGCTGGCAGCTCCTTCCCCGGCTTCTGGGCATCGTCATGCTGGATATCCTCCAGTCGAATATCGAGGTTGCCAGGATCATCATCGGCGGGGACCGCCGCGACCGGGTCGCGGGCTTCGTCGCGATACCGCTCGACCTGCGCGACAAGACCGGCCTGGCCCTGCTGTCATGCATCGTCACCAGCACGCCGGGGACGGCCTGGGTCGAGTACGCCCCGGATTCCGGCGTGCTTCTGATCCATGTGCTCGACCTCGTCGACGGGGCCGACTGGGCCTCCCTGATCAAGAATCGCTATGAGGCGCTGCTCATGGAGATATTCGAATGATCGCCGCAATCCTCCTGTGGTCGGTCATGGCCGCGCAGGCGATGCTCGTCGCCGCCATGGCGTGCTACGCCTACAGGGTCATCCGGGGGCCGCGCGCGCAGGACCGGGTGCTTTGCCTCGACGCCATGTATATCAGCGCCATGCTGCTGGTCCTGACGATCGGCATCCGCACCGGCAGCGCAATCTATTTCGAGGCGGCCTTGATCATCGGCGTGCTCGGCTTCGTCTCGAGCATCGCGCTCGCCAAATTCCTCATGCGCGGCGAGGTGATCGAATGACCCCGGCCGAAAACCTGCCCGCCTGGGCGGCCCTGGCGACGGCCGTCCTGGTCCTCCTGGGCGCCACACTGACCCTCGTTGGCGCGATCGGAACCTTGCGCTTTGGCAGCTTCTTCGAGCGGGTTCATGCGCCGACGCTCGGCACAAGCTGGGGGACCGGAGCGATCCTGCTTGCGTCGGTCGTCTGCTTCTCGACACTGGGATCGCGGCCGGCCGTGCACGAGATCATAATCGGCATCTTCGTCACCATCACAACGCCGGTCACGCTGATGCTGCTCGCTCGCGCGGCGCTTTACCGGGATCTGATCGAGGACGAAGCCAATGTCCCCCCCCGAACCATGCTGCGTCGCCGCAGCATGAACGCCGCTGCCCCGGAACCAGGAGACGGGTAGCCGCGTCGACAAACACGCTCCACGCGGGCAACAGGCGACAAGCTCTCATCTGACCCACCTGCCCGGGAGCTCGCGTGCCGGGCTGTGCGCTGTCATGGCCCCATTCGCGGCCTCAAACGAAAACGGCCTCCCGGTAGGGAGGCCGTAAACCCCAGTCGACACTGAGGAAAATGGTGGGCGCGACAGGGATCGAACCTGTGACCCCTACGATGTCAACGTAGTGCTCTCCCGCTGAGCTACGCGCCCGTTGCCGCTGTAAGCAGCTTCCGGAAGCGTGTCCGGGCCGTGTCGGCCGCGATCACGCTGCGAGGTGAGGGGGCTATAGCGGCTCGCTTCGCGGGTGGCAAGGCGTTTGCCGCATAAATTCTACAGGGGCTGTTGGCATCCACATTCGTGCGATCCCGAACGGCCTTTCAGGCGGCCAGCAGCTTCTCGACCTCGTTGACGAGCTCGCGCAGGTGGAAGGGCTTGGACAGCACCTTCGCATCCTTCGGCGTCTGCGAATCGGGGTTGAGCGCCACGGCGGCGAAGCCGGTGATGAACATCACCTTGATGTCGGGATCGAGCTCGGTGGCGCGGCGTGCCAGCTCGATTCCATCCATCTCCGGCATGACGATATCCGTCAGCAGGAGCTCGAACGGCTCCTCGCGCAGACGGTTATAGGCCGACAGGCCGTTATCGAAGGAGGCGACGTCGTAGCCCGCGTTCTGCAGGGCCTTGACCAGGAAGCGACGCATATCATTGTCGTCTTCCGCGAGCAGTATCTTCGTCATGGGCCTGATCTGTTCGTCCCTGAGGCCTGAGTTTGTCTAACGTCTGGCGCCCGGCCAAGGCCGGGCCTGGAACGGTTGGGTACTCACCCGGCCGCACAGTTGGAACCATGTCCTCTTATAAGGCAGCATCATGGTAAACAACGCGTGAATCCGGCACGGATTTTCCAGGGTTTCGCGACATCGCTTCAACCGTTCAGATTTGTGTGCTTCAGTTATTCGCGATGAGCCTGTCCTCAGCCCCTTTCCCGCCCGCGCCGGACGATGTCGTCGCCGAGATCGAGCGGCCGTTCAGCCTGTACCAGCCGGCCCTCCAGGTCGTGCCGGTGGTGGTCGACGTGCCGCATGCCGGGCGCTGCTATCCGCGCGGCTTCGTCGAGGCGGCGCGCCTGCCGCTCCGCAGCCTGCGGCGCTCCGAGGACGCCTATGTCGACCGGCTCTTCGCCCAGAGTGTCGCGCTCGGCGCGCCGCTGCTCGTGGCCGAGTTCCCGCGCGCCTATCTCGACGTCAACCGCGAGCCCTACGAGCTCGACCCGCGCATGTTCGAGGGGCGGGTGCCGCCCTTCGCCAATACCCGCTCGATGCGCGTGGCGGGAGGCCTCGGCACCGTCCCCCGCATCGTCGGCGACGGGCAGGAGATCTATCTCGGGCGGATTCCGGTCCAGGAGGGGCTCGCCCGCATCGAAGAGCTCTACCGGCCCTATCACGCGGGCCTGCGCGGCCTCGTCCAGCGCACCCTGGGGGTATTCGGCACCTGCATCCTCGTCGATGCGCATTCGATGCCCTCGGCCGGGCTCGACCGCGACGGGCTGGCGAAATCCGACATCATCCTGGGGGACCGCTTCGGCACCAGCGCCTCCGGCTACATCATCGACATCGCCGAACAGGCCTTCACGCGGCTCGGCTTCAGCGTCACGCGCAACCGGCCCTATGCCGGCGGCTTCATCACCGAACATTACGGCGCGCCGGCTGCCGGCGTGCATGCACTGCAGATCGAGGTGAACCGCGCGCTCTACATGAACGAGGCGACGCTGGAGCCGCATGCCGGTTTCGGCGAAGTCGAGCAGGCGATGGCAGCGGTGATGGCCGATTGCTTCGCGCGCTGGAGCGGCTGGCTCGACGAATGGCGTGAGGCAGCCGAATAGCGGCTGCTGGCGAAGCGGGGGGCTTTCCAAGAAAAAAGGGCCGCACACTTGCGTGGCGGCCCAAGTCTAGGGAGGAAACGCCCAAGGAGGGCAATGAAGGTTTGAGGTCATCTCCCCTTCGCAGTGCACAATATGAGCGTGCGCTGCAAAACGCAACTAAAATCAGCGAAATCAATGACGCCATGCGATAGGCGCATGGCATCGCAACGAAAAGCCGCGGGTTTTCGGATATTTCCGCGTCCAAGCCCGGTTTCAATGATCCATCCGCGGAGTTGATGCTGCAAAGCAGCAAACTGGAGTGCCTATTCATGAGCGCAGTCGATTTCGGCGCTTTCGTCGCGGAGCTGGCGACGCAGTCCGGCCGGGCGATCCTGCCCTTTTTCCGGGCGCTGCATGCGATGGAGGACAAGTCGCGGGGCGGGGTGTTCGATCCCGTGACCGAGGGCGACCGCGCCGGCGAATCGGTGATGCGCCACATGATCAAGCGGCAGTTCCCGGCCCATGGCGTGCTCGGCGAGGAATTCGGCAGCGAGAACACCGATGCCGAATATGTCTGGGTGCTCGATCCGATCGACGGCACGCGTGCCTTCATCTCTGGCATCCCGGTCTGGGGCACGCTGATCGGCCTGACACGCAACGGTGTGCCGGTCTATGGCATGATGCACCAGCCCTTCTCGGGCGAGCGCTTTTCCGGGGACGGGCGCGAGGCGCGCTATGAAGGACCGGGCGGGCCGAAGAAGTTGCGGACGCGCCAGACCACAGATCTCGCAGCGGCTACGCTGATGACGACGACGCCGGCCCTGTTCAAGGGCGCGGAGGCGAAGGCCTTCGCCCGCGTCGAGAAGGAAGTCCGGCTCTCGCGCTATGGCTGCGATTGCTACGCCTATTGCATGCTCGCCGCCGGCCATGTCGATCTCGTGATCGAGAGTGGCCTGAAGCCCTACGACATCGTTGCGCTGATCCCGATCATCGAGGGCGCAGGCGGCGTCGTCACCTCATGGGACGGCGGCAGCGCTGCCGGGGGCGGACGCATCCTCGCGGCCGGCAGCAAGGCGCTGCATGAGGCCGCCATGGCCCTGCTCGCCGGCTGAGTCGGCCAGGGCCTGGTCCTCGCCGGGGATGAAGGCGTCGAAGGCGGCCCAGAACTGGGCGCGGATCGCGTCGCTTTCCATCAGGATCTCGTGGCGCGACGTCGGCAGGACCAGCGCCGAGCCGGTCTTGAGCCGTGCCGCAAAGCGCTCGATCGCCGGGGTCGAGACGACGGGGTCGCGACCAGCGGCGATGATCAGGGTCGGCACCTTTACCTCCAGCGCCGCCGAAGGCGCAGCGAGGCGTGCCATCAGGCGGAAGGCCGTCCTGATCCAGGCGACGGTCGGGTCGCCGATGCTGAGATCGCGAGCCGCTGCCGAGAGCGCGGCGTTGCGGGCATAGCGCACGGGATCGCTGGTCAGGCGATTGCCCTCGAAGGGTTTCGTCGCGATCGCGGTATCGCCGCCGCCCGGCACGAAAGCCCGGCCGAACCCGAGCCAGTAGAGCAGGTTCGCCAGGATTTTCGCCCGGCCGGGATGCGCGATCATCGCGATACCCAGCATCGGCGCGAGCGCGACCATGCGCGCGACCGGCAGAGCGTTCGAGCGGGCGGCGTCGAGGCAGCGCGCGGCGCCCATCGAATGGGAGAGGACGAAATAGGGCGGGGGCAGCTTCGCCTGCATCTCGGCCATCGCCAGCGCGAGGTCCGCCTCGTAATGCCTGAGACGCCCGACATGGCCCTTGCGCGTGCGGCGGACGAAGCGCTGCGAGCCGCCCTGGCCGCGCCAGTCGAAAGAGAGGACGTGGAAGCCGCGGCGACGCAGCTCCGCGACGGTTTCACTGTAGCGCTCGATGAACTCGGCCCGGCCCTGTACGACGACGATCGTGCCGCGCACCGGCTTCACCGTCGGCCGCCAGCTCGCGAAGCGCAGGGAGGCGCCGTCGCGCGTCGTCGCGAGCCAGGTCTTGCCATGCCCGGGAACGGGATAATCCGGATCGGCGAAAAAGGCGGCCTCGGCCATCAAGTGCTCCGCATCGCGGCTGCAGTATCGAACGCGGCCGCCGCATGCCCGGCATCGTGCACCGGATATCCTGCGAAAACATGTCGGTGCGCTTAAAAAAGAAAACCGAGGGCTGATGTCCAGCCCGAAAGAACGACCCTTGAAAAGCCCGGATGCCTCCCCAGATCAGGTCTGCGCAGGCCAGACCGGCTGCGCAAAGCCAAACCAAGGTCCGCGCTCAGGCGAGGCGGACCGACCACATTGTCGCTTCCTCGGAGGACATATCATGCGTCATTTCGACCTTTCCCCGCTCTATCGCTCGACTGTCGGCTTCGACCGTCTGTTCAATCTCCTCGACCAGGCGACGAGCAACGAATCCGCCCCGAGCTATCCGCCCTACAATATCGAGCGGACCGCCGAGAACTCCTACCGCATCACCATCGCGGTCGCGGGTTTCGGTGAGGGCGATCTCTCCATCGAATCCAAGGAAAACGCGCTGACCGTCAAGGGCGAGAAGCAGCCCGTCGACGGCGCCGAGAAGCGCGAGGTCCTGCATCAGGGCATCGCCGCGCGCGCCTTCGAGCGTCGCTTCCAGCTTGCTGACTACGTGCAGGTGACCGGCGCCAGCCTTGAGAACGGCCTGCTGCATATCGACCTCGTGCGCGAGATCCCCGAGGCGAAGAAGCCGCGCCAGATCGCGATCGGCACCGGCGGTTCGGCCAAGGTCCTCGAGGCCAAGGTCGCCAAGGCCGCGTAACCCAGGCGAAGCTTTCGACGAAAGCGAAAGGCTCCCGGAAACGGGAGCCTTTTTTTGTTGTTCGGTCAGTTCATCGGAGCGACCGGGGCGATCGGCGTCTCGGGCTTCGGTGTCGATGGGCTCGGGTCGATATTCTGCACCGGCGGGATCGGCGAAGCCTCGGCTGCTGGGGCGGCGGTCGAGAGCGGCGGCTTGCGCTCGGTGCCCTCGGTGTTGCGCACATCGCTCGGGTTCACGAGCTTCGGTTTGTCGGCGCCGGTCTCCGGATCGGTCGCGCCAGCTGAGGGCTCTGCCGGCTTGGCGGGCTGTGGAGGAGCAGCGGTTGCCGGAGCGCTGGCCTCGGCCGGGCCCGTTTCCGTTGGCTTGGCCGGTTCGGGCGCAGGCGGCGCGGCGGGCGAAGGCGGCGATGTCGTCGCGGGCGCGCTTGCTTCGGCCGGCGGTGTTTCGACCGGCTTGGCGGGTTCCGGCGCGGGCGGCGCAGCAGGCGAGGGCAGCACGGTTGTCGCCGGGGCGCTGGCCTCGGCCGGACCCTTCAGCTCGGCCGGCCGCTCGGGCGGCTGCGGCACGAGACGCTGGCGCGGCGGAGCCTGCTCCTCGCGCGGGTCGGCGCGGGCGACGCTGGGAGCAGCCGGCTGGCCGCGCAGCGGAATGCGGCGGATCAAATCGCCGGCATAGGCGTCGAGGATCAGGCGCTGGCGCTGGCCACCTTGCGTCACGCCGTCGACGATATAGGTGTCGTCGCGGCGGATCGAGCGCTCGATCCGGACGAGACCGTAGCGGCGGGCAGCGATGCCGTTGACGGAATAGGGCGAGACCGCAGCCGGCGCGCGCGGTACGGCGACCGGCGGACGCGGCGCGTAGCCGTAATCGTAGCGATAGCCGTAGCCATAGGCCGGATACGGATCGTACCCGTCATCGTAATAGTAGTACTGGGCGCTGGCAGCGCCCGCCATGCCGGCCATTGCGCCGGCCACGACCAGGCCCATCAGCGCGATGCGCCCCGGTGAGGTCGAACGATCTGCCATGCCAAATTCCCTTAACGACTGACTATTCGGCACATAGTCTTGTTAGGGATTGCGGCAGGTATGCGGCTGGAACCGAGGCGCAAATGCGCCCGCTCAGCCCGCGATCGCGGCAATCAGACGCTCGACATGCTCCGCTTCCGTCGCGAAGGACATGACGAAGCGGCCGACGATCTCGCCCTCCTTGAGCGGTGCTTCCGGTGGCAGGGAGCGCGACGACCAGTCGTAATAGCCGACGC
>JAEWKP010000152.1 GCA_023393655.1 Pseudomonadota bacterium | reverse complement strand
ATGGAAACGGCCGACGACGCCGAAATCGCAGTCGATCTGCTCGTCGCGGACGAAATCACCGATATAGCGCAGCGAATTCCGCCCCTCCTGCATGATCGCGAAGGCGCGCTCCCGGCCATGGCGGCGGGTGAGTTCGTCGAAGCCCGGCTTCACGCTGGTCGAGATCTGGCCGCCATTGCGGGTGCTGCAACCGAAGCCCGCCGCCTCGGCATCGAGGATGACCGTATGGCGCCCACCGCGCGCCGTCTGGAGCGCCGCCTGCAAGCCGGTATAGCCGGAGCCGACGATGACGACCTCGGCCTGCTGTGGTGGCTCGCTACGCGGCAGGTCGGGCCGGGGCACCTCGTCCCACCAATAGGGCGCGGCCTTGAAATCACTAGCGAACAGATCGCTCGACATTATCGCGTCATCCCCCCGGATCAGATTCGCGCCACCACACTCTTGAGCTTGCAGTAGGAGCGCAAGCCCGCCATGCCCTTGGCGCGGCCGAAACCGGATTTGCGGTTGCCGCCGAAGGGCATCGCGATGCCGCCGGCAAAGAACTCGTTGATGTAGACCTGCCCCGCATCGACAGCCCGCGCATAGCGCCAGGCCTTGGCGTGATCGCGGGTGTAGATGCCGGCGACCAGCGCATAGGAGGTGGCGTTCGCCGCGGTGATGGCCGCCTCGAAGTCAGGGACGACCTGCACCGTCAGCACGGGCCCGAAGATTTCCTCCTGCACCAGCGGATCGTCCGGGCCTTCGGCGAGCACGATGGTCGGCTGGTAGAACCAGCCGCCGCCGCAATCCTCGGGCGGCACGATCGCGCCTCCGGTCAGGATGCGATTGCCGGCGACGCGGGCGCTCTCGACATGACCGGCGACGCGCGCGAGCTGCGCCGGGGAATTGATCGGGCCGATCCCGGCATCGCCGAGGCCATGGCCCGGCCGCAAGGCCTGCGCGCTGGAGACGAGACGCTCCAGCAGCGGCTCGGCAATTGCTTCCTCCACGATCAGGCGCGAACCGGCCGAGCAGATCTGCCCGGCATTCTCGAAGATCGCTTCCATGGTGCCGGCGACAGCTGCGTCGAGATCGCAATCGGCGAGCACGACGAGGGGCGATTTGCCGCCGAGTTCGAGCACGAGCCGGGTGACATGCTCGGCCGCTGCCCGCATCACGCGCTGTCCGGTCGCGACCGAGCCGGTGAAGGTGATGTGGTCGATGCCGGGATGGGCGACGAGGGCCGCACCTGCCTCAGCGCCGGTGCCGGCGACGACGTTGAGCACGCCTGCGGGCAGGCCGGCTTCGTGCAGCAACTCCGCCAGCAGCAGCGTGGTGAAGGGCGTCTGCTCGGCCGGCTTGACCACGAGCGTGCACCCAGCCGCGAGCGCGGGCGCGATGCCGCGCGCCGCCGTCGAGAGCGGGTAATTCCAGGGCACGATCTGGGCGGCGACGCCGACCGGCTCCTCGATCGTCAACCCGATATAGTCGGGGCCGAGCGGCATGCTGTCGCCATGCAGCTTGTCGGCCGCACCGGCATAATAAGCGAAGGCCTTCACCACGCCGCCGACATCGCCTTCGGCTTCCGCGAGGCGCTTGCCGGAATCGAGGGTTTCGACCACGGCGAAACGGGCCGCGCGGTCGGCGATCAGGCGGCTCGCGCGGGCCAGGATTTCGCCGCGTGCGGCCGGACTCAGGCGCGACCATGGGCCGGACAGGGCCGCGCGAGCGGCCGCGACCGCGCGGTCGATGTCCGCGCCGTCACCGGCGGCGACCGTGGCGAAAGCCTTGCCCCGGCCGGGATCGAAGCTCTCCATCCGCCGCCCGGAGACGGATTCGACGAAGCTGCCACCGATGAAATGCCTGCCCGGCAGGCCGGCAAGCGTTCCCGTCCTGATGGCCTCGGCGATGAGCTCGGCGTGCTCCACGGTCACGCGCCGATCTCCGTGACCTGATAGGCGGCCTTGTCGAGCCAGGACGGCTCGATCTCGACGCCCCAGCCCGGGCCGTCGGGGATCGCCACCATGCCGTCACGCGCCTGCGGCGGATTTCGCAGCAGGCCTTGTTCCCACGGATAATAGTCCGGTCCTTCGATCGAGAATTCGACATAGGGGCCGGCATTGGCGAGCGCGCCCATGATGTGCAGCGTGAACACTGTCACCAGCGACTGGTTCGCCGAATGCGGTGTCACCGGCAGGCCGGCCTCTTCCGCCCAGCGCGCGACTTTCAGCATCCGCCCGACGCCGCCGATATAGCAGACATCCGGCTGCACGACATCGACCACCCGGCCGTCGATCACGGCGCGCCAGACGGCGAGGTCGCAGTCCTGCTCGCCTCCGGTCACATCGAGATCGAGCGCCTCGCGAACCTCGCGCGTCCAGGCATGCTCCCAATAGGGACAGGGCTCCTCGAAATGGACGATGCCGTGATCCTGCAACATCCTGCCGACCGCGATGGCCTTTGCCGGCGAATAGGCGCTGTTGCCGTCGACGAGCAGCGTCGCCTCAGTGCCGAGCGCGCGCCTGATCTGCGGCACGATCGCGTCCGTCCGGCCCGGCCATTCGTCGATGTCGCGGCCGCATTCGCGCCCGCCCCGGAACTTGAAGGCGCGGTAGCCATGGGCATCGCGCAGGCGCTGGAAGCGCTCGGCCTCGGCTTCGGGCGTGATCTCGCCGCGCTTCATGCTGGAGGCATAGACCGGGAATGGCCGCGGCGTGCCGCCCAGCAATTCGCAGACGCTTTTCCGCTCGATCCGCCCGCGCAGGTCCCACAGGGCGGTGTCGAGCCCGGTCATGGCACGGCAGAGATAGGAGCCGGGGAACTTGTGCTCGCGCTCGCCGATGGTCGCGATCAACTCGTCGATGTCGAAGGCGTCTTCGCCCATCGCCCATCGGGCGACCTGCCGGTGAAAGACAGTCGCGGTGACGTCGGCATTATAGGGCGAGAACTGGCCCCAGCCGTGGCTGCCATCCTCGCATGTGGCGCGGACGAAGCCGACGTCCTGCGTCGAGAAGCTTTCGAGCCGGGTGATCTTCATCGCTGCCGCTATCCGTTCCGGGAGCGCCGCCCGGCGGGACCGCGAGCAGCTTCGGCGCAAGAAGGGGCTTGAATTGGCCTGATCCCAAGGTCCATTCTCGCCAAATCGACAGTCCAATCCTCCTCAAGGCATCATGGTCAAACGCGAAGAAGGCGCCCTGCTCCAGTCGATCGTGCTGAACCGCGAGGGCGAGCATGGGCTCAGCGTCCAGATCTGCGCGGGCCTGCGCGAATTGATCCTCGGCGGCACGCTCAAGGTTGGCGAGCGGCTGCCGGCGACGCGGACGCTGGCGCAGGAATTCAGGGTCGCCCGCACCACCATCGTCGAGAGCTTCGAGCGGCTTGCAGCGGAAGGGCTGATCGAAACCCGCGTCGGCTCCGGGACCTATGTCAGCCAGGCGCTGGCGAACGAGCGGCCGGCGCCTGCCGCTGCGGCCACCGCCGTGCCGACGGCGCGGGTCAAGCTGGCGCAGGCGATGAACACGGCGTCAAAGCTGTTCGGCACGCGCCTGCCGCATCAGCCGCGCGCCTTCACCACGGCGATGCCGGCCTTCGACGCCTTCCCGATGGCGCAATGGGCCAGACTTTCCGGCAAGCATTGGCGCAAGCCGCGCCATCAGGTGCTCGGCTATCCCGATCCGCATGGCGAACGGGGCCTACGGCAGGCCATCGCCGCTCATCTCAGGCTCAACCGCGGCATCGCCTGCGAATGGCAGCAGGTCTTCGTCGTGGCCGGCGCACAGCAGGCCTTCCAGCTCATAGCCGCGACTCTGCTCGACCCCGGCGACAAGGTCTGGCTCGAGGACCCCGGCGCGATCGGCGCCCGCAACAGCATGATCCAGTCCGGCGTCGCGATCGTGCCCGTTCCCGTCGATGAGGCCGGGCTCGTCGTCGAGGAGGGCCTGCGCCGCGCGCCCGAATTCAGGCTCGCCTTCGTAACGCCGGCGCATCAGCAGCCGCTCGGCGCCAAGATGAGCCTGGAGCGGCGGCTTGCCCTGCTGGAGGCGGCCGAGGCCAGCGGCGCCTGGATCATCGAAGACGACTGGGACGGCGAATTCTGCTTCCAGGGCGCGCCGATGGCGACCTTGACCAGCATCGATCGCAGCGGGCGGGTCATCTATGTCGGGACCTTCTCGAAGACGCTATTCCCGTCGCTGCGACTAGGCTTCCTCGTCGCGCCTCCGCATCTCGCCGAGCAGATCGGCATCTGCCTCGAAGCCTTCTCGCCGGGCGTGCCGACGGCCTTGCAGGGCATCGTCGCCGATTTCATCGTCGAGGGGCATTTCGCGACGCATGTCCGCCGCATGCGCAAGCTCTACCAGGAGCGCTACCAGGCGCTGGAGGACGCAGCGCGGGAGCATCTGGCGCCCGTTCTGGAGGTCATTCCAACCCAGACCGGCATGCACACCATTGCCTATCTCCGCGACGGGCTTGATGCCGTCGCGCTGACGCAGGCCGCCGCGCGGCGTGGCGTCACGGTCGCGCCGATCAGCCGCTTCTGCCTCGATCCCGTCGCGCGCGACGGGCTGGTGCTCGGCTTCAGCGGTTTCACACCAGCAGAGATCAGGGCCGGCGTGCTCGACCTGCGGCGCGCCATCGACGACCTCATGACGGGCGGCGAATGGACTGGCGCTTCAACGGGAATGGCCCTTAGCGGGAAGCCCAATCGTTCCTAGGAATCGTGTCGGGCAAGCTGGATGAGAGCACCTTGAGCGAATGGGACGTGATCATCGTCGGGGCGGGTTCGGCCGGCTGCGTGCTGGCAGGGCGGCTCGCCGAGGCCGGCCAGGGATCGATCCTGGTGATCGAGGCCGGGCCGCGCGATCTCAGCCCCTGGGTCCATCTGCCGATCGGCTACGGCAAGACCTTCTACCATCGCCGCATGAACTGGATGTACCGGACCACGCCGCAAGCCGAGCTGGACGGGCGGGAGATCTACCAGCCGCGCGGCAAGGTCGTCGGCGGATCGAGCGCGATCAACGCGATGGTCTATGCCCGCGGCCAGGCCGAGGATTTCGACGAATGGAAGCGGCTCGGCAATCCCGGCTGGGGCTGGGCCGAGGTGCTCGCCGCCTACAGGCGCATGGAGGACCACGCGCTGGGTGCCTCCGCCTGGCACGGCGCCGGCGGTCCGCTCCATGTCGAAAACGTCGCCGGCGAGGTTCATCCGCTGACGCCGCTTTTCGTCAGGGCGGCCGGCGAAGCGGGCCTGCGCTTCAACCCGGACCTCAACGGCGCGACCAGCGAGGGCGCCGGCTTCTACCAGATCACCACGCGCGGCGGCCGACGTGAATCGGCGGCGCGCGGCGTGCAGCCACCAGCCAACCCGCCCCGGCGCGG
>JAEWKP010000051.1 GCA_023393655.1 Pseudomonadota bacterium | reverse complement strand
TTCGACGAGGTCGAGAAGGCGCATCCGGACGTGTTCAACGTCCTGCTGCAGGTGCTCGACGACGGCCGTCTGACCGCTGGCCAGGGCCGCACTGTCGATTTCCGCAACGTGCTGATCATCATGACCTCGAATCTCGGTTCGGAGTTCCTTGTGAACCAGCCCGAAGGGCAGGACAGCGACGCGGTTCGCGACGAGGTCATGGGCGTGGTCCGTCATGCCTTCCGGCCGGAGTTCCTGAACCGGATCGACGACATCATCCTGTTCCATCGCCTCAGGCGGAAGGACATGGGCGCGATCGTCGACATCCAGATGGCCCGGCTCGCGAAGCTGCTGACCGACCGCAAGATCACGCTCGAGCTCTCGAAGGAGGCGCGCGAGTGGCTGGCGGAGAAGGGCTACGACCCGGCCTATGGCGCCCGCCCGCTGAAGCGCGTGATCCAGAAGTCGGTGCAGGATCCGCTGGCGGAAGCCATTCTCGCCGGTGAGATCGTCGATGGCGAGGATGTGCCGATCACCGTCGGGCCGGGCTCGTTGATGCTGGGCGATGTCGCAGCCGTGAAGGAGAAGCGGCCGGCCGGCGTCGCGCTGAACTGAGCCTTGGCGTTCTGACAGAGAATAACGCCCCCGGGTTTTCGCTCGGGGGCGTTTGCGTGCCGGGGTCACGTTTTCGCCGAACCTCCCGCGTTATGTTGCGTTGCGATTAGATGGAAACCACCGCGCCGCGCGAGGCTCATGACGCTCCATGACATTTTCATCGCCATTGGCGGTTATCTCGGCTTCCTGCCCAACTGGCTGATCAGCCTCGTCCTGTTCGCCCTGGCGGTTGCGCTCGGCATCCTCGTCCATCGCGTCGCCTTCGCGATCGTCACGCGGGTCGTCAGCCGGATGGACCTGTTCTGGCGCTCGCTGGTGTCACGCACGCATGGCCCCACGCGTTTTGCTGTCGTTATCCTTGCGCTCGGTTTCGCCGCACGGGTCGCTCCGTTGACACAGGATCAGGCGGAGCTGCTGAAGCAGGCCCTGCTGATCGGCTTCATCGTTCTGCTCGGCTGGATTGCGAAGACGGCGCTGCATATCTGGACGACCGTCTATCTGCGTCGTTTCAAGCTGGATGCCGACGATAACCTGCTGGCGCGCAAGCACGTCACCCAGACCCGGATTCTGCGGCGGGTGGTCGAACTGATCATCCTGATCCTGACGATCGCATCGGTGCTGATGAGTTTCGACGGCGTGAGGCAATACGGCGTGAGCTTGCTGGCTTCGGCCGGTGCTGCAGGTATCGTCGCCGGCCTGGCACTGCAGCCGCTGTTGAAGAACATCTTCGCCGGCATCCAGCTCGCCGTGACCCAGCCGATCCGCCTCGACGATGCGCTGCTGGTCGAGGGTGAATGGGGCAATGTCGAGGAGATCACCTCGACCTATGTCGTGCTTCGGCTCTGGGACTGGCGCCGGTTGATCGTGCCTCTCAGCTATTTCATCGAGAAGCCGTTCCAGAACTGGACCCGCGAGGAATCGGCCCTGATCGGGACGGTGATGATCTATCTCGACTATCGCGCGCCGGTCGCGACCATCCGCGACAAGGTCGCCGAGCTGGCCAAGGCGACGCCGCTCTGGGACGGACGGGTGCTCGCGGTGCAGGTCACGGATTTCCGCCAGAACACGATGGAACTGCGCATCCTCGCCAGCGCCCGCACTTCGCCGCGCGTCTTCGATCTGCGCTGCGAGCTTCGCGAACAGTTGGTCGACTTTCTGCAGCGCCACCACCCCGAGGCGTTGCCTGTGGTCCGCGCTGAAGCGGAGACGACGAGCGAGCGGAACACTGCGCGGGCGCTCGTCCCCGCTGGCTGACGCCGTCTCAGCCGCGCTTCAGCAGGAACACCGCCTGCGCGCCGAACAGGTTCCAGAACCACCACGGCGCGTTGACGCCGACCTTGCCGCCGGCGGCGTCGAGCGCGACGGCGCGCTCCTTCTTGGCGCCGATCTGGTCGCAGAGCGCGACGAAGTCCCGGATCGTGCAGAAATGGATGTTGGGCGTGTCCCACCAGGCATAGGGCAGGGAATCCGTCACCGGCATGCGCCCCTGGAAGAACACCTGGGAGCGCATCCGCCAATGCCCGAAATTCGGGAAGGAGACGATGGCGTGCCGGCCGATGCGCAGCATCTGCTCCAGGACGAGGCGCGGATTGCGCGTCGCCTGGATCGTCTGGGAGAGGATGACGTAATCGAAGCTATCGTCCGGGTAGTCGCCGAGGTCGGTATCAGCGTCGCCCTGGATCACCGAGAGCCCGCGGGCCACGCAGCCGGCCACGCCCTCGCGCGACAACTCGATGCCGCGCGCATCGACTTGCCGGCTCTCGGCCAGCAGCGCGAGCAGGGCGCCGTCGCCGCAACCGACATCGAGCACGCGCGTACCGGGCTGCACCATCTCGGCGACGAGCTTGAGGTCGATGCGGTTGGTCTGGTTGTCGCTGAAGGCCATGTCAGAGTCCGCGTGCCCGCGCCGCCGCGCCGATGAAGCCGCGCGTCGTGGCGAAGAGATTGGGCTCTTCGAGCAGGAAGGCGTCGTGGCCCTTGTCGCTTTCCAGCTCGACGAAGGAGACCGAGGCGCCGGCCGCGTTGAGCGCATGCACGATCGCGCGCGAATCCGCCGTGGGGAACAGCCAGTCCGAGGTGAAGGACGCCACGCAGAAGCGCGTCTTCGTGCCGGTGAAGGCCCGCGCCAGCACGCCGTCATGGTCGGCGGCGAGGTCGAAATAATCCATCGCGCGCGTCACATAGAGATAGGAATTGGCGTCGAAGCGCTCGACGAAGCTCAGCCCCTGATGGCGCAGATAGCTCTCGACCTGGAAATCCGCATCGAAGGAGAAGGTCGGCGCCTCCCGGTCCTGCAATTTGCGGCCGAACTTGCGGTGCAGCGCCTGTTCCGAGAGATAGGTGATATGCGCGCCCATCCGCGCGACCGAGAGCCCCTTGGCAGGCCGCGTGCCTTCTTCGAGATAGCGCCCGCGTCGCCATTCCGGATCGGCCATCACCGCCTGCCGGCCGACCTCGTGAAACGCGATGTTCTGGGCGGAATGCTTGGCGCCGGTGGCGAGCGGCAGTGCCGAGAACACACGGTTCGGATAGCTCGCCGCCCATTGCAGCACCTGCATGCCGCCCATCGAGCCGCCGGCGACGCAGAACAGCGTCTCGATGCCGAGCGAGTCGATCAATGCGGCCTGCGCCCGGACCATGTCGCGGATGGTGACGACCGGGAAGGAGAGGCCCCAGGGCTTGCCTGTGGTCGGGTCGGTCGAGGCCGGGCCGGTCGTGCCGGTGCAGCCGCCGATGACATTGGCGCAGATCACGAAGAAGCGGTCGGTGTCTACAGGCTTGCCCGGCCCGATCATCGCCGTCCACCAGCCGCCCTTGCCGGTGATCGGGTTGCGGCTCGCGACATACTGGTCGCCGGTCAGGGCGTGGCAGACGAGGATCGCGTTGGACCGAGACGCGTTTAACTCACCATAAGTCTGGTAAGCGATCTGCCAGTGGTCGAGCACGACGCCGCAATCCATCAGCAGCGGCGTGTCCGGCCCGAAGCGCGCGACTGGGCTGGAGGGCTCGTTTGCCTCCTTCTGCGGATCGGCCAGGCTGGGGGAGAGGTCGCTCATGTCGTCCGCTTCGGCAGTAGGATTTGTCTTGCCGGTCCAGGCGTTCGGAAAATCGAACTCTAGCGATGCCGTGTCAGCGCGTCGCTGTCAACGCGGGACTGCGCAGCCGGCTTTGCCAAGGCGCGGCGGGAGCGCTAAGGAGCGTGGCCTTGCCGGAAAGCGCGTTGCCATGACCGAAGCTGCCCCGACCACCCTTGCCGATCTGCGCGGTGAAATCGACCGCATCGACAGCGCGATGCATGCGCTGCTGATGGAGCGTTCGCAGGTCATCGAGACGCTGATCTCGATCAAGAAGACGCAGGCCTCCGGCTCCGCCTTCCGCCCCGGCCGCGAGGCCGACATCATGAAGCGGCTGGCGCTCAGCCATAAGGGCCTGCTGCCGCTCGACACGGTCGAGAGCGTCTGGCGCATCATCATCGCGACCTTCACCTATGTGCAGGCGAACTATTCGGTTCATGCCGACACCTCCGGCGGCGACCCGGCGATGCGCGATTCCGCCCGCTTCCATTTCGGCTTCACCGTGCCCTTCGTGACGCATGAGGACGCCCGCGCCGTCATCCGCGCTGTCGCTGAATCGGCCGGCGATCTCGGCATCTTCCGCATGGACCAGGGCGCAAGCGCCGGCATCTGGTGGCGCGACCTTATCGGGGCGGATGCGCCCAAGATCATCGCGCGGCTGCCTTTCGTCGAGCGGCCGAACCACCCCGCGGGAACGCCGGTCTACTGCATCGCCAAGCCGCTGGCGGATGCGGCCGTGCGTGAGATCGTCCTCTATGCCGCTCGCGTCGAACGCTGGTCCGAGAACCTGCGTCAGGGCCTCGCCGAGCATCTGGCCGAAGTCTCGGCCTCGGCCGCCGATGGCTCGCATCTCTCGCTGCTGGTCGCGGCCTCCGGCGAGGTCGACCAGGCTACGATCCGCCAGGCCCTCATGCCGGCGGGTTTGAGCGACTTCGCCGAAATCGGCAGCCACGCCGCCCGCTTCTCCGTCAAATCCGCCCGCTGAACGGGCTGGCTTCCTGCTGCAAGGTCAATCGTCATGGCGTCCCGTCCCGTCCCGCGTCCCGGCGTCCTCGATATCGAGGCCTATGTCCCCGGCAAGTCCGCCGCCCCCGCCGGCGTGAAGCTGCATAAGCTCTCCTCCAACGAAACCCCGCTCGGTCCGAGCCTGAAGGCGATCGCCGCCTTCGAGGGCCTCGCCGCCAAGCTGGAACTCTATCCGGACGGCACGTCGAGCAAGCTCAAGCAGGCGATCGCCGGTCGCTATGGCCTCGACCCGGCGCGGATCATCTGCGGCAACGGCTCGGATGAATTGCTGGAGCTCGTCACCAAGGCCTATCTCGGCGCCGGCGACGAGGGCATCTACAGCCAGTATGGTTTCCTGGTTTACCGCATCGCGATCCTCGCTGCGGGCGGCAAGCCGGTGATCGTGCCCGAGAAGGACTACACCGCGGATGTCGACGGCATCCTCGCCGCGGTGACGCCGAAGACGAAGATCGTCTTCCTCGCCAATCCCAACAACCCGACCGGCACCTATCTGCCCTTCGACGAGGTCAAGCGCCTGCAGGCCGGCCTGCCGCCGCATGTCCTGCTCGTGCTCGACGCGGCCTACGCCGAATACGTTCGCCGCAACGACTACGCCTCCGGCATCGAGCTCGTCGCCGAGAGCGAGAATGTCGTGATGACCCGCACCTTCTCGAAGATCTACGGCCTCGCCAATCTGCGCATCGGCTGGATCTATGCACCGGCTCACATCATCGATGCGCTCGAACGCATCCGCGGCCCCTTCAACGTCAACGGCGCGGCGATCGAAGCCGGTGCCGCTGCGGTCGCCGACGAGGCTCATGTCGCCGCCGCCCTTGAGCACAACGAGAAATGGCTGGCCTGGACCACGGCAGAGCTGGAGAAGCTTGGCCTCACCGTCACGCCCTCGGTCGGCAATTTCGTGCTGATCCACTTCACCAGGACACCCGGCAAGACCGCCAAGGACGCCGACGCCTTCCTGACCCAGCGCGGCCTCATCCTGCGCGCCGTCGGCGGCTATGGCCTGCCGGATGCGCTGCGCATGACCATCGGCTCCGAGGAGGCGAACCGCCTGGTCGTCGCCGCGCTCGCCGATTTCCTCAAGGCGTGACCGATATGGCGGAAAGCTTCGCGCCGCGCCGGCCCACACCGGTCTTCGCCCGCCTTGCCATCATCGGCATCGGGCTGATCGGCTCCTCGATCGCGCACGCGGCGAAGGAGTTGAACCTCGCCGGCACGATCGTGCTGGCGGATCGCGACGAAGCCGTCCGCCAGCGGGCGCGCGAGCTCGGGCTCGGCCATGCTGTAACGGAGACGGCGGCGGAAGCGGCCCGCGATGCCGATCATATCATCTTCTGCGTGCCGGTCGGCGCCTGCGGGCCGGTCGCAGCCGAGATCGCCAATGAGCTGAAGCCGGGCGTGATCGTCTCCGATGTCGGCTCGGTCAAGGGCTCGGTCGTCGACGCCGTCTCGCCACATCTGCCCGAAGGCGTCGCCTTCGTGCCGGCCCATCCGGTCGCCGGTACCGAAAATTCCGGCCCCGACGCCGGCTTCCCCAGCCTCTTCCTCAATCGCTGGTGTATCCTGACGCCGCCGGAAGGCACGGACCCTGCGGCCATCGCGAAAACGCGCCAGTTCTGGGAGGGGATGGGCGCGCTGGTCGAGGTGATGAGCGCGCAGCATCATGATCTCGTGCTCGCCGTCACCAGCCACCTGCCGCATCTCATCGCCTATAACATCGTTGGCACGGCCGAGGATCTGGAGGCGGTGACGCAATCCGAGGTGATCAAGTTCTCGGCTGGCGGCTTCCGCGACTTCACCCGCATCGCGGCTTCGGACCCGACGATGTGGCGCGACGTCTTCCTTCACAACAAGGAAGCGGTGCTGGAAATGCTCGGCCGCTTCAACGAGGATCTGGCCCTGCTCACCCGCGCCATCCGCTATGGCGATGGCGAGACGCTGCACAAGCACTTCACCCGCACCCGCACGATCCGCCGCGGCATCGTCGCGCTCGGCCAGGAGAAGCCGGAGACGGAGAAGCTGCGCAAGGATTGAAACCGGTGGAGGCTGTGCAACCGGGCGTGCTTGCGGCTTGCCAAGCCCAGCGCCTGCTGGTACAGCGCCACCCATTGCCGCAATAGCTCAGCTGGTAGAGCACCTCATTCGTAATGAGGGGGTCGGGGGTTCGAATCCCTCTTGCGGCACCACTCTCCCCGACATTGCAGCGCGTCACGGCCATCGCTTCTGGTGGGTGCTCGTCTTTGGGCACAGCGGAAGCGTTCCGCCGCAGCCAAGCTCACTTCAATTGGCTGTCCTTGCTGCCGCGCCGATTGTAGCCGGATTGTGCCGCCGAGCGATCGTGGCCGGACTGGCAGGCGACGCAGAGCCGGGCTCCGGGCATGGCGAGGCGGCGCGCTTCGGGAATCTCCTCGCCGCATTCCTGACAGTAGATCTCGCCGGGGCCGCTTGGCAGCCGCGAGCGCGCCAACCGAACCGCGTCCGTGATCGAGCCGTCGATCTGGTCCTGAACCGCTCCGTCCGGAGCCCATCCGCTTGCCATCACGCAACCTCCGATCGTCACAAGATGGCCGTGGACGGCGGGAATTCCAAGAGTTGGGGAGGTTTGCCGTCAGGCGAAGCGCTTCGCCCCGGCCACGCAGAGCACGACGATGGCGGTTGCGGCGATCATCGTCCAGGCGATCGGCTCGCCGAGCAGCCAGCCTGCGAGCATGAGCCCGAAGAAGGGCTGCAGAAGCTGGAGTTGGCCGACGCCGGCGATGCCGCCGAGCGCAAGGCCCCGGTACCAGAACACGAAGCCGACCAGCATGCTGAAGACCGAGACATAACCCAAGCCGATCCAGGCCGGCGTGCCGATGCCCTGCCAGCTCGCGGGCCAGAACAGCAGGGCGATGACGGCCATCGCCGGCAGCGACAGGAGCAACGCCCAGGAGATCACCTGCCAGCCGCCGAGTCGGCGCGAGAGCGTCGCGCCTTCGGCATAGCCGAGCCCGCAGAGCAGGACGGCGCCGACCATCAGCAGGTCGCCCGTCAGCGAGCCGCTATCGCTGTTGGCGAGCGCGAAGCCTGCGACCGTGGCGCTGCCGAGACCCGAGAACAGCCAGAACACCGGCTTCGGCCGCGCGCCGCCGCGCAGCACGCCGAACAGCGCGGTCGCGAGCGGCAAGAGGCCGATGAAGACGATCGAGCGCGCCGCGGGGATATGCTGCAGGGCGAGCGCCGTCAGCAGCGGGAAGCCGAGGACCACGCCGAGCGCGACGATCGTGAGCGGGCGGATATCGGCCCGGCTCGGCCATTGCTGGCGTAAAAGTATCAGACAGATCGCGCCCAGCAGGGCCGCGATCGCGGCGCGGGCGCCGGTCAGGAACAGCGGCGAGAACCCGGCCACCGCGACGCGCGTCGCCGGCAGCGAGCCGCTGAAGATCAGCACGCCGATGAACCCGCATCCCCAACCCCTGCCGCCCCAATCCCTGAACATCTGATCCGCTCTGCTGCCGTGCCGGAAGCCGTGCTCTATGCGGCCGCCCTCCAGAGCACCAGCGACAGACCGATACATTCATGGCAAACTGTATGGCTATGCATCACCATACAATCAGCAAGGATCAAGACGGGGCGACCCGCACGGCCGTCGTGATGGCGGCGATCCGGAGCAGGCTGGCTGCCCGGACTCTGGCGCCGGGCGACCGTTTGCCCTCGATCCGGCGCTTTGCCGCGACGATGAAGGTTTCGCCCTCTACCGTCGTCGAGGCCTATGATCGCCTCGCGGCGGAAGGCCTGATCCGCGCACGGGCGGGTTCCGGCTTCTATGTGACGGGCGGCGGCCTGCCGCCCCTGGCGCTGACGCAGGCCGCTTCGCCGCAGGAACTCGTAGTCGATCCGTTCTGGGTTTCTCGGCAGTCGCTCGATGCCGAACCGGGGGCGTTGAAGCCGGGCTGCGGCTGGTTGCCGGCCGACTGGATGCCGGACGAGGCTCTGCGCCGCGGTTTCCGGGCCCTGGCGCGGGCCGATGGCGCTATCCTCACCGATTATGGTGGCACGCGCGGCGCCTCCGTGCTGCGCCGGCTCCTGCTCGGGCGCTTCGCCGAGGCCGGGCTTGCGGTCTCGCCCGAGCAGCTCATGCTGACCGGCTCGGGCACGCAGGCGCTGGACCTGATCTGCCGCTTCCTGCTGCGGCCGGGCGATGCCGTCCTCGTCGACGATCCCTGCTATTTCAATTTCCAGGCCTTGCTGCGGGCGCATCAGGTGCGCGTTCTGAGTGTGCCCTATACGCCGACGGGGCCGGATATCGCGGCATTCGAGGCGGTGGTCGCGGCCGAGCGCCCGCGCCTCTACCTGACCAATTCCGGGTTGCACAATCCGACCGGCGCCAGCCTGTCGCCGCAGGCCGCCTATCGCGTGCTCAGCGCGGCCGCGGCCCGTGACATGATCATCGTCGAGGACGATATCTTCGCCGATTTTGAGCCTGAGCCCTCGTCGCGGCTGGCGGCGCTCGACGGGCTGGAGCGTGTCATCCGGATCGGCAGCTTCTCGAAGACGCTCTCGGCTGCCGTCCGCTGTGGCTATATCGCGGCGCGGGCGGATTGGATCGACGGGCTCGTCGATCTCCAGGTCGCAACCAGTTTTGGTGGCCCGGGGCCGGTCTCGA
>JAEWKP010000235.1 GCA_023393655.1 Pseudomonadota bacterium | reverse complement strand
AAGACATGGGTGGCGCCGCGGAAGACATGGGCCGAGACCGTCGCGCGCGGCGCATCCGCAGGCGCGTCCGCCGTCGGCACGATGTGCAGATGCTCCGGCCGGATGGCGACGAGGGCCTTGCCCCCGGCCGGGCGGCCTGCCGCATCGGCGACGGCGAAGCCGCGACCGCCATCATCGCCCGGAAGCCGGAGCCGCAATCCGCCTGCGTCCGGACCCATGACGGTACAGGCCATGATGTTGGACGTGCCGAGGAATTCCGAGACGAAGCGGGTGCGCGGATGCTCGTAGACCTCGGTCGGCGAGCCCGTCTGCAGGATCGCCCCGCGATCCATCACCACGATCATGTCGCTCATGGTGAGCGCCTCTTCCTGGTCATGGGTGACCAGCAGCGTGGTGATGCCGATCTCGCGCTGGAGCTGGCGGATCTCGAACTGCATCTGCTCGCGCAGGTTCTTGTCGAGCGCGCCGAGCGGCTCGTCGAGCAGCAGCATGGAGGGCTCGGTCACCAGCGAGCGGGCGAGCGCCACGCGTTGCTGCTGGCCACCCGACAATTGGTGCGGATAGCGATCCGCATGCTGCGGCAGATGCACGATATCCAGCATCCGGCGCGTGCGCGTTTCGGTCTCGGTCCGGTTGACCCGCGCCATGCGCAGCCCGAAGGCGACGTTCTGCGCCACCGTCATATGCGGGAAGAGGCTGTAGTTCTGGAAGACCATGCCGAGCTTGCGGCGTTGCGGCGGATCGTAGGTCCGGTCTTCGCCGCGGATCTGCACCTGGCCTGCATCGGGTAGCTCGAAGCCGGCGACGATCCGCAGCGTCGTCGTCTTGCCGCAGCCGGAAGGGCCGAGCAGGGCGCAAAGCGTCCCGGCGGGAACGTCGAAGGAGGAGGGGTGGAGCGCGACGACGCTGCCGAAGGATTTGGACACGTCGCGCAACCGCAGGCCCGGTTCGCCCGAAGTGATGGATGACTGCGCCTTTGGCGTCGTTTGCGTCATGGCTTCCCTCTTGGCGAAGAGGCTAAACCAGGAATTTTTCCAGTAGCAAGAACAAAATTCCGAAACGACAGAATTTTTCGTAAACGACACGCGATTGGGGCGCGGCGGAAGCAGGGCCGGTCAGGACCCGGCTTGCGGTCGTCAGGCGTCAGAGATCCACGAGAACCCAGAGCACGACGGCGTTAGTCGGCCCCTTCGATGTCCAGGTATGTTCGGTCGTCGCGTCGTAATAGACCGAATCGCCCTTGTTGAGTTCGAGCGGTTCGTAGAGGCGGCTGTGAACGACCAGCGTCCCTTCCTGAACCATCACGAAGATCTCGGCGTCCGACTTCGCCCAGGTCGGGTACTCGTCCGGGGAGCGCGCCGTCACCGTGGTCAGGATCGGCGTCGCGCGTTTGTTCTTCAGGTCGGCGCAAAGCAGCACGTTATTGCAGGTGCCGGTGGCGTGCTTGCTGCCGCTGCCGGCCCGGCTGATGCTGCGGCGGCCGGGAAAACCGAACGCCGCGCTATCCTGATCGGCAGATAGCAGCGTCACCAGTTCCACTTCGAGCCCGTGGGCGATGCGCTGCATCGTCGAGATCGTCGGTGAAAGCTCGTTGCGCTCGATCTTCGAGAAGGCTGAAGCCGAGACGCCGGTGAGCGCGCTGACATCCTGCAGCGTCAGGCGGCGGCTCTTGCGCAGTTTCAGCAGGCGGGCGCCGACATCGACGCCCTTCAGGTCCTCTGCTTCGCGGAGGGGTTCGGGCGGCTCGGCCGCTTCGCCCTGCTCAGCCCATGAAAGTTCCGGCATGCCACCTCTCCGCCGCCTGGTTCGCTTGTTTCTGTCTTAGTCCTCCCGCTGCATGATGAAAAGCCAAGTCGGTCGGTTTGGTTCATGGATTTATCCGATACGACATTTATGTATTTTTATGTTGACAGTATTCCTGTTGTGTTGGAGGCTTCGCTTCAATGATGCGCCGGCAATGAACCGCGCATGCTCGGCGAGGGGTCGGGCGTGGCGATCGCCTCGGCGGCAGGGATGCTTCGCATGACACTTGCGCACGACCAGTTGAGCGGCCTCTACACGGCCATCGTCACCCCCCTGACCAGCGACGGAGCCGTCGATGTTGAGGGCCTGAAGCAACTCGTTCGCTTCCAGCTCGCGGCCGGCGCCGCCGGAATCGTGCCGATCGGCGGTACCGGCGAGTATCCGGCATTCTCGCGTGACGAGCGCCGCACGATTGTCGCGGCCTGCGTCGAGGCCGCCGACGGCAAGCCGGTCATTCCGGGTGTGCTCTCGACCGGCTTCGAGGACGCGCTCGAAGCGGGCCGCGACTTCGCGGCCGTTGGTGCGGCCGCCGTCATGACCGTGACGCCCTATTACGCGCCGGGGACGCAGGACGGCATGCGCGCCTATTTCCGGCGTTATCGCGATGCGCTCGATCTGCCGGTGATGCTTTACCAGATTCCGCGCCGCACGACGGTCTCCGCCTTTGCCGATACCGTCCAGGCGATGGCCGAGGACGGCTCGATCATCGGCATGAAGTATTCCTCCTACGACATGCCCGACTTCATCCGCACGGTGAAATATGCCGGCGAAAAGATCGCGATCCTGTCGGGAGAGGAGCCGCTCTTCGCGACCCATACCGCGCTCGGCGCGCGTGGCGGCGTGCTGGCCTCGGCGACGATCTATCCGAAGATCTGGATCGAGATCTTCGAGCTCGCCCGTCAGGGCAGGCTCAAGGAGGCGTTGAAGCTGCAGGACAGGATCGATCCGATCGTGGACTCGATCTATGTCGAGACCAATCCGGGTCCGC
This sequence comes from Pseudomonadota bacterium, assembly GCA_023393655.1. GTDB lineage: Bacteria > Pseudomonadota > Alphaproteobacteria > Rhizobiales > Beijerinckiaceae > Allobosea. The sequence continues at coordinate 4,174 of JAEWKP010000235.1, read as the reverse complement.
TCAAGCAATACATGGCGCTGGCCGGCATGCCGGTCGGTGGCGTGCGGTTGCCGCTGCAGGGCCCGAGCGACCAGACCATGGCCAAACTCAAGGTCGCTGCGGCGCAGGCCAAAGCCATCAGCCTCGCCTGAGGAGAGCGGCCGTGCTCGAAGCGCTTCGCGGCATCGTCGGCGACAAAGGGCTGATCACCGATCCGGCCGAGATGAAGCCGTGGCTGGTCGACTGGCGCCAGCGCCGGCGCGGGCGTGCGCTCGCCATCGTCGAGCCCGCTTCCACGGCCGAGGTTTCGGCCGTCGTCGCGCTTTGCGCCGCGCAGGAACAGCCGGTCTTTCCGATCGGCGGCAATACCGGCCTCTGCTTCGGTGCGGTGCCGGAAAGCGGCCGGGCCGACAAGCCCGGCATCATGCTCTCGCTGCGGCGCTTGAACCGCATCCGCGGCGTCGACCGCGCCACCGGCATCGCCACGGTCGATGCCGGCGTGGTTCTGGGCGATCTCCACGCTGCGGCGACCCAGGCCGGCCGCCAGTTCCCGCTGCATCTCGGCAGCGAGGGCAGCGCTCAGATCGGCGGGTTGATCTCGACCAATGCCGGCGGCACCGGCGTCGTCCGCTACGGGCCGATGCGCGATCTCGTCGCCGGGCTCGAGGTGGTGCTGGCCGACGGCCGCGTGCTGAGCGACCTCGCGGCTTTGCGCAAGGACAATACCGGCTACATGCTGCGCCATCTCTTCATCGGCGCGGAAGGTTCGCTCGGCATCGTCACGGGCGCGGCCCTGCGGCTGCATCCGCTGACGCCGAATACCGCGCATGCCTGGGTCGCTGTCGCTGATCCGGCGCCTGCGGTCGCGCTGCTGGCAGCGCTTCAGGACCGGGCCGGCTCCTACATCCAGGCCTTCGAGCTGGTTTCGGCATCGCAGTTCGAGCTGGTCCGGAAGCACGCCGAGCGGGCGCGCTTCCCCTTCGCGGAAATCCCCGCCTGGTCGGTGCTGATCGAGCTCGGCAGCGAGGACGCGACGACGGCTCTTTCCGGCATCCTCGAAGAGGTCGTCGGCGCCGCGCTCGAGAGCGGCGAGGTGCTCGACGCGGTCGTCGCGACCTCGGAGCAGCAGGCGGCCGATTTCTGGCATATCCGCCATTCGGTCTCGGAAGCGAACAAGAAGGAAGGCGTGAGCATCACGCATGACGTCGCCGTGCGCTCGTCGGATGTCGCCCCCTTCATCGCCGCTGCCGACAAGGTCGCCGCAAAGATGTTTCCGCAGGCGCTGACCGAGGTCGTCTGCCATCTCGGCGACGGCAACGTGCATTACATCCTGATGTTCACCCGCGAATTCTGGGCGGCGCTGCCCGATGCCGAGGCCTTCGCGCTCGATGTCGAGCGGGCGATCCACGATGTTGCGGCACGGTTCGGCGGCACCTTCAGCGCCGAGCACGGCATCGGCCGCAAGCTCACCGAAGAACTGGAGCGCCTCGCCGACCCGTTGCGCTACGAGCTGATGACCAGGGTCAAGGCGCTGTTCGACCCGCAGAATTTGATGAATCCGGGCGTCCTTCTCGCAAAGGCGAGGTGAGCGCTCGAAACGGATGCGCTGCGGCCTTCGGTGAGGGGGCGCAGGGTCAAGGACATCCGCCGGGGAAGCGGATGCCTGCCTCACCAACCAGGACGAGGCGCGTCCTCGCAAAGCCGGGAGAAGACCATGACGACACGCAGGGATCTGGCAGGGCTCATCGGTGCAGGCGCGGTCGCCGCCGGTGCCATCACGCTCGCTTCCGGCGGTGCCAGGGCGCAAGCTGCCGGGCAGAACACGTTCGATCGCATCATCGCCGCCAAAAAACTGCGGCTGGGCGCCGTCACGTCGAGTGCGCCGTGGTTCGTCAAGGACCCGGCCAGCGGCAAGTGGAGCGGCCACTTCTATACGATCGGCGCCGCGCTGGCGAAGGACATGGATGTCGAGCTCGAACTCGGCGAGACGACCTGGGGCAATGCCGTGCTCGATCTGCAGGCCGACAAGATCGACATCATGTTCGGCCTCAACCCGACACCGAAGCGCGCCATGGCGGTCGATTTCTCGAATCCGGCCTATGACAGCGCGCTCGTCGTCGTCGCCAGGCCCGGCTTCGAGCCCAAGAGCTGGGCCGACATGAACAAGCCGGAGGTGAAGATCTCGGTCGATCTCGGCTCGGCGCATGACCAGATCGTCACGCTGCTTTGCCCCAAGGCGCAGATCACCCGGTTCAAGACGATCAACGAGGCGATGCTGGCACTGCGCACCGGGCGCACCGACGCGCAGTGCATCTTCTGGATGGGCGGCGTGCGCGCCGTGAAGGCCGATGCCGCCCTCGGCAAGGTGATCGTGCCGCAACCCTTCTTCGGCTCGACGTCGAACGCGGCGGTCAGGCGCGAGGTGGACAAGACCTGGCTGTTCTTCGTCAACACCTGGATCGGCTATGCACGCGGCCTCGGCCTTGTCCGCAGCGCGGTGGTCGAGAGCCTGGAGCAGGTCGGCGTGAAGTCGGAAGACATTCCGGCGGGCATCACTCTCTGACGCAACCGCATCGGCTTCCCGCGCCTGGTCGCGGGAAGCCTCGTTTCATTTAAACGGCTTTGCCCGTGCAGCCATGCGCTGCGGCGGCTGCAGGGGTTCGGCATGCCCTATACCTGGAATTTCGACATCCTCTGGAGCTACCGCTGGATCTTCCTGAGCGGGACCGGCGTCACGATCGCCATCACGATCGCGGTGATCGTGCTCGGCCTGATCGTCGGGCTCGTCGCGGGCATCGCCCAGCTCTCGCGCTCGCCGGTGCTGCGCTGGCTGTCCTGGGCCTATATCGAGATGTTCAGGCTGACGCCGCTGCTCGTGCTGCTGCTCTGGTTCTACTACGCGCTGCCGATCGTGACCGGCATCAAGCTCGACGCGCTGACCGCGTCGATCGTGACGCTGACACTCTATGGCGGCTCCTTCTATGCCGAGGTGATCCGCGGCGGCATCGTCTCGATCGATCCCGGCCAGACGGAAGCAGGCATGGCGCTTGGCATGACGCCGGCGCGGGTGATGCGTCGCATCGTGCTGCCGCAGGCGATCAAGCGGATGATTCCGCCGCTGATGAACCAGTCGATCATCCAGTTCAAGAACACCTCGCTCGTCTCGGTGCTGGCCGTGCCCGACCTGCTCTATCAGGGCCAGGTGGCGGCGATGGACACCTATCGCGCGCTCGAGGTCTACACCGTCGTCGCCGCGATCTACGTCATCGTGCTGCTGCCCATGACCGCGATCGTCAAGCGGGCCGAAAAGCGGCTGGCCCAGAGCAATTGAGGAGGCGCCGATGAGCTACAAGATCGAGGTCTCCGGCCTGCGCAAGAGCTTCGGCGCGTTGACCGTGCTACGCGATATCAATGTCGCGGTCGAGCCTGGCCAGGTGGTCGCGCTGATCGGCCCGTCGGGCTCCGGCAAGTCGACGCTGCTGCGTTGCCTCAACCTGCTGGTGATGCCCGATGGCGGGCATGTCCGGATCGGCCGGGACAGCTTCTCCTTCGGCGACGGCTCGAAGCTTCCGGCGACCAGCGAGCAGGCGCGCTTCCGCTCCAACACCGGCATGGTCTTCCAGCACTTCAATCTCTTTCCGCACATGACGGTGGTGCAGAATGTCATGGAAGGCCCGGTTTCGGTGAAGGCGATGCCGAAACGGGACGCCGAGGCGCTGGCGCGCAAATTGCTCGCCAAGGTGGGCCTGAGCGACAAGGTCGATGTTTTCCCGAACAAGCTCTCGGGCGGGCAGAAGCAGCGCGTCGCCATCGCGCGCGCGCTTGCCATGGAGCCGGAGGTGATGCTCTTCGACGAAGCGACCTCGGCACTCGACCCTGAACTCGTGGGAGAAGTGCTGGGCGTCATGCGCGACCTTGCTGCCGAGGGCATGACGATGATCATCGTGACGCATGAGATCGGCTTCGCGCGCGAGGTGGCCGACCGCGTCGTCTTCATGCGCGACGGCGTCATCGTCGAAGAGGGCCCGGCTCGCGAGGTGATCGGTGAACCGAAGCACGAAGCGACGCGGGCCTTCCTCAGCCACTTCCACAACCGCGGCTGAGGCGGGGCGTCAGCCATGCCCCGACCGAGTTTCGGGAAGAGCCACCCCTTGTCATGACCGCGACGCGACCTGCCTTTGCCCATATCCGCAAC
>JAEWKP010000232.1 GCA_023393655.1 Pseudomonadota bacterium | reverse complement strand
TGCGCCAGGCCGGCGACCAGCTCAGCCGCATCCTCGCCGCCTCGCAGAAGGTCGCGGCGACGATCGCCGACATCTCGGCCGCCTCCGGCGAGCAGGCCAACGGCATCGACGAGATGAGCCAGGCCGTTGCCCATCTCGACGAGATGACCCAGCAGAACGCGGCCCTCTCCGAGCAGAGCGCAGCCTCGGCCAACGCCCTCTCGGGCCGGATCGAGCAGCTCAACGCGCTGGTCGCGGCGTTCAAGACCCATCAGGGCCAGGCCTCCGTGTCGCGCGCACCCGGCTCTGCCCGCCCGGCAGCGTCGGAGCCGGACCGGTTGCGCCAACTCGCCGAAGCGGCCTTCCAGCAATCGCGGCGCCCCGCCCGTGCCGAGGCCGAGCCTGTCAAACGCACGGTCAATGCCCGCAACGGCAGCACAGGCTGGGAGGAGTTCTAACCCCTCCAGCCGATTCCGCTTTCCCGCGCTTCCCGATTCGCGTCAGGAGGCGTCGCGTTCCAGGGCGGCCGACAGCTCGGGCTTCACGTTCAGGGTCTGGAAGACCACGCAATAACGCTCGGTGAGCTTGAGCAGCGTATCGAGCTTTTCCTGCGGCGCATCGGTCTCGACGTCGAAGAACAGGCGGATCGCCTTGAAGCCGACGGCCGCGTCCCTGGCAACACCGAGCGTGCCGCGGAAATCCAGATCGCCCTCGGCACGGACCACGCCCTTCTTCAGGTCGATTTCCAGCGCGGTCGCGACCGCCTTCAGCGTCACGCCGGCGCAGGCGACCAGCGCCTCCAGCAGCACGTCGCCGGAGCAGAGCTCGGCGCCCGAGCCGCCCGTGGCGGGATGGAGGCCTGCGAGCGCGATGGCGCGGCCGGTCTCGACCTTGCAGGCGATGTGCTGGTCGTCGAGCTCGCCATGGGCTTTCAGCGTGATCACCGCAGCCTCGGGATTGGTCCGGTATTCGTCCTTGAGCGGAGCCTGCAAGGCGCGCAGCGCGGTGACATCCATGGAATTCGAGCCTCTCGTTCGTCCTGAAGATCGCTTATGCGGCTGATAGGCCGAAGCCGGGCTGCGTGCCAGCCCGGCCGATGCCCCGCGGTTCGGCTACCACCACATGCCGGCGGTCTCGGCCGCCTTCTCCTGATGCGGCGCCTCGTCGCGTAAGGAGCGGTCGAGCGCGCGCAGGGCCTCGCGCTTCGCCGCCTCGAAAGTCGGTGAGAGGCGGTCGCGCGGACGGGCGAGCGGATTGTCGAGCTCGTCGAAGATGCGGCCGGGCTTGGGCTGCATCACGACGATCCGGTCGGCCAGCGTCACCGCTTCCTCGACATCATGCGTGACCATGACCACGGTCGGCCGGCTCTCCTGCCAGAGCGCCAGCAAATGGCCGTGCAGGCTCGCCCGCGTCGTGGCATCGAGCGCCGAGAAGGGCTCGTCCATCAGCAGGAGCTTCGGCCGGGTCACGAGCGCGCGCGCGATGGCGACGCGCTGCTGCTGGCCGCCCGACAGCTCGCGCGGCCAGCGCTTCTCATGGCCGGCGAGGCCGACGCGGACCAGCGCGTTGGTGACCAGCCCCTCGCGCTCGAAGGCCGAGAGATGCGACAGGCCGAAGCCGACATTCTCGGCAACGCTGAGCCAGGGGAAGAGCCGCGGCTCCTGGAAGATAACGCCGACATCGGCACGCGGCTCGGCGATCGCCTCGCCATCGAGGTGGATCGCGCCCTCGCTCGGCTGGTCGAGCCCGGCAATAAGGCGCAGCAAGGTGGTCTTGCCGCAGCCGGAGCCGCCGAGCAGCGCGACGATCTCGCCGCGCCCGACATCGAGCGCGATCGATGCCAGCGCATGCGTGCCGTCGGCATAGGTCTTGGACAGCCGGTCGAAACTCAGCACGGGTTCAGCCTTCAGAGCTTGTCGCGCGCCGTATCCTGCCAGGCGAGGAAGGGCCGCGTGATGGCGACGAGCAGGCCGTCCGCCAGCTTGCCGAGCACGGCGAAGCTGATGATGGCCGCGATGATGGAGTCGGGGCGGCCGAGCTGCTGGCCGTCCACGAGCAGATAGCCCAGCCCCTCGCTCGCCCCCATGATCTCGGCCGCGACCACGAACATGAAGCCGAGGCCGAGGCCGGAGCGCAGCGCGACGATCCAGTCCGGCAGAATCGCCGGCAGGAGCACGCGCCTGACCATGGCGAGGCGCGAGAGGCGGAAGACCCGGCCGACCTCGACGATCTTGCGGTCGATGCCCTGGATCGCCGCGGCGACACCGAGATAGACCGGGAAGAACACGCCGGCCGCGATCAGCGCCACCTTTGAAGCCTCGAAGATGCCGAACCAGAGGATGAAGAGCGGCACCCAGGCGATCGAGGGGATCGCGCGCAGCGCCTGCAAGGTCGGGTCGAGCAGGCTGCGGGCGACGGGCAGCGCGCCCGTGACAGCACCGAACACGGTGCCGGCAAGCGCGCCGAGGCCGAAGCCTGCTCCGACCCGCCAGAGCGTCGCCCCGGCATGGGTCAGGAGTTCGCCCGAGGCGGCGAGACCCCAGAGCGTGCGCCCGACGACGCTCGGCGGCGGCATCAGGCGCCCGTTGGCGATGCCGGCAGCGACGAGCCATTCCCAGAGGATGGCCAGCACGACCGGCAGGACGAAGCCGGCAACCGCGAACCCATAGGAGCGGCGCGGGGCGGCAGGACGCCGCTCCGGCTCATCCAGGGCATTTGCGATCTCCAGGACGCTCATCGCCTAGGGCTTGTGCCGTCAGTTGGTAGCGGCGAAGCGCCGGTCGAGCAGCGCGTCGACCGCGGCCTTCACATCAGTCGAGGCCGGCAGCACGCCGGCATCCTTCAGCGCGATGCCGGCGGCCGTGATGCCGTCGATCTGGGCCTGGCCGATAACGGAATGGGTCAGCTCCGTACGGGTGAGCTGGCGCTCGATCACCGGCTCGGAGAGCTTGGTGTATTCGACCAGCACCTTCTTGACCTCGGCCGGATTGGCGAGCGCATAGGCGCGCGCTTCCTCGTAGGCCGCCAGCACCTTCTTCACCAAAGCCGGGTGCTCGTTGGCGAAGGCTTCGCGGACATTGAGGATGCCCCAGGTGTTGTCCTCGGGCTTGCGGTAGAACAGCTTGGCGCCGCTCTCGACCTCGGCGGCGGCCATCATCGGATCGAGCCCGGCCCAGGCATCGACGTCGCCGCGCTCCAGCGCGAGGCGGCCATCGGCATGCTGGAGCAGGACGAGCTTGACGTCCTTCTCGGTCAGCTTGGCATCGGCAAGCGCGCGGACCAGGAAGATATGCGGGTCGGTGCCGCGGGTGACGGCGACGCGCTTGCCCTTGAGATCGGAGACCTTGGTGATGCCGCTCTTGGCGCCGGTGACCAGCGCCGTCCATTCCGGCCGGGAATAGACATAGATCGACTTGATCGGATTGCCGTTGATCTTGCCGATCAGCGCGGCGGCGCCGGCGGTCGAGCCGAAATCGATCGAGCCGGCATTGAGGAATTCGAGCGCCTTGTTCGATCCGGCGGACAGGACCCAACGGACCTTGATGCCGTCGGCCTCAAGCGCCTTCTCGAGGGTGCCGCGCTCCTTCAGCAGGAGGCTGACGGGATTATAGGTCGCGTAGTCGAGCCGGATTTCCTTGGGGGCCTGCGCGAAGGCCGGCGCGGCGAGGCCGGCGGCAGCGACGAAAGCGAGCGCAAGGCGGCGGGTGATCCTGGTCATGGGGCTTGTCCCTCTGTCGATGGTGCGAGGGATCGGGACGGGTCAGGTCCTTGGCCCCACGCTTTAGCTGCACTTGTTTCGCGCCCGCAAGCGGGTGGCTCAAATCGGCGCGTATCCGACTTTTAGGTCCAATCGTTCTGTTTGTCAAACAACACGAATGATGATGTTCTTTTCTGTATTGCACATTTATGCATGTTTAATTTTGCACTCTCCCTGCCCCCGCCGCCATGTTACGAAAGGCGATGTCCGCCGCTACGGAGCTTTCGTGACCGCGCCTCCCGCAAAGCCTGCCCTGTCGCTCGCCGAGATGCTGCAGAGCCCCGAGGCCGAAATCGTGCGGCTGTTCGAGACGGTCAACCGGCGCGACAAAGCCAAGATGCGTCAGCTTCTGATCGCCGGTCTCCGGGAGGTGCTCGACGCAGGGCACGCCTCCGCCCGGGCGATCCTGGCCGGCCCGCGCGGCGGGCTGGCCTGCGCGCGCCGCCTCTCGGCCGTGATGGATGCCGTGGTGCGCGCGCTGCACAGCGCCGCGACCAGCTATTTCTACCCGGCCGACAACCCCTCGCAGTCGGAGCGGATCGCGGTCGTCGCCGTCGGCGGCTACGGGCGCGGCACGCTGGCGCCGGGCTCGGATGTCGACCTGCTCTTCCTGTTCCCGCACAAACAGACGGCCTGGGGCGAGAGCGTGGTCGAATCCATGCTCTACCCGCTCTGGGACCTGAAGCTGAAGACCGGCCATTCCGTGCGCTCGATCGACGATTGCGTGCGCGAGGCCCGCGCCGACATGACGATCCGTACCGCCCTGCTCGAGGCGCGCTTCCTGGTCGGCGACCGCTCGCTGTTCGACGAGATGGTCCGCCGCTTCGATGCCGAAGTGGTCGAGGGCACGGCTCCGGCCTTCACCGAGGCCAAGCTCGCCGAGCGCGAGCTCAGGGTGCAGCGGGCGGGCGCCTCGCGCTATCTGGTCGAGCCCAACGTCAAGGACGGCAAGGGGGGCTTGCGCGACCTCAACACGCTGTTCTGGATCGCCAAATACGCCTACCGCGTCCATGACGTGCGCGAGCTCGTCGAGGCCGGGCTGTTCGACCAGCAGGAGCTCCAGATGTTCCAACGCTCGGAGGAATTCCTCTGGCGCGTGCGCTGCTGGCTGCATTTCATCACCGGCCGGGCCGAGGAGAGGCTGTCCTTCGACCTGCAGCGGCAGGTCGCCGCCGCGAACGG
>JAEWKP010000264.1 GCA_023393655.1 Pseudomonadota bacterium | reverse complement strand
CGAGGGCGCCCGCGCTTGCGGCGACCGCCGTCGCGGCGGCAAGCGGCAGCCAGTAGCGCGCGGGGCCCGCCACGGCAGCCAGCAGCAGCCGCCCGCAGGCGTTCGCCGTCAGGGCGACCAAGACGGCCTCACCGATCAGCGAAAGCGAAACCTCCGTGCCGGCGAGGCGGAGTGCGCTCAGTACCGCGACATCCACATCGAAGGCGCCCGATACCGCCGAACTTGCGAGGATGCTCGCCGAGCCGAAGCGGGCGGTGAGGGCGGCGCTTGCCGTTGAGACCGTCGCGAAGGCCACCGCGAAGACAAGGAGGGCGGTAAGCTCGAACGGATTGCGGGCCTGCTGTTCCGGATCGGCATTTGTCTTCGGAACGGACGAAAGCAGCAGGAGGGCGATGGCGGCGAAGGCCGCGGCAGCGGCAAGAGCGGGCGGCCCGGCGACCTCCAGTGCCTGCGGGGCGAGGATCAGCATGACGACGCAGACCCGCAGCACCGACACCATGGCAGCAAGCGCCGCCGCCCCGGACAAGGCCCGTGGGTTACCCCCGCTACTTGCCGTCCGCGCGAAAGCGACCGTGACCGCCGTCGAGGAGATCAACGCGCCGGCCAGCCCACTCACCACCAGCCCGCGGGCCGGACCGAGCAGTCGTACGGCGATGTAGCCGAGATAGGAGAGGCTGGCGGTAAGGACGGTGAAGAACCAGATCTCCCACGGATTGAAGCCGCCCCAGGGATCGATGGCACGATTGGGCAGGAGCGGCAGGATGATCGTCGTCATCACCGCGAGCAGCAGGGCTGAGCGCAGTTCGATCCAGGTCAGGCGCTTCAGCAGCGCGTGCAGGACCTCACGGCTGGCAAGCACGGCGGCGAGGGCAGCGCCTCCGGCGGCAGCGGCCCGATAGTCGCCGCTGACCGCGAGACCGCCCAGCGCGAAGACGCAGAGGCCGACGATCACCCTGGTGACGCTGAAGCTCTTCTCGGCGATCGCTTCGCGGGCCTGGAACCAGGCGAAGAGCAGCGAGAAACCGAGGAAGCCGACGGCGAACACCGCCGCCGTCTGCATGCTCTGCGAGAGCGCCGCGAAGATGCCGCCGAGAAGCCCGGAAATCGCATAGGTGCGGATGCCGGCGGTGCGGCTGCCGGCAGGCTCGTCCCGCTCGCGCCAGCCTCGCTCAAGCCCAACCAGCATGCCGATCGCCAGCGCCACACCGAACCGCAAGATCAGGTCGTCCATCAGGTTCACACCTATCCATGTTCGCTCCCGCATAGCGGGGACGATGACAGGCGGCAAGGTGGAGGTGGCGGAGCGGCTCAGGAAAACCCGGCCAGCATGGTGGCAAACCGTCGGCGCGCGGCGTTGCTTGCGCCAACCATGCGGATGAGCCGGTTCCTCATCGAGCGCAGTACCGGGCTTTTCAGGGTCGCCACCTGCGTCAGCCTGTCGGTCCGGCCGAGGACTTCGCGCGCGGCGGCGCGCCGGGAGCCATTATAACGTCGCAGCGGCTCGTCGTTTTGGGTTTCGATCGCGACCGAGAGCGCCTCGGCAAGCGCAACTGCGTCCCGCAATCCAAGGTTCATGCCCTGGCCACCGGCCGGGCTGTGGACATGCGCGGCATCGCCGACCAGTAGCAGCCGCCTGTCATGAAATCTCTCGGAGAGCTTGTGGTGGACGTGAAAGCGCGAGCCCCACAGCACCTCCTCCACGCGTGCTCCCGAACGGGGACCTCTTGCGTCGAGGATTGCCTGGACATCGGCAAGATCAGGTTCTGCCGGCGCATCCGGGTGCTGTGCCACGACGCGATAGCGCCGCTCCGACATGGGCGCGACCACGAGCGTGCCTGCTTCGGAGAAGTAGAGCGTGACCTCATCGCTGGCGATCGGCCATTGCATCCGCACGTCGGCGAGCATGAAGGAGCCGTAGGTCTTGCCCGGAAAGCCGATCTCGCCCGCGTCACGAACGGCGCTTCTCATCCCGTCGGCTCCGACAAGATAGCGGCAGTCGAGGCTGACCTCATCGCCAGCCATGTCGAGTGCGATCCTGAAGCCGTCACCCACCCTGTCGAATCGACTGAATTCGACGGGTCGCATCACCTCGTGGCCAAGTGCCCGCAGCCGGTCTGTCAGCATGGCTTCGGTCTCGTCCTGGGGGATCATCAGCGCGTGGCGGTATTTTCCCGGCAGTACCGTGAAGTCGATATGAAGAAGAACGTCGTCCCGGTCCCTGATCCTGAAATTCGGCACCTTGATACCCCGAACCAAAAGGTCCCCGGCCACGCCGAGCATTTCGAGCTTTTCCAATGTCGCGGCATGGACCACCGCCGCTCGCGAGGTGTTCTGTGCCTCCGGCAATGCATCGACGATACGGAAATCCACTGCCCTCTGCGCTAGTCCGATTGCCGTGGCCAGCCCCGCCGGCCCGGCACCGACGATCAGCACCGGGGTGGATATCGTGCTCATTGAGCTATCCTCCCGACTATTGTAAACGCTTGTTTACTAATGCTCGGACCGAGTTAAGTCAACGGTTGTTTACAAGGGGTGCAGGATGCGGAATGCAGAGGCGACGCGGGAGAGACTTGTGCAGGCGGCGCGCCGCATATTCTCTGAGCGGGGGTTCGAGCGTACGACCGTGCGTGACATTGCCGCGCAGGCCGAGGTCAATCCAGCGCTGATCAACCGTTATTTCGGGGGCAAGGAGCAGCTGTTCGCGGAGGCAGTCTCGGTGGACCTTGCACTGCCTGACCTGAGCGGGTTGGAAAGCGGCCGGATCGGCCCCGCATTGGCCGCCCATTTCTTCCGGCGCTGGGAAGGGGCGGAGCATGACGACCTTCTCCGCACGCTGATCCGCACCGCCGCCACCAATCCCGAGGCGGCCGTCCGCATCCGCGAAATCCTCGGCAGGCAGGTTGCTCCGATGGTCAGTCGGGTCGCCGGATCCGAACGCCTGGCCGAGCGAGCCTATCTCGTCGCCACGCAGATCCTCGGACTGGCCTATGCCCGCTACGTGATCAATCTCTCCGACTACGACATTGCCCGCGATACGCTGGTCGCCGCCATAGGCGAGACGCTGCAACGATACCTGACCGCCCCGCTGCCATAGCGGAGGGGATCTGCTCATTATGAGAACGAACGAAAATGGCGCGCCGCACCGGGCGAAGATGATAACTACGTTTACGCTATAGCCCTATAAATGTGCCTTCGCTGACAGGGAGTAGCTTCTCTGAAATTAAAGATGTTTCTTGCGCACTGGCCTGACTATCGGCGCAGGTGGTTTCGGTGGCCTTTGCTGCGCCAACGACCTTCTGCGAGATCAGGTAAGCGTGACAACGGCGGCAGGTGGCCGCCGCTTTCTCTTTGCATTTGAGCTAGTCTAGACACCGACTCGCTTGCTTATCTCTTTGTAGTAAGCGTCCTCAAAGGCTCGGGAGTGATTAGCTCTTAAGGTTGTAATCTGAGCGACCGGTGCGGCAGGATTTTTCAGTGCGGATAGGAGGCATAGAAATTTTGCGTGTGTAATGCCGGTCCCACGGGATGGATTTGGGGCCTTTAACGCGTCAAACATTGCCTTAAATGTTGGAAGATCGGTCGCAAGTTTCATATGGAATTTGTATGTGTCGCGCACCCCAGAATTTAAGGTATCCGCGAGGAGCCGCTTAAGAGGCTTCTCTTCAGGCGAACCGTGAAACAAGGGAAGGAACGAAGCCGCCAGACGACCCAGCCGCTCATGGGGCGACCAAATGTTTCGGGCGTCTCGAAGAGTTGTGAGAATCTGGGCCGGCGTCCCATATTTCGACAGCAGCCAAAGCCTTGAATAGAGTCCAAAATAGCTTTGTGGGTCATTGCTCGCGATGACCGCTTCAAGCATTGCGTGACATCGCTTATTCTTGACAAATGTTTCAACAAGATAGTTTGACATCTCGTAAGCATCCGGCGAAGGCCGCAGGTCATGCAGCCTGAGCACTCGACGTCTTGGGTGTCCAGTTCCACGGCAGCAATTGCTCCAGCCTGCTGATCGGCATGTCCGCAATGTTGGCG
>JAEWKP010000261.1 GCA_023393655.1 Pseudomonadota bacterium | reverse complement strand
ATCATGTTCCAGACCATGCCCAACCGCCGCCGACCCTCACTCGCCTCTGTCCTGTTCTGGTCCGGCCTGACCGTTCTGTGGTGGGCGGGTCTTTGCCTCGCTGCGGGGCGGCCGGTCTGGTTCTGGTAAATCCTGTTCCTCTTCCGGCAAGCCGAGATAGCCGCCGAGCAGAAAGCCGGCCTGGAGGGCAAAGAGGTATCCGATCCAGACGAGGACGACGAACAGGCCGAGCTCGCCGCGGATGATCCATGTCGGGAAAGCGATGAGCGTGACCGCGGCGCTGGCGAGAATGATGGCCGGATAGCCGTAGGACAAGCCGATCAGAAGGCCGATCAGGAACAAGATGCCGGCAATGATCATGGAATTCGGTCTAGGCTTCCGGTTGCGCGAGTTAGACCTGGAACATGCTGTCTATCCGCACAAATATGCGTGTGGAAATTCCGGAAATATTTAAGCAAACAACCCGGCTTAATTGCGCAGAACTTGAGGCTTTCTTTGAACGCTTCATTTGCCAACGGGCGGTCGTTCCCACAGTTGCGGGCGCCAGGCTGGACTGCTTTCCGATGCTGCAAACGGCGGCGGGACCGGCGGCAGTTCCCATATCGGCCGGAGATGCTCTAGAACCCCGCCCAAATCCAGGAGCATCCCATGACCATCGACGCCTCGACCTTGCAGCTCGGCCAGAGCAGCGCCTTGCCCGCCTCGCCGGAGGAGGCGCGGCTCGACCGCGTGCCCAATCCCCATGCCGGCACGCATTATCTCGCGCGCTTCACCTGCCCGGAATTCACCTCGATCTGCCCGGTCACCGGCCAGCCTGATTTCGGCATCCTCGTCATCGACTATCTGCCCGGCCAGTGGCTGGTGGAGTCGAAGTCGCTGAAGCTCTATCTCGCCTCGTTCCGCAACCACGGCGCCTTCCACGAGGATTGCACCGTCGGCATCGGCAAGCGGCTGGTCGATCTCTTGGAGCCGGAATGGTTCCGGATCGGCGGCTACTGGTACCCGCGCGGCGGCATTCCGATCGACGTGTTCTGGCAGACGGGCGAGCCGCCGAAGGGCCTCTGGCTGCCCGACCCGGGCGTCGCGCCCTATCGCGGGCGCTGAACCTCGGCCGCGCCGAGCATCGGCAGGATGCGCGGCGCGGCAAAGCCGAGCAGTCCGATCCCGACGGCAAAAAGGCTGACGGCGCCGGTCGTGCCGAGCAGGGCGAGCGCCGTGCCCATTAGTACGGGACCGAGCGCATGGCCTGCAAACAGTGAGCAGGCGAACAGCGAGACTGCCGAGCCGCGGGCCTCGGGCGCTAGCTCGGTGGCCTGCGCCTGGAAGGTGCCGTGCATCAGGAAGAAGCCGAAGCCGTTGACGACGAAGAAGGGCACGGCGCTCCACCACGGCAGGAAGGGCAGCGCAAACAGCCCATAGCCGATCGCCATCAGGACGCCGCCGACGATCGGCATGCGGGCGGGGCCGATCCGATCGACCAGGGTCCGGGTCGAAAGACCGTAGATCAGCCCGCCGATGCCCGTTCCGGCGATGACCAGTCCGGCGAGCGAGGGGCCGATGCCGGCCCGCTCCTGCAGGATCGCGGCGACGAAGGGAGGCATGCCGAAGATCAGGCTGCCTTCGGTGATGACCAGCGCGTAGAGCAGCTTCGAGCGCGGGTTCGAGAAGACGGCCGCGTAACTGGCGATCGCCCCCCGCAGTGTCGGACGGCGGCGCACCGCGCCAGCGCGGGGCCGCATCGTCAGGGTGAGCATCAGGAGCGCGAGCCCGGCAATGCCGCCCGCCATCAGGAAGACACCCCGCCAGCCGACATATTCGGCGATCACGCCGGAACAGGCGGCGCCTGCCATCTGGCCGAAGATCATGATGACGGTGAAGCGGCCGAGCGTGACCTGGCGCTGTGCCATGGTCGCGCGATCGCCGATCGCGGCCATCGCGATCGGGATGATCCCGCCGGCGACGATGCCGCTGGCGGCGCGCAGCGCGAGCAAGGCCTCGAAGTTCGGTGCGAAGGAGCAGGCGATCGACAGCAGGACCAGAAGGGCGAGGCAGGTGCCGATCGTGCGGATCTTGCCGACCGCATCGGCGATCGGGCCGAGGATCGGCTGCCCGAAAGCGTATGAGAACGAAAATGCCGTCGCCATCACCGCGACCTGCGCGATCGAGCGACTGAAATGACCGGCGAGCGTCGGCACCAGCGGATCGATGAGCCGCATGGTGAAGGTCGAGGCAAAGCCGCAGGTCCCCAGGACGAGAACGAGCGTTCGCAGTGACGTCAGCGACGGGTCTGCCGGCGAGGCGGGTTCAGACATCGGCGACGGTCGTCGGGGCAGTCCGCGACTTGGCCAGGCGGTCGAAGCCCTGCAACTCGGCGATCAGCCCCTTGAACGCGGAAAGCGGCACCATGTTGGGACCGTCGGAGGGCGCCTTGTCGGGATCGGGATGGGTCTCGATGAAGAGGCCGGCGACGCCGACGGCGACGGCCGCGCGCGACAGCACCGGCACGAATTCGCGCTGCCCGCCGGTCGAGGCGCCCTTGCCGCCCGGCTGCTGCACCGAATGGGTGGCGTCGAAGATCACGGGTGCGCCGATCTCGGCCATGGTCGGAAGGCTACGCATGTCGGAAACCAGCGTGTTGTAGCCGAAGGAGGCGCCGCGCTCGGTCAGCATCACGTTCGGATTGCCGCTCTCGGTCACCTTGGCCGCGACATTGACCATGTCCCAGGGCGCCAGGAACTGGCCCTTCTTGACGTTGACGACGCGGCCGGTCTTCGCGGCGGCGACGAGCAGGTCGGTCTGGCGGCAGAGGAAGGCCGGGATCTGGAGGATGTCGACGACCTCGGCGACGGGTGCACACTGGTCGGCTTCGTGGACATCGGTCACGACCGGCAGGCCGGTGCGCTCGCGGATCTCGGCATAGACGGGCAGGCCGGCCTTCATTCCCATGCCGCGGGCGCCCTTGACGCTGGTGCGGTTGGCCTTGTCGAAGGAGGCCTTGAAGACGAGGCCGATCTTCAGTTCCGCCGCGATCTCCTTCAGCGCCAGCGCGCATTCGAGCGCGTGGTCGCGGCTTTCCATCTGGCAGGGGCCGGCGATCAGGGCGAGCGGCAATGCATTGCCGAAGCGCACAGGGCGGGCGAGATCCTCGCCGATGGTCACGATGGCGTTGGGAGTCATGGCGGCGTCCTTGTCCGGCGGGCTGCCGGGCTTATGTCTGTGAGCCCTGCCGGGTCAAGTCAGGGCAGCCCTGCGGATAGCTTATGGATCAAGCTTGCCTTCGAACGGGCTGGCGAAGCGGGAGCGAGGTCTGTAAATTCACAGGCGAAGCACTATCTCGGGTGGCGATGCAGGATCGATGGATACGGCGCGGACGGGAATGATGCAGTCAGGCCAGGACAGGGCAAGGCAGGCAAGGCGTCCGGTGCGCGCAGGCGGCGGGTTCACCATGGCCGACCGCCCCAAGCGCGGCCAGCCGCCGAACGATGGCGGCGGGCGCGAAGGCAACGGGCGCGAGGGCAGCGGCACCGCCGTCCTCACCCGGACGCGGACACGCAAGCCCAATCTCTATCGCGTCCTGCTGCTCAACGACGACTACACCCCGATGGAGTTCGTCGTTCACGTTCTGGAGCGGTTCTTCAACAAGGACCGCTCCGAGGCCACGCAGATCATGATGCATGTGCATCAGAACGGCGTCGGCGAATGCGGCGTCTTTACCTACGAAGTCGCCGAGACCAAGGTTACGCTCGTCATGGATCTGGCGCGCAAGCACATGCATCCGCTGCAATGGGTGATGGAGAAGAAGTAGCCTTGGGTTCGATAATCCATTCGGAAATCAGATAGGAGCGCGCCCCTTGCCGAGTTTCTCGCGCAGTCTCGAACAGGCGCTTCACCGGGCTCTGGCTCTGGCCAACGAGCGCCGTCACGAATACGCCACCCTCGAACACCTCCTGCTCGCGCTGGTCGACGACCAGGACGCGGCCGCGGTGATGCGCGCCTGCAGCGTCGATCTCGACCTGCTCAGGCGCAATCTCGTCGACTATATCGACGCGGAGCTGACCAATCTCGTCACCGATGGCCGTGACGATTCCAAGCCCACCGCCGGTTTCCAGCGCGTCATCCAGCGCGCGGTGATCCATGTCCAGTCGTCCGGCCGCGAGGAGGTGACCGGCGCGAACGTGCTCGTCGCGATGTTCGCCGAGCGCGAGAGCCACGCCGCCTACTTCCTGCAGGAGCAGGACATGACCCGCTATGACGCGGTCAACTATATCAGCCACGGCATCGCCAAGCGCCCCGGCGCGAGCGAGAGCCGGCCGGTCCGCGGCTCCGAGGAGGAGGGCGAGCCGCAGCGCGAGCAGCGCTCCGAGCAGGGCCAGGCCGAGGACAAGGACAAGAAGAAGAAGGAAAGCGCGCTCGACGCTTACTGCGTCAACCTCAACCGCAAGGCGAGGGACGGGCGCATCGATCCGCTGATCGG
>JAEWKP010000228.1 GCA_023393655.1 Pseudomonadota bacterium | reverse complement strand
GCATACGCTCTCGATCGGCTCGGGCTCCTGCCGCGACACGAGCTGGCTGCTGGTCCAGGCGCTGCGGCATCTCGGCCTCGCGGCGCGCTTCGTCTCCGGCTACCTGATCCAGATGAAGGCGGATATCGACCCGCTCGAAGGTCCGCGCGGGACGGACAAGGACTTCACCGACCTGCATGCCTGGGCCGAGGTCTACATTCCCGGCGCCGGCTGGGTCGGGCTCGACCCGACCTCGGGCCTGCTCACCGGCGAAGGCCATCTGCCACTGGCGGCGACGGCGCATTACCGCTCGGCCGCGCCGGTCTCGGGCGTGGCGAGCTATGCCGAGACGACGTTCGACTTCCAGATGAGCGTGACGCGCGTGCATGAGGTGCCGCGCATCACCCTGCCCTTCTCCGACGCCTCCTGGGCCGAGCTCAACGCGCTCGGTAACAAGGTCGAGGCCGATCTGCAGGCACAGGATGTCCGCCTCACCATGGGCGGCGAACCGACCTTCGTCTCGATCGACGATCAAACGGGCGAGGAATGGAACATCGCCGCCGTCGGGCCGACCAAGCGCCAGCGCGCGGACACGCTGATACGGCGTTTGCGTGAGCGTTTCGCGCCGGGCGGGATGCTGCATTACGGGCAGGGCAAATGGTATCCGGGCGAGACCCTGCCGCGCTGGGCCTTCGCGCTCTACTGGCGCCGGGACGGCGAGCCGATCTGGCGCAACGCCGATCTCATCGCCCGCGAGCCCGGCGCCCAGACCGGCGGCGACCGCGAGCTTGATATCGCCTCCACCATCCGCGATGCCGAGGCGCTGGCGCAGGGGCTGTCCGAGAAGCTCGGGCTCGGCGCCGACCATGTGATGCCAGCCTATGAAGACACCGGCGTCTGGCTGCTCAAGGAGGCGCAGCTTCCCGACAATGTCGACCCGCTCGATTCGCGCCTCTCCGACCCGGAGGAACGGATGCGGATGGCGCGGGTCTTCGAGCTCGGCCTCGGCAATCCGCGCGGCTACGTCATTCCGGTGCAGCGCTGGCAGGCGGGCGCGAACGACCGCCGCTGGCGCTCGGAGAAATGGCAGCTGCGCCGCGGCAAGCTCTTCCTCGTGCCGGGCGACTCGCCCGTCGGCTACCGTTTGCCGCTGGGCTCGCTGCCGGTCGTGCCCAAGGCCGAATACCCGCATATCCATCCGCAGGACCCGATGGAGCGGCGCCCGCCGCTGGCTGCGGCTGGGCCAGCGGGAGCGAGCTGGACCGATCATCCCGAGGCGCGGCCGGGGGAGCCGACCGCCACGGAGGAACGGCCCGGCCCGGCGCAGATGAGCATCGGAACGCAGGCGGCGGCTGGTCCGGTGCAGGACCGGCGCGAGCAGGAGATCGGCGGCGAGCATGTCCGCACCGCGCTCAGCCTCGAAATCCGCGACAACGTGCTCTGCGTCTTCCTGCCGCCGGTCGAGCGGCTGGAGGATTATCTCGACCTCGTCGCCTCGGTGGAAGCGGTCGCGGAGGAGCTCGGCCAGCCCGTGCATATCGAAGGCTACGCGCCACCCTTCGACCCGCGCCTCGACGTCATCAAGGTCACGCCCGATCCCGGCGTGATCGAGGTCAACATCCATCCGGCGACAGACTGGCGCGAGGCTGCGGCGATCACGCGCGGCGTCTACGAGGAGGCGCGGCTGGCGCGGCTCTGCGCCGAGAAATTCATGGTCGATGGCCGCCATACCGGCACCGGCGGGGGCAATCATGTCGTGCTCGGCGGCGTGACGCCGGCCGACTCGCCCTTCCTGCGCCGGCCGGACCTGCTCAAGAGCATCATCCTCTACTGGAACCGGCACCCGTCGCTCTCCTACCTGTTCTCCGGCCTGTTCATCGGTCCGACCAGCCAGGCGCCGCGCATCGACGAAGCAAGGCAGGATCAGCTCTACGAGCTTGAGATCGCGCTGGCGCAGGTGCCCAGGCCCGGCGAGGCGCCGATCCCGCTCTGGCTGGTCGATCGCTTGTTCCGCAACCTGCTGGTCGACGTCTCCGGCAACACGCATCGCACCGAGATCTGCATCGACAAGCTCTATTCCCCGGACGGACCGACCGGCCGGCTCGGGCTCGTCGAGTTCCGGGGTTTCGAAATGCCGCCGGATGCGCGGATGTCGCTCGCCCAGCAATTACTGCTCAGGGCGCTGATCGCCTGGTTCTGGCGCGAACCGCTGGAGGGCAAGCTCACCCGGTGGGGCACCGCCCTGCATGACCGCTTCATGCTGCCGGAGATAGTCTGGCAGGATTTCAAGGACGTGCTCGGCGACCTCAAGCGCGCCGGCTATGCCTTCGATCCCGTCTGGTTCGAGGCGCAGGCCGAGTTCCGCTTCCCCTTCTTCGGCAAGGTCGCGCATGGCGGCGTCGCGATCGAGATCCGGCAGGCGCTCGAACCCTGGCATGTCATGGGCGAGGAAGGCGCGATCGGCGGCACGGTGCGCTATGTCGACTCGTCGATCGAGCGCCTGCAGGTCAAGGCGACCGGACTGGTGCCGGGCCGTCACCTCGTCACCTGCAACGGCCGACGCCTGCCGCTGACCGAAACCGGCGTTTCGGGCGAGGCGGTCGCGGCGGTGCGCTTCAAGGCCTGGCAGCCGGCCTCGGGCCTGCATCCGAAGATCCCGGTGCATGCGCCGCTGACCTTCGACATCGTCGATCTCTGGTCAGGCCGCTCGCTCGGCGGCTGCGTCTACCACGTCGCCCACCCCGGGGGGCGCAATTACGAGACACCCCCGGTCAATTCCTACGAGGCGGAGGCAAGACGGCTCGCGCGCTTCGAGGCGATCGGTCATAGTCCCGGCGCTCTGGCGATTCCGCCGGAGGAGCGCAGCGCCGAATTCCCGCTCACGCTGGATCTGAGGCGCCCGATAGGGATTTGACGCGAAGCATGGCGGTGCAGGGGCGCATCCGATCGGGACGCAGCAGGGCCGAGCGGCGCGCATCGCTGCTTGCCGGCTATCGCCCCTTGCCGGGCGTCTGCGACGAGTTCATCGACGAGAATGGGAATGTGCGCCCGCATTGGGAGCCGTTCCTGTCGGGCTGGTGCGCATTGTCGCCCTCGGAGCTGAACCAGCGCTTCGGTTTGGCCGATCGACATGTCCGCGACACCGGCGTGTCCTATCGCGTCCATGGCGATATCGACGAGCGCGACCCCGGCGTCGGCGAGCGGGCCTGGCCGCTATCGCATGTGCCGCTCGTCATTCCCGAGGCGGAATGGCAGACGATCGCCGCCGGCGTGACGCAGCGCGCCGACCTGCTCTCAACCCTGCTCGACGACATCTACGGGCCGGGCGAACTGATCGCGGAGGGCCTGCTGCCGGCCGCGGTCGTCACCGGCAGCCCCGATTATCTGCGCCCGATGCACGGGATCGCAGGCGGCGGCACGCTCCAGCTCTATGCCGCCGATCTCGGCCGCGGCCCGGACGGGCGCTGGTGGGTGCTGCAGGACCGGACCCAGGCCCCCTCCGGCGCCGGCTACGCGCTGGAGAACCGGCTGGCGCTGGCGCGCGCCTTCCCCGACATGTTCCGCAACATGAATATCGAGCGGCTGGCCGCCTTCTTCCAGGGCTTTCGAGCGGGACTGGTGTCTCGCTCCAAGCGTGTCGAACCCCGCATCGCCCTGCTGACGCCCGGCCCGCTCAACGAAAGCTATTTCGAGCAGGCCTATCTGGCGCGCTATCTCGGCTTCCTGCTGGTCGAGGGTGGCGACCTGCTGATGCGCGAGGGCCGCGTGCATGTGCGCACCATCGCCGGCCTGAAGCGCGCGGACGTGATCTGGCGGCGCATCGACGGCGATTTCGCTGATCCGCTCGAGCTCAATTCCCGCTCGGCACTCGGCGTCGCCGGGCTGGTCGAAGCCGTCCGGCAAGGCCAGGTCCACATCGCCAACGGGCTCGGCTCCGGCGTCGTCGAGGCGCGCGCCCTGATGGGCTTCCTGCCAGCCCTGGCGCGGAAACTGCTCGGCCAGGACCTGATCCTGCCGAATATCGCGACATGGTGGTGTGGCCAGCCGCAGGAGCGACAGGCCGTTCTGGACCGGCTCGGCGAGATGAGCATAGCGCCTGCGTTTCGCAGTGCGGGCAACGGCTTCGACACAACGCAGGTCGTCGCCAGCGAATTGCCGGAGGCCGAGCGCGCGGCGTTGCGCGGGCGCATCGAGGCCCGAGGCATGGACTATGTCGGGCAGGAGGTCGTCAGGCTTTCGACCATGCCGGTCTTCCAGAACGGCCGACTCGAACCGCATCCGATGACGCTGCGCGTCTTCGCCGCGGCGACGCCCGACGGCTGGAAGGTGATGCCCGGCGGCTTCTGCCGAATCTCCGACGAACCCGATGCGCGTGCGGTCAGCATGCGCAACGGCGTGCGTTCCAGCGATGTCTGGGTCACCTCGAAGGAGCCGGTCGCGCAGGTCACCCTGCTGCCGACGCCCGACCGCATCAGCATCCGCCGCGTCACCGGCACGCTGCCGAGCCGGGCCGCCGACAACCTGTTCTGGCTCGGGCGCTATCTGGAGCGCGGCGAGGCGATCCTGCGCCTGGTGCGCGCTCTACTCGGCCGCCTGATCGATCCCGACCCGGCGCCCGGCCGCAACGACACGGTGCGCCAACTCGCCGGCATGCTCGTCGCCTGGGGCGCCGCGCCTGCCGGGCAGGAACGCCGGACGCCGGCGGCACAGGCCTATGCCGCGCTCTACAGCCTCGACGATTACGGCTCGGCCGCCGCTTCGCTGCGCGAGGCGCGGCGCACCGCCTCGGTCATCCGCGAGCGCCTGTCGGTCGATGCCTGGCGCCTGTTCGGCGATCTCCAGCACCAGCTCGCGCCTGAGGACGGCCGCAAGCCGAGCGAGGGCGAGGCCTACGAGATCGCCGACCGCGCTCTGAAATCACTCGCCTCCTTTTCCGGCCTCGGCCAGGAGAACATGGTGCGCGGCAATGGCTGGCGCTTCCTCGATATCGGCCGGCGCATGGAGCGCGGCATCGCGACCTGCCGCTTCGCCCGGCAGTTCGCCGACAGCAATGCCTCCGGCGACAATCTCGACGCCCTGCTCGACCTGACGGATTCGCAGATCACCTATCGCTCGCGCTATCTGCTCGGCGCGAGTCTCCAGCCGGTGCTCGATCTCGTCATGCTCGACCCCTACAACCCACGCTCCGTCGCGTTCCAGGTCGAGCGTCTCGACACCGAGATCGCCAACCTGCCGACGCTTTCCGATGACGGCATGCTGGAGGCACCGCGCCGGCTGGTGCTGCGGCTGGCGGCCGATTGCCGAACGATGGAGGCGAGCCGGCTCGATCGCACCAGCATCCTGCTGTTCGAGCAGTTGCTGATGGGGCTCTCGGGCGCGATCGCCGATCGCTATTTCCTGCAGAACAGCGGCCCCGAAGGCTCGCGGATGACGAGCATCGCGTGATCTACGAGCTGCGCCACCTCACCACCTACGGCTATAGCCGGCCGGTGCCCTTTTCCCGCTGCATCCTGCGCCTGCTGCCGCGCGACGGGGCAGGCCAGCGCGTGCTGAAGAGCGAATTGCTGATCGCGCCCCGCCCGGCCGAGCGCAATGACGGGATCTGCTTCTTCGGCAACCGCATGACTACGATCACCATCACCAAGCCGCATCGCGAGCTGAAGCTTGAAATGCGGGCGCGGATCGAGGTCGACCGGCCGCCACCACCCCATGCCGGGCTGACGCGGAACTGGGAGGATGTCGCGACGCTGGCGCTCGATTCCAGGAGTCTGGCACCGGATTCGCCGGCCCATCATCTTTATCCCAGCCGGCTCGTGCCGCATGTCCCCGCCGTGATCGACTACGCGCGCCCGAGCTTCGACGCCGGGCGCCCCGTACTGGAAGCTGCCTGCGAGCTGATGGCCCGGATCAGGCGCGACTTCGTCTATGATCCCGAGGCAACCGAAGTGACGACGCCATTGGCCGAGGCGTTCGAGCAGCGCCACGGCGTCTGCCAGGATTTCGCGCATATCATGATCGCGGGCCTGCGTGGCCTCGGCCTGCCGGCGGCCTATGTCTCCGGCTATATCCGCACGATTCCTCCGCCGGGCCAGAAGCGGCTCGAAGGCGCCGATGCCAGCCATGCCTGGGTAATGCTGTGGTGCGGGCCGGAGATCGGCTGGGTCGGGCTCGACCCGACCAATGACCTGATCGTCGCCGACGACCATATCGTCACCGCCTTCGGCCGCGACTACGCCGACGTCGCCCCGCTCGACGGCGTGGTGATCGGTCCGGGCACGCAGAAGGTCGGCGTCGCCGTGGACGTCGTCCCGGTCGGCTGAGCCTCAGGCGCCAAGCGCGGCGCAGGCCTTCGCGCAGGCCCGGCAGGCGGCGACGCAGGACTCCATGTCGCCAACCCGTGCGCAATCTGTCGCGCAGGCCTCGCAGACCTCGGCGCATTCCCTGGCCATGTGACGGCCGTGGACTGAATCCATCAAAAGCAGATGCGCCGTCGTCCGGCAGATTTCGGCGCAGGCGGCCATCAGGCGCAGATGGTCCGGCTCGGCATGAGCGCCGCCCACCTTCAGGCAATGGGTCATCGCCATGCCGTGGCAGTGCTTGTAGCAGTCGAGGGCGAGGTCGGCTGCGTTGCGCGTCTTCGGATCGAGATGGTGCATGTCGCGGCTCCGTTCGGGAGAGGTATCCCGATCAACCGCCGCGACCTGCGCCCTGTTCCGGTGGTCAGGCCAGCGTGTAGGCCGTCTTGACCGTGGTGTAGAACTCCTTGGCGTAGGCGCCCTGCTCGCGCGGGCCGTAGCTGGAGCCCTTCCGGCCGCCGAACGGCACATGATAGTCGACGCCCGCCGTCGGCAGATTGACCATCACCATGCCGGCCTCGCTGTTGCGCTTGAAATGCGTCGCATGCTTCAGCGAGGTCGTGCAGATGCCCGAGGAGAGGCCGAACTCGGTGTCGTTCGCGACGGCCAGCGCCTCGTCATAGTCCTTGACGCGGACGATATTGGCGACCGGGCCGAAGACCTCCTCGCGCGAGATGCGCATAGCATTGGTCGTCTCGGTGAACAGCGCCGGCGCGAGATAGAAACCGGGAGTGTCGCGCTTCAGCAGTTCACCGCCGAAGACCAGCTTGCCGCCCTCGTCCTTGGCGATCTGGATGTATTTCAGATCCTGGTCGAGCTGGCTCTGGTCGACGACCGGGCCGATATGGGTGCCGGCCTTCAGCGCATCGTCGACGACGACGGTCTTGAGGCGCTCGATGCAGGCCTCTACGAACCTGTCGTGGATGCCGGCCTGGACGATCAGGCGCGAGGAGGCCGTGCAGCGCTGGCCGGTCGAGAAGAAAGCGCCGTTGACGGCGACCTCGACGGCGACCTTCAGGTCGGCGTCGTCGAGTACGACGAGCGGGTTCTTGCCGCCCATCTCGAGCTGGACCTTCTTCATCGGATTGCCGGCGATGCAGGCGGCCGCGACCTTGCGGCCGGTCGGAACCGAGCCGGTGAAGGAGATCGCCGCAACATCCTTGTGCTCGAGCAGCGCCTGGCCGACGACCGAGCCGCGGCCCATGACGAGGTTGAGCGCGCCCTTGGGCAGGCCGGCGCGCTGCAGGATGTCGACCAGCGCCCAGGCCGAGCCCGGCACGAGAT
>JAEWKP010000225.1 GCA_023393655.1 Pseudomonadota bacterium | reverse complement strand
CGCGCCGAAGGAGCTGGCGCACCGGGCGCAGGCCGCGATGGGCACCGCCCATCTCGCCAAGATGATCGAGACGCTCGAGAACTTCGAGTTCGAGGAGCTGCGCGGCACCACCCTGATCGCCAAGGAGCCGATCGGCGTCGTCGGCATGATCACGCCATGGAACTGGCCGCTCAACCAGATCATGTGCAAGGTCGCACCCGCGCTCGCCGCCGGCTGCACCATGGTGCTGAAGCCCTCCGAGATCGCCCCGCTCAACGC
Organism: Pseudomonadota bacterium; assembly: GCA_023393655.1. Lineage (GTDB taxonomy): Bacteria > Pseudomonadota > Alphaproteobacteria > Rhizobiales > Beijerinckiaceae > Allobosea. The sequence goes on along the minus strand of JAEWKP010000225.1, from coordinate 15,106 downwards.
CATCATCTTCGCCGAGGCGATGGAAGAGGCCGGCGTGCCGAAGGGCGTGTTCAACCTCGTCAACGGCGACGGCCCGACGGTCGGCGAGGCGATCTCGCGCCATCCGGGCGTCGACATGGTCTCCTTCACCGGTTCGACGCGGGCCGGCATCCTCGTCGCCAAGGCAGCGGCGGATACCGTCAAGCGCGTGCACCAGGAGCTCGGCGGCAAGTCGGCCAACATCATCCTCGATGATGCCGACCTGAAGAAGTCGGTGAAGCTCGGCGTCGAGAGCGTGATGCGCAACTCAGGCCAGTCCTGCAACGCGCCGACCCGGATGTTCGTGCCGGAGAAGCTGCATGAGGAAGCGCTCGCCATCGCCAAGCAGGTGGCCGAGCCGCTCAAGGTCGGCGCTCCCTCCGCCGACGGCGTCTTCCTCGGCCCGGTCGTCAGCGAGGCTCAGTTCGAGAAGGTCCAGCGCCTGATCGAGGCCGGCATCAAGGAAGGCGCGACGCTGGTCACCGGTGGCGCGGGCCGTCCGGAAGGGCTGAACCGCGGCTACTATGTCCGTCCGACCGTGTTCGGCGGCGTCACCGACGACATGACGATCGCCCGCGAGGAGATCTTCGGCCCCGTGCTGTCGATCCTGCCCTACAAGAGCGAGGACGAGGTGGTCTGCCGCGCCAACGACACGCCCTACGGCCTGGCCTCCTATGTCCAGTCGGGCTCGCAGGAGCGTGCCCGCAAGGTCGCCTCGCAGATGCGCTCGGGAAATGTCTACATCAACTATCCGGCCTGGGACGCCGGCGCGCCCTTCGGCGGTTACAAGCAGTCCGGCAACGGCCGCGAATATGCCGGCTTCGGCCTCGAGGAGTTCCTGGAGATCAAGGGCACGGTCGGCTACGCCGCTGCCTGATCGGATAGCGATCTGAAGACGACGAGGCCCGGTGGACCAAAAGCCGCCGGGCCTTCATTTTATGACCCATTCAATCGATTGAGAGGCAAAGACCATGGCCGATCCCAACCGCTATGACGCGATGCGCTACAACCGCTGCGGCCGCAGCGGCTTGCAGCTCCCGGCGCTGTCGCTCGGCCTCTGGCAGAATTTCGGCGAAACCGGCTCACGCTCCAACATGCGCGAGATCTGCCGCACCGCTTTCGATCTCGGCATCACCCATTTCGATCTCGCCAATAATTACGGGCCGCCGCCGGGCTCGGCCGAGACCGCCTTCGGCGAAATCCTCGACCAGGATTTCGCGGGCTATCGCGACGAGCTGGTGATCTCGACCAAGGCCGGCTACCGGATGTGGCCCGGCCCCTATGGCGAATGGGGCAGCCGCAAATACCTGATCTCCAGCCTCGACCAGAGCCTGAAGCGGATGAAGCTCGACTATGTCGACATCTTCTATTCGCACCGCTTCGACCCGGACACGCCGCTTGAGGAGACGATGGGCGCGCTCGACGCCGTCGTCCGCCAGGGCAAGGCGCTCTATGTCGGGCTCTCCTCCTATAATTCGAAGCGCACGCAGGAAGCCGCCGCCATCCTGCGCCGGCTCGGAACGCCTTGCCTGATCCACCAGCCGAGCTATTCGATGCTCAACCGCTGGATCGAGCAGGACGGACTGCTCGACACGCTCGATGCGGAGGGCATCGGCTCGATCGTGTTCTCGCCGCTGGCGCAGGGCATGCTGACCGACAAGTACCTGAAGGGCGTGCCGGCCGGCAGCCGCGCCGACAAGAAGGCGCCCTCCTTCCGCGACGGCTTCCTCAGCGAAGCCAATCTCAGGAGCATCGCGGCGCTGAGCGAGATCGCGGCCGCGCGTGGCCAGAGCCTCGCCCAGATGGCGATCGCCTGGGTGCTGCGCGGCGGGCGGGTCACCTCGGCCCTGATCGGCGCAAGCCGGCCGGAGCAGGTGAGCGATTGCGTCGCGGCGCTGAAGAATCCGGAGTTTTCGACGGAGGAGCTGGCGGCGATCGACAAGCATGCGGTCGATGGCGGGATCAATATCTGGGCTGCTTCGGCGGAGCGTTGAATCATCCTCCATCGTCATTCCGGGCGACCGAAGGGAGACCCGGAATCCATCGTAGAGAGCAGCGCCCTCCGATGGATTCCGGATCGGCACCGCTAACGCGGTTTGTCCGGAATGACGGAATCGGACCGCTCAGTCCTCCTCCGGCAGCGCCGCGATCGGGAGCGCGCTGGAGCGCTTCACCTGTCCGAGCGCGAAGCTCGACTCGATCGAGGCGACCCCGTCGAGGCGCGTCAGCTTGTCCTTGAGGAAGCGTTCATAGGCCGGCAGGTCGCGCACGACGATGCGCAGGAGATAGTCGCGCTGCCCGGTCATCAGGTAGCAGTCGACCACCTCGGGCCAGCGCGCCACGGCCTGCGAGAAGCGGTCGAGCTCGTCCTCGCGCTGACGCTCCAGCTTGATCGAGACGAAGACGCTGATCGGTAGGCCGACCTTGGTCTGGTCGATGATCGCGGCATAGCCGGTGATGACGCCCGCTTCCTCCAGGATGCGGATGCGGCGCGCGCAGGGCGAGGCGGAGAGGCCCACCCGCTCGGCCAGATCCTGCACCGAAAGGCGCGAATTGATTTGCAATTCCGCGATGATCTTGCGGTCGAGCGCATCGAGGCGCAGGCGTGCCATGCCCAGTCTCCGGTCCCGGCTGAGATCGCTCTATGACAGGAGAGGACGCCCGCCACCACCGGCATCTCCGCGAAAGCGAGCGGCGGCGACGGCATGGCACTGGCGTGGGGAGCCCAGCCGCGCTATGCGATACCTACAATCCAACGAATGTATGGAATTTGAGTTGGCTATGGCCGACAGCGACGAGGCACTCACCTGGACCAGCCGTCTCGATCCGGCTGCTGGGCCGCGCTATCTGCAGATCGTCGCGCAGCTCGAACAGGCCGTCGCGACCGGGCGATTGCGGCCCGGCGATCGCCTTCCGCCGCAGCGCCGCTTGGCCGAGCATCTCGCGGTCGATCTCACCACGGTGACGCGCGCCTTCGGCGAGGCCCGCGAGCGCGGATTGATCGACGCGGTCACGGGGCGCGGCTCCTTCATCTCGGCCAGACAGGAGCAGGAAGGACCGCCGCTCGATCTTAGCATGACCATCCCGCCCGCGCCGAAGGGCCTGCGGCTGGGCGAGCTGATGCAGCGCGGCATCGCCGAGATCCTGGCCCGCAGCGATGCCGACCAGTTGATGAACTACCATGGCGGCGCGGGCTCGCTGGCAGAGCGCGCGGCAGGAGCGGCATGGCTGGCGCCGCTTATGGGTGCGCTTCCGCCGCAACGCATCGCGGTGGTGCCGGGCGCGCAGGCCGGGCTCAACGCCCTGCTCTCGCTATTGGCCCGGCCCGGCGAGACGATCCTGATGGAGCCGCTGGCCTATCCCGGCCTGATCGGCGCGGCGCGGCAGCGCGGGCTCGCATTGGTTCCGGTCGCGAGCGATGAGGACGGCCCGCTCCCGGACGCGCTCGACGAGACCGCCGGCCGCTACGAAGCGAGGCTGTTCGCGCTGACGCCGACGCTGCAGAACCCGACCTGCGTAACCATTCCCGAAAAGCGCCGGCAGGACCTCGTCGCTGTTGCCCGGCGTCGTGACCTAACCCTGATCGAGGACGATCCCTACAGCCTGCTCGCGGGCGATGCGCCCGCGCCGCTGGCCGCGCTGGCGCCAGGGCGGACATGGCACGTCGCGACCTTGTCGAAGGTGCTGACGCCCGGCCTGCGCACCGCCTTCGTCGTCATGCCGGATGGAACCGGCAGCGCGCCCTTCCTGGCCGCGCTGCGCGCGACCGCGCTGATGCCCGCGCCTCTGATGACGGCGCTCGCGGCGCATTGGATCAGGATCGGTGCAGCGAAAGACCTGCTGGACGGCGTACGGCGCGAGGCAGCCGAGCGGCAATCGCTGGCGCGGGAGATTCTGCCCGCGATGATGCGGGCCCATCCGTATGCCCTGCATGTCTGGCAGACCCTGCCCGCTCATTGGGCGCGCGACCGATTGATCGAACGCGCCCGCGAAGCGGGGCTCGGCGTGATGGCTGCCGATGCCTTCAGCACCGGGGGAACAGCGCCGGATGCGATCCGGATCGCGCTCGGCGCGATCCCGGAGCGGGCGCGATTGGCAGAGGCGCTTGGCCTGCTCGCCGGATTGATCCGCGACGGAGGCTGAGCGCGCGTGGCCGGCTCAGCTTGAAGCCACCGGCTTGTCCTGCGGCATCGGGCGGGCGAGCCGCCCCTCCTCGGCCTTGTGGAAATATTGCGAAGCGATCAGCCAGCCCTTGAGCGGCTGCAAGGGCGGAATGCAGGTCAGCAGGATCAAGGGCAGCGTCGTGACCAGATGGATCCAGGTCGGCGGGTTGTAGTTCAGCTCCAGCCAGAGCGGGAATGCCACTGCCGGGATGCAGAGGAACATCATCACGAAGAAGGCCGGGCCATCCGCCGGATCGGCGAAGGCGTAGTCCAGACCGCAATTCTCGCATTTCGGCTTCAGCTTCAGGAAGCCCTCGAACATCTTGCCCTGCCCGCAGCGCGGGCAGCGGCCGCGCAGGCCGGTCTGGAGCGGAGAGAGTGGCGGCCAGTGCTCGCCGGACATGGAATTATCTCCTCGGGACGGCGCCATTTGTTCGGCGTCGCCCCTCAGATCGCGCCCGATGCAGACAATGTCAAGATTGTATGCATCATAGCCGGCTGCCTGCGCGGATCGGTCGCGGGCGGCTCAGATGTGCAGAGCGTGACCCAGCGCCTTCATCGCGGCCTCCGGGAAGGCCTCGCCCAGTGTCGGATGGGCGTGGATCGTGCCGGCGATGTCCTGCAGGGTCGCGCCCATCTCGATCGCGAGGCCGAAGGCGGCCGACAGCTCGGAGACGCCCTGCCCCACCGCCTGGACGCCGAGCACCAGTTCGCTGCCGGCCTGCGCGACGACGCGGACGAAGCCGGCCTCGGCATGGCGCGTCATCGCCCGGCCATTCGCGGCGAAGGGGAACTGGCCGATCTTGAGTTCGTGGCCGGCGCGCTTGGCCTCGTCCGGTGAGAGGCCGACCGAGACGATCTCGGGATCGGTGAAGCAGATCGCCGCGATACCGCGCTTGTCCCAGGCGCGCGGCAGGCCGGCGACGATCTCGGCGACCATCTCGCCCTGCGCCATGGCGCGATGCGCCAGCATCGGCTCGCCGGTGACGTCGCCGATGGCGTAGATGCCTCGCATCACCGTCTCGCAGCGCTCGCCGATGCGGATGAAGCGGCCATCCATGTCGAGCACGAGGTTCTCGAGGCCGAGATCGTCCGTGACCGGCTTGCGGCCGACAGTGACCAATATCTTGTCGGCCGGCAGGCTGCGCTCTTTGCCATCGGCCGTCTCGATGCGCAGGCCGTCGCCCTTCTGCGCGTCGCCCTTGGGCATCGGGCCGAGTGCCTTGGCTCCTAGCAGCACTTCGACGCCGAGCGCGGTCAGGCGCTTGGAGATCGGGCCGGTCAGCTCCGCATCGTAGAGCGGCAGAATCTTGTCCTGCGCCTCGACGACCGTGACCTTGGCGCCGAGCTTGGCGAAGGCTGTGCCCAGCTCCAGCCCGATATAGCCGCCGCCGACCACGACGAGGCGCTTGGGGACCTCGGTCAGCGCCAGCGCGCCAGTCGAGGAGATGACATTGCCGCCGAAGGGCAGGAAGGGCAGTTCGACCGGCGCCGAGCCGGTCGCGATGACGATAGCCTCGGCCTGGATCGTCTTCGGGCCGGTCTCGGTCTCGACCACGACGGTCTTGCCGTCGCGGAAGCGGGCCTTGCCATGGACGATCTTGACCTTTGCCTTGCGCAGCAGGCCGGCGACGCCGTTGTTGAGGCGCTGGACGATGCCGTCCTTCCAGGCCACGGCCTGTTTCAGGTCAAGCTTCGGCTCGGCCGCGGTCAGGCCGAAAGGCGTCTTGCCGGCGGCCGCTTCCGCCGCCTTCTCGAATTCCTCGGCGACATGGATCATCGCCTTGGAGGGAATGCAGCCGACATTGAGGCAGGAACCGCCGAGCTTGGTGCTCTCGACGATGACGGTATCGATGCCGAGCTGACCGGCGCGGATGGCGCAGACATAGCCGCCGGGGCCGGCGCCGATGACGAGGAGCTTGCAGGTGATCTCGGTCATGCGCGGCCCTCGCCACAACGAGTCGAAATTAAACGGTGGAACCTCGCTGTCATCCCGGCTGGAGCGAAGCGGAATGCCGGGATCCATCGTAGAGCGCTGTGCCCTACGATGGATCCCGGATCTGCGCCGCTAACGCGGCTTGTCCGGGATGACGCGGTGTTTCCGAGCTTCATCACGTCAAATATCCACGAAGAGCGTGGCCGGGTTCTCCAGCAGATCCTTCAGCCGCTGCACGAAGACGGCGGCGTCCCAGCCATCGATGACGCGGTGATCGAAGCTGGAGGAGAGGTTCATCATCTTGCGCGGCACGAAGGTGGTGCCGTCCCAGACCGGGCGCACGACCATCTTGTTGACGCCGACGATCGCGACTTCCGGGTAGTTGATCACGGGCGTCGTGGCGATGCCGCCGAGCGCGCCGAGCGATGTGATGGTGATGGTCGAGCCGGTGAGTTCGTCGCGGGTCGCGGTGCCGTCGCGACCGCGCTCGGCGAGGCGGGCGAGCTCGATGCCGCAGCCCCAGAGGTCGCGTGCCTCGGCATGCTTCACCACCGGCACGATCAGGCCGGTCGGAGTCTGCGTGGCGATGCCGATATTGATCGCGGCATGCTGGCGCACGATGCCGGCATCGTCGTCATAGAGCGCGTTCAGCGCCGGCTGTTCGGCGAGCGCCTTGACCATGGCGCGCATCAGGAAAGGAAGCAGCGTCAGCTTCGGCCGCTCCGGCGTCGGCTTCCTGTTCAGCGTCGCGCGCAGATCCTCCAGCGGCGAGACGTTGATCTCCTCGACGATGGTGATGTGCGGGATGCGCGATTTCGACAGCGCCATCTTCTCGGCGATGCGGCGGCGCAGGCCGACGACCTTGACCTCGGTGACGGCGCTCTGCTCGACGAGCCCGCCGCCACGAACCGGTTCCGGCCCGCGCAGCAGGAAGGCGTCGATGTCCTGATGGGTGATGCGGCCGGCAGGGCCGGTGCCCTGCACCTGGCGCAGATCGACCCCGGCCTCGCGGGCCTTGAGGCGCACAGCCGGCGAGGCCAGCGGCTTCTCGCCCGGCGCGCGGCGCTGAGCGGGGGCGGTGCTGGCATGCACCGCTTTCGGCGGCGGCGGAGGCGGTGCTGCCGGCTTGGCGGGAGCTGACGGCGCAGCGGCCTTTTCAGCCTTGGGAGCGGGCGCCACGGCAGCAGCAGCCGGCTTCTCGACGGGCGCTTCTTCAGCGGGCCCCTCGGTCGCAGCACCCTCACCCGCGACCTTCAGCTTCACGATAGCTGAACCGATCGCGACGGTGTCGCCGACCTCGGCGCCGACCCAAGTGACTTCGCCCTCGACCGGCGAGGGAATCTCCACCGTCGCCTTGTCGGTCATCACGGCGGCAAGCAGGTCGTCCTCGCGGACGATGTCGCCGACCTTGACGTGCCACTCGACGAGCTCCGCCTCGGCGATGCCTTCGCCGACATCCGGCAGCTTGATGATGCGCTCGCCCATCAGCGTGCCTCCATGATGTCGCGCAGCGCCTGTCCAAGGCGGGCGGGGCCAGGGAAATAGTCCCATTCCTGCGCATGCGGATAGGGCGTATCCCAACCGGTGACGCGCATCACCGGCGCCTCCAGATGGTAGAAGCAGTGCTCCTGCACGAGTGCGGCCAGCTCCCCGCCAAAACCTGAAGTCAGCGTCGCCTCGTGCAGCACGATGCAACGCCCGGTCTTCTCGACCGAGGCGGTAATGGCTTCGAGATCGAGCGGGACGAGGGTGCGCAGGTCGATGATTTCGGCATCGATGCCGGTGTCCTCGGCGGCCGCCAGCGCGACATGGACCATGGTGCCATAGGCGAGGATGGTGACGGCATTGCCCTCGCGCCGTGTCACCGCCTTGCCGAGCGGCACGGTGTAATGGCCTTCCGGCACCTCGGCGAGCTCATGCTTTGACCAGGCCGTGACGGGCCTGTCGTGATGGCCGTCGAAGGGGCCGTTATAGAGCCGCTTCGGCTCGAGGAAGATCACCGGATCGGGGTCCTCGATCGCGGCGATCAGCAGGCCCTTGGCGTCGTAGGGGTTGGAGGGGACGATCGTCTTCAGGCCCGAGACATGGGTGAAGAGTGCTTCCGGGCTCTGGCTGTGGGTCTGGCCGCCGAAGATGCCGCCGCCGGTCGGCATGCGGATCACCATCGGGCAGGTGAAGTCGCCGGCCGAGCGATAGCGTAGCCGCGCCGCCTCGGAGACGATCTGGTCATAGGCGGGGTACATGTAGTCGGCGAACTGGATCTCGACGCAGGGCTTCAGGCCATAGGCGGCCATGCCGATCGCGGTGCCGACGAAGCCGGCCTCGCTGATCGGCGCGTCGAAACAGCGCGTGACGCCGTATTTCTGCTGCAGCCCGTGGGTGCAGCGGAAGACGCCGCCGAAGAAGCCAACATCCTCGCCGAAGACCACGACATCGTCGTCGCGGCCCATGGAGACGTCCATCGCGGAGCGGATCGCCTCGATCATCGTCATGCGGGACATCGCGTCAGACTCCGATCTGCTGGCGCTGGCGGCGCAGATGCGGCGGCAGCTCGGCATAAACGTCCTCGAAGATGTCGCGCGCCGAAGGCTTGCCGCCGGAATGCAGGGTGCCGAAGCTCTCGGCCTCCTTCTGCGCGGCGATGACGGTGGCGAGGATCTCGGCCTCCGCCTGCTTGTGGCGCTCTTCCGACCAGGCGCCGACCGCGATCAGGTGCTGCTTCAGGCGGATCAGCGGATCGCCCAGCGGCCAGTCGTCGGATTCGTGCTTGGGGCGGTAGGCGGACGGGTCGTCCGAGGTGGAATGGGCACCGGCGCGGTAGGTGACGTATTCGACCAGGGTCGGCCCGAGATTGCGGCGGGCGCGCTCGACCGCCCATTGCGCGACGGCATAGACGGCGAGGTAGTCGTTGCCGTCGACCCGGAGCGCCGGGATGCCGAAGCCGAGGCCACGCGCCGCGAAGGTGCCGGAGCCGCCGCGCGCGATGCCCTGGAAGGTCGAGATCGCCCACTGGTTGTTGACGACGTTGAGGACTACGGGGGCCTTGTAGGTCGAGGCGAAGACGAGCGCGGCGTGGAAATCCGATTCCGCCGTCGAGCCGTCACCGATCCAGGCAGCGGCGATGCGGGTATCGTTCTTGATCGCCGAGGCCATCGCCCAGCCGACCGCCTGAACGTATTGCGTCGCGAGATTGCCCGAGATCGAGAAGAAGCCGTGCTCTTTCGACGAGTACATCACCGGCAATTGCCGGCCCTTCATCGGGTCGCGCTCGTTCGAGTAGATCTGGCACATCATGTCGACGAGCGGGTAATCGTGCGCGATCAACAGGCCGGCCTGACGATAGGTCGGGAAGTTCATGTCGCCGGGCTGGAGCGCGATGCGGAAGGCGCAGCTCACCGCCTCCTCGCCGGTGTGCTGCATGTAGAATGAGGTCTTGCCCTGGCGCTGCGCCATCTGCATGCGCCCGTCGAAGGTGCGCAGCGTCATCATGTGGCGCAAACCGCGGATCAGGTCCTCATGCGAGAGGTCGGGTACCCAGGGGCCGACCGCCTCGCCCTCGCGATTGAGCACGCGGATGATCGAATAGGCGAGATCGCGGATGTCCTTGGGATCGACATCGACCGGCGGGCGCGCGACGGAGCCCGCCTTCGGGATCACGACATGGGAGAAGTCCGGCTTCTCGCCCGGGCGGCTCGCCGGTTTGGGGACATGGAACTGCAGTGGCTGGGTTGCTGCCGGCGCCTGGCCTGACTTGTCGCTGCTCATGAGCGCCTCCATCCCTGACGCCACCAGCATTCCGCCTTCGCGCGCATCCCGCAAGCGCCCGCGGCGCTCTTCAGAGATGCGGGCCAAGGTGCACAGCCGGCCGACGATCGTTCCCCTTGTAACAAACGCTAGCGGGGACGGTTCAGAGGTTCATTCCGAATTTGCCGGAAACGGCGAAATCAGGCAAAAGGAATCTCTGTAATTTCCTTAATCTTCAGAATGATCTCCCGATGAATAAAAAGAGCCAGAACGGTCCTGCTTTCGATCTGATCGATCGCAAGATTCTCGCCGCGCTGCGGGATGACGGGCGCCTCACCACGCAGGCGCTGGCCGAAAAGGTCGGGCTTTCGCCCTCGCCTTGCTGGACGCGGGTGAAGCGACTGGAGGAGTCCGGCGCGATCGAGAAATATGTCGCGCTGCTCGACCACAAGGCGCTCGGCTACAACAACATCGTCTTCGTCGAGATCACGCTCGACAAACATGACGACAAGGTGCTCGACCAGTGCGGCGAGGCGCTGAACCGGGCACCGGAGGTGGTCGAGGCCCATCTGGTCACCGGCGAATACGATTATCTCGCCAAGGTCGTGGTCAGCGGCACCGACCATTACGAGCGCTTCCTGCGCGGAACGATCTATCGCATTCCCGGGGTGCGGCAGACGCGGACGACCTTCGGGCTCAGGGCGTTGAAGCGGACGCTGTCGGTCGATCCGCTGAAGGTGGTGGGGTGAGCGGCCGTCACACTCGGGTTTGATCCGAGAATGACGGCCTTTCAGGAATGCGTCAGGCCAACATTTCCCGCACCAGCGGCACGACCTTCTCGCCATAGAGCCGGATGCACTCCATCGCCTTCTCATGCGCCAGCGGGCCGGCGCTGTACTTCAGCTGGAAGCGGGCAATGCCCAGCCCCTTGGCCGTCGCCGCGATCTTGCGCGCCACCGTCTCGGGCGAGCCGAGATAGAGCGAGCCGCGCGCGACCTCCTGCTCGAACTCGTCCCGGCCCATCGGCGGCCAGCCGCGCTCCGCGCCGATGCGGTCGCGCATCTGCTTATAGGCCGGGAAGAACTCCTCCCTGGCCTGTTCGTCGGTCGCCGCGACATAGCCCGGCGAATGGACGCCGACGGGCTTCGCCGGCTTGCCGATCTGGCCATAGGCGCGATGGTACAAATCCACGAACGGCTTGAAGCGCAAGGGATCGCCGCCGATGATGGCGAGCATCAAGGGCAGGTCGTAGCGCACCGCACGGACCACCGATTCCGGGCTGCCGCCGACGCCGATCCAGGTCTTGAGCGGGCCGTTCTCGACCGGCGGATAGACCAGTTGGTCCTTGAGCGGCGGGCGGATCGAGCCTTGCCACGTCAAGGGCTCCTGCGGCAGCAGGCCGGCGAAAAGGTCGAGCTTCTCCTCGAACAGCTTCTCGTAGTCGCGCAGGTCGAGGCCGAAGAGCGGGAAGGACTCGGTGAAGGAACCACGGCCCAGGATGACCTCGGCGCGCCCGTTCGAGAGCGCATCGACGGTCGAGAAGCGCTGGAAGACACGGACCGGATCGTCCGAGCTCAGCACGGTCACGGCCGAACCCAGCTTGATCCGGCTGGTGCGCGTGGCCATGCCGGCCAGCACCGTCTCCGGCGAGGAAACCGCGAAATCGGCGCGATGATGCTCGCCGACGCCGATGAAATCGATGCCGACCTGATCGGCCAGGACGGCTTCATCGACGAGATTGCGGATCACCTGCGCATGCGGCAGCGGCTTGCCACCCGCCCCGTTGGTGACGTCGCCGAAGGTGTCGAGTCCGAATTCCAGTTCCTGTGCCATGATCATCCCGAGGCCGCGACGCAGCCCTTTGCCTGCCGGCCATCCCGGCCTCCGGGAGTTAGGATCGGGATTGCCTCAGCGCAATTCTCCAGGCGTTGCCCCGGCAGCAACAGCCTGTTTGCACGAATGCAACCGCCTCGCTTGCAACCGCGGCGAACTCTGCCGATGCTCGGGCGCGCGGCGCTCTCCGCCGCCCCCGCGCCGCCGCCATGATCATTCGCCAGTTGATCTATCTCGACGCCCTCGCCCGCGAGAAGCATTTCCGCCGCGCGGCCGAGGCCTGTCATGTCTCGCAGCCGACGCTCTCGGCCGCGATCGTTCAGCTCGAAGAGGAGCTCGGCGTGATGATCGTCGAGCGCGGCCGGCGCTTCCAGGGCTTCACCAAGGAAGGCGAGGTCGTGCTCGCCCATAGCCGGCGTATCCTGGCCGAAGCCGACATCATGAAGGATTCGATCGCGGAGCTGAGGGAGGGCGTCTCCGGCCGCATCCGGCTCGGCGCGATCCTGACCGCGCTGCCGATGATCGCCCATATCACCGCGCCCTTCTCCGAGCGCTATCCGGCGGTGTCGCTCACCGTGCTGTCGCTGACCTCGCAGGAGATCCAGCAGGGCATCGACGATTTCGAGCTCGATGTCGGGCTGACCTATCTCGACAACGAGCCCCTCGACCGGGTGATCTCCAAGCCGATCTACCAGGAATCTTATGTGCTGCTGACACGCGAGGATGGGCCGTTCGGCGCGCGCGACACGATCACCTGGGCCGAAGCGGCCGAGCAGAAGCTCTGCCTGCTGACCGGCGACATGCAGAACCGGCGCATCATCGACGGCATCTTCCGCTCGGTCGGCACCGCGCCGCGGCCGATGATCGAGACCAACTCGATCTTCAACCTGTGCTCCCATGCCGGCATCCAGGGCGTCGCCAGCATCGTCTCCCTGCAATTGCTCGAATTCTTCGGCGTGCCGCTCGGCACGAGGGCGCTGTCGCTGGTCGAGCCGGAGGCGCAGCGCACGATCGGCCTGATCGTGGCCGACCGGCAGCCTGTGGCGCCGCTCGCCCGCAACCTGCTGATGATGACGAAGCCCGTGACCGATGCCGGGCTGCCGCGGCGGCCGATCGTACGATAGACTTCGCCTATCGTCTTAGAAGCACCGCAGCATTGTGCAGCGCAAAATCGGCACTTGGCGCAATTTTCAGAGCACCGCAAGCCACCTCAGAAGGAAAGGCAGCTTCTTATCCTGCGGATTGATAGCCAAAAACTATCATACGGTCGAAAGAAACGATTTGAAATCATTCCAGTTTCAACCACCCTCCCCTTAACGAGCGCCCGGCGAACCGGGCCTATGGAGGAAAGATGGCGGGTTATCCGGCCTGGGATCAGGACAGCGCACGCATGATCGTCGCGGGTCTGGCGCATCTGGAAGGCGCCACGCTGCCGATGCTGCACGCCCTTCAGGACGAGTTCGGCTATGTCGATCCGCAGGCCGTGTCGCTGATCGCCGAGGTGCTGAACCTCTCGCGCGCCGAGGTCCATGGCGCGATCTCCTTCTATCACGATTTCAAGACCGCCCCGCAGCCGGCCCGCATCGTCAAGCTCTGCCGGGCCGAAGCCTGCCAGGCTTTGGGCTGCGAAAGCGTGGTCGACGAACTCGCCCACACCCACGGCATCGCGGTCGACGATCACCATGCCGGCGACGCCGTGGTCGAAACGGTGTATTGTCTCGGCAATTGCGCGCTCGGGCCGTCCGCCCTGGTCGATGGCGAATTGATCGGGCGCGTCGACGCCGCCCGCATCGCCGGGCTCTGCCAGCACGGAAGGGCGCATTCATGAGCGCCACCCCGGTCCGCATCTTCGTTCCCATCGACGCCGCCGCCCTCTCGGTCGGCGCGGAAGCCGTCGCGCAGGCTGTCGCCAATGAAGCGGCAGCGCGCGGGCTTTCCGTCGAGATCATCCGCAACGGCTCGCGCGGCATGCTCTGGCTGGAGCCGCTGATCGAGGTCGAGACGGCTGAGGGCCGCATCGCCTACGGTCCGGTCGCGGCGAAGGATGTACCTTCGCTGTTCGATGCCGGCCTCGTATCTGGCGGCGCGCATGCGTTGCGCCTCGGCAAGACCGACGAGCTCGACTGGATGAAGCGCCAGCAGCGCCTCACCTTCGAACGCGTCGGCGTCATCGATCCGCTCTCGATTGCCGATTACCGCGCTCATGGCGGCTTCAAGGGTCTGGAGAAGGCGCTTTCCCTCACCGGCAGCGAGATCGTCGAGGCGGTGAAGACCTCGGGCCTGCGCGGGCGCGGCGGCGCCGGCTTCCCGACCGGCATCAAGTGGAAGACCGTCCACGACGCCAGAGCCGAGCAGAAATACATCGTCTGCAATGCCGACGAGGGCGACAGCGGCACCTTCGCCGACCGCATGCTGTTCGAAGGCGACCCCTATCTCGTGATCGAGGGCATGACGATCGCCGCCATCGCGGTCGGGGCGACGCGCGGCTATGTCTATCTGCGCTCGGAATACCCGCATGCCCATCGCACGCTCCAGCGCGCCATCGTGAAGGCGGAAGCCGCCGGGATGATCGGCGCTTCGGTGATGGGTTCGCAGCATGCCTTCCATCTCGAAGTGAGGCTCGGCGCCGGCGCCTATATCTGCGGCGAGGAGACCTCGCTGCTCGAAAGCCTCGAAGGCAAGCGTGCCATCGTCCGGGCCAAACCGCCGCTGCCGGCCCTGCAGGGCCTGTTCGGCAAGCCGACCATCGTCAACAACGTGCTCTCCTTCGCCGCCGTGCCGTGGATCCTGGACCATGGCGCGCAGGCCTATGCCGATTACGGCATGGGCCGCTCGCGCGGCACGCTGCCGATCCAGCTCGGCGGCAACGTCAAGCGCGGTGGGCTGATCGAGCTCGCCTTCGGCATCTCACTGCGTGAGATCATCGAGGACATGGGCGGCGGCACGCTCTCGGGCCGGCCGATCCGGGCCGTGCAGGTCGGCGGGCCGCTCGGCGCCTATCTCACCGCCGAACAGCTCGACGTGCAGATGGACTATGAGGCGCTCGCCTCCATGCGGGCGATGCTCGGCCATGGCGGCATCGTCGTGTTCGACGACAGCGTCGATATGGCCAAACAGGCCCGCTTCGCCTTCGAATTCTGCGCCAAGGAAAGCTGCGGCAAGTGCACGCCCTGCCGGATCGGCGCGACGCGCGGCGTCGAGACGATGGACCGCATCATCGCCGGCGCCGAGGTTCCCAAGAATATCGCTGTGCTGCGCGATCTCTCGAAGCTGATGACCGACGCCGCGCTCTGCGCGATGGGTGGCCTGACCCCCATGCCGGTGCTGAGCGCGCTCAACCATTTCCCCGAAGATTTCGACCGTCCTCCGCTGCCTCTGGCGGCCGAGTGAGGAGGCTGAGATGGCCCTGATC
>JAEWKP010000224.1 GCA_023393655.1 Pseudomonadota bacterium | reverse complement strand
TCGTTGCGGTGACGAGCTATGGCGGTTCGCGCTGGCGCGCCCTCCTGATGGGTGACCCGCCGCGCAAGGCTGTATGCCGGGCACTGCGCGCCGTCTGCCACCCGCTGACCCGCACGACTTACCTCGCTCATCACGAGATGAACCTCTCGACACCGGCCAGCCGGGCGGCCTTCCTGAAAAAAGTCGCCGCGAAACTCGCGTCCTCTTCGCTCTGACATCCGGTTGTCATCCGTCTGTCATGTTCGCGCGCGAATACGCAGCCGGCGAAGCGTCTCGCTTATCCGTCCAAGGATCGGCCCGAAGGATCGACCCCATGACCAAGGCAATCGAGAAGAGCGTCGGCCGTGCCCTGCTCGTCACCGCGCGGCTGCACCGCTCGCGGATGGGCGAGAGGCTGAACGGCCTGGGCTTGTTCCCGGGGCAGGAGCAGGCGCTGAAGGCACTGCAGCCGGCCCCGATGACGATGGGCGAGCTCGCCGCGTTGCTGCGTGTCAAGCCGCCGACCGTGTCGAAGACGATCGGACGGCTTTCGCTGCAGGGCCTCGTCACGCGCGAAGGGGGCAACCGCGACGGCCGCCTCGTGCAGGTCGCGCTGACCGAAGCGGGCCAGAAAACTGCGGCCGAGCTCGACGCGGTCTGGAACGACGTCGAGGACGAGCTTCTCGACAAGCTCGATGGCAGGGAGCGCAAGCAGTTGCGCAAGCTCCTGCGCAAGGCGGCCAAGGGCCTCTCGAAGGCCGGTGCCGAGCAGGACGATGCCGAGGCCGATCTCGACGAGGCCGATAGCGACGCCTGATTTCTGCATGGAGTGCATGCTCCGGCGTACTGGCGAAGCCGCCTAAATCGGTTCAATCTATTTCGTCATTCCTCCAGAGCATGGCGAGACCCTGTGCCCTCTCCTTCGGCGGCGCCTTCCGAGACGGGTCGCGCGCGCATGGCCGCGATCGGCCTGATGTGTGCGGCCGTCGTGCTGTTCTCGCTGCTGGATACCAGCGCGAAATGGCTGGGCCAGTCGATGAATCCGCTGCAGGTGGTGTTCGCGCGCTATGCCGGCAGCATGATCCTGGTCCTGGCGGTGATCAATCCATGGACACGCCCCGGCGTGCTGCGGACCAGGCGCCCCTGGCTGCAATGGGGGCGCTCGCTGCTGCTGCTCGGTTCGACGGCGCTCAACTTCATCGCGCTGCGCTATCTCCAGCTCGCCGAGACGGTCTCGATCATGTTCGCGACGCCCCTGCTGGTGGCGCTGGCCTCGGGGCCGCTGCTCGGGGAATGGCCGGGGCCGCGCCGGCTCGCGGCGATCGGCGTCGGCTTCATCGGCGTGCTGGTGGTGACGCGGCCCGGAATTGGCGGCATGCACCCAGCGGCCCTGCTCAGCGTCGTGGGTTGCCTGTGTTACGCCTTCTATTCCCTGTCGACCCGCATGCTCTCCGGCCATGATTCATCGGAAACGACGATGATCTATTCCGGCGCCGCGGGCACGCTGGCGACGATCCCGCTCTTGCCCTGGGTCTGGGAGACGCCGCAGACGCTGCTGCCCTGGCTCTTGATGATCGCTGTCGGCGCGCTCGGCGGCTTCGGCCACTGGCTGCTGATCCTGGCGCATCGGCTGGCGCCGGCCACGGTGCTGGCGCCCTTCATCTATTCGCAGATCATCTGGATGCTGCTGCTCGGCTGGCTGGTCTTCGACCAGTTGCCGGATCGCTGGACCTTCGTCGGCGCCGGCATCGTGATCTCGTCTGGGCTCTACCTGCTCTATCGCGAACGGGTGCGGCATGTGCCGGAGGAAGCGGCTTCGGCACGGCTGGACTAAGATCAGAGAAGCCCGTCAGACCGTGACCTGCGTGCCGACCTCGACGACGCGGCCGGTCGGGATCTGGAAGAAGTCCGTGGCGTCGGTCGCGCTCTTGGTCAGGCCGATGAAGAGATTGTCCTGCCAGACCGGCATGCCCGATTGCGGCGAGGCCTTGATCGAGCGGCGCGACAGGAAGAACGAGGTCGACATGATGTCGAACTTGAAGCCCTGCTTGCGCAGCATGGCCAGGCCCTTCGGCACGTTCGGGCTTTCCATGTAGCCGTAGACCATGTCGACGCGCCAGAAATCGTCTGTGATGCGGGCAAGGCGTACCCGCTCCTCCTCGACGACGCGGGGCGTATCGGCCGAGCGCACGGTCAGGACGACGTTGCGCTCATGCAGCACCTTGTTGTGCTTGAGGTTGTGCAGCAGCGAGGCCGGTGCGGTCTCCGGGTCGCTGGTCAAGAAGACGGCCATGCCCTTGACGCGGGCGGGCGGGCTCTTCGAGAGCATGGTGACGAGCTCGAGCAACGGCACGTCGGTCTTGCGGGTCTTGTCGAACAGGATCTTGGTGCCGCGCATCCAGGTCCACATCACCAGCGTCAGGCCCATGGCGAGCAGCACCGGCACATAGCCGCCATGGAACAGCTTCAGCATGTTGGCCGAGAAGAAGGAGACGTCGACCAGAAAGAAGGGAAGGATGATCGCGCCGGTCGCCAGCGGGCTCCAGCCCCAGTGGCGGCGGATGACGATCGAGGCCAGCAGCGACGAGACCACCATCGTGCCGAAGACCGAGATGCCATAGGCATGCGACAGGCTCGACGACGTCCGGAACGACCAGACCAGGATCAGCACCACGACCAGCAGCAGCAGATTGACGCGGGGCACGTAGATCTGGCCGGAGGTCTGCTCGGAGGTGTGGCGGATCTCCATGCGCGGCAGCATGCCGAGCTGGATCGCCTGTCGGGTCAGCGAGAAAGCGCCGGTGATGACTGCCTGGCTGGCGATGATGGTGGCGACCGTCGCCATGATGACGAAGGGCAGCAGCAGCCCCTGCGGCGCGAGCCGGTAGAACGGATTGTCGATGGCGCTGGGGTCGGAGAGGATCAGGGCTCCCTGGCCGAGATAGTTGAGCCACAAGGCCGGGAAGACGACATAGAGCCAGGCGCCGCGGATGGGCCCACGGCCGAAATGGCCCATATCGGCGTAGAGCGCCTCGGCGCCCGTCACCGCCAGACAGACCGAGCCGAGCACGGCCAGCGCCACGCCGGCATGGTCGCGGAAGAACAGCAGCGCGTAATACGGATTGATCGAGCGGAAGACGCTGAGATCGTCGGCGATGTGATAGATGCCGAGCCCGGCCAGCGTCAGGAACCAGACCAGCATGATCGGGCCGAAGAAGGTCGCGACACGATGGGTGCCGTGGCTCTGCATGACGAACAGGCCGATCAGGATCGCCGAGGCGATCCAGAGGATATAATCGTTGAGTGCGGGCGTGATCAGCTTGACGCCCTCGATCGCGGAGAGAACCGAGATCGCCGGCGTGATGACGGTATCGCCGTAGAACAGGCCGGCGCCGATCATGCCGAGCAGCAGGGCGACATGGCTGCGGGCACGGCCGAGGCTGCGCTGGGCCAGCGCGACGAGGGTGAGGATGCCGCCTTCGCCGTTATTGTCGGCGCGCATCAGCAGCACGACATATTTCAGCGTCACCACGATGACGAGCGACCAGAGAATCAGCGAGAGCACGCCGATGACGACGGTCGGCGGAATGGCCGCGCCCTCTTCGCCGCCGGTCGCTGCCAGCAACGTCTCGCGCAGCGCGTAGAGCGGGCTGGTGCCGATATCGCCGTAGACGACACCGAGCGCCCCCAGAGCCAGCGCTCCGAAGCCCATCTTGCCGTGACCGTGGCCACCGTTCTGGCCGTGGGCGGCGTCGAGCCCGAAGCGTGAATCCTCCGGCCGAACGGTCGCAGGATTCGGGTTCTCATGCCCCATCAAGGATCTCCGCTCATGCTGCGGTGCAGCGAAAGGCCGGGGCCTCTAGCACGTTGCGGGCGGCGCGCAAAGGCGTGATCAGCCAGTGGCGCCGAGGCCGACGCCGAAGCGCCGCTCGATATAGCTGGCGACCATGGCCTTGAATTCGGCGGCGATGCCGGCGCCGCGGAGCGTCGCGACCTTCTTGCCGTCGATGAAAACGGGCGCCGTCGGCGCCTCGCCGGTGCCGGGCAGCGAGATACCGATATCGGCATGCTTGGACTCGCCGGGGCCGTTGACGATGCAACCCATCACCGCGACGTTGAGGGTTTCGACGCCGGGATACTGCGTCTTCCATTCCGGCATGGACGCCGAAATCCAGCCCTGGATATCCTGCGCCAGCTCCTGGAAGACGGTCGAGGTCGTCCGGCCGCAGCCGGGGCAGGCGGCAACCAGCGGCACGAAGGCGCGGAAACCCATGGTCTGGAGCAGCTCCTGGGCCGTCCGGACCTCGAGCGTGCGGTCGCCGCCGGGCTCGGGGGTCAGCGAATAGCGGATGGTGTCGCCGATGCCTTCCTGCAGGAGGATGCCGAGCGCGGCCGAGGAGGCAACGATGCCTTTCGAGCCCATGCCGGCCTCGGTCAGGCCGAGATGGATGGCGTAGTTCGCCCGGCTCGCCAGCATGCGGTAGACCGTGATCAGGTCCTGCACGCCGGAGACCTTGGCGGAGAGGATGATGTATTCGCGTGCGAGCCCGATCTCCTCGGCGCGCTCGGCCGAAAGCAGGGCCGATTGCACCATCGCTTCGCGCATGATGGCGCGGGCATCGAGCGGGCGCACGGCGCGCGCGTTCTCGTCCATCAGCGCCGTCAGCAATTCCTGGTCGAGCGAGCCCCAGTTGGCACCGATGCGCACCGGCTTGCGATGCTTGATCGCGAGTTCGATGATCTGGCTGAACTGTTTGTCCTTTTTGTCCTTGAAGCCGACATTGCCGGGATTGATCCGGTATTTCGCCAGCGCCTCGGCACAGGCCGGATGGTCGGCGAGCAGCTTGTGGCCGATATAGTGGAAGTCGCCGACCAGCGGCACGTCGACGCCGATGCGGTCGAGCCGCTCGCGGATCTTCGGTACTGCGGCAGCCGCCTCGTCGCGGTCGACGGTGATGCGGACGAGTTCCGAGCCCTGGCGGGCAAGTGCGGCGACCTGCGCGACCGTGCCGGCGATATCAGCGGTGGCGGTATTGGTCATCGACTGCACGACGATGGGCGCGCCGCCGCCGACGGTGACGTGGCCGATCCTGACGGGGATCGTGAGATGGCGGGCGCGCGGGCGGGCCGCGTCGGCCTCGCGCACGGGCAGGCACTCCGTC
>JAEWKP010000210.1 GCA_023393655.1 Pseudomonadota bacterium | reverse complement strand
CCGCCGCGCTCTTCGGCGTCGATGCCCGCGCGGTCCATGACGTGGCGGTCATCATCGCCTGCGCCGTCTGCGGCATGGCCGGGGTGATCGTGACGGTGATCTATGGCGGGATGGGTTTCGCGGGCGGCTTCTCGCTTGGCCTGAAGGCGCTTGTCGCCGCGATCCTCGGCGGCATCGGCTCGGTCGGCGGGGCGGAGCTCGGCGGCCTGATGATCGCTGCGTTCGAGGCGGCATGGTCGGCGACGCTGCCGATCGAGCAGCGCGATCTCGCCGTCTATTCCTTGCTCGCCATCGTTCTGATCTGGCGCCCCGGCGGCTTTTTCGGTGATGGCGAATTGACGCCGCGACGGGTGTGATGCCCTGTTCCGCGGACGCGGCGCCCGGAATCGAGAGCAGAGCATGAGCGAGAGCCTCGCGATCACCCCCGAGGAAATCGACGCAGCCGCCAGCCGGATCGCAGGGCATGTGCTGCGCACGCCTCTGGTGCCAGCGCCGCGGCTGTCCGAACTCACCGGCGCGACCGTGCTGGTGAAGCATGAGAACATGCAGGCGACCGCCTCCTTCAAGGAGCGCGGCGCTGTCAACAAGCTGCTCTCGCTGAGCGAGGCCGAGCTAGCGCGCGGCGTCATCGCGATGTCGGCCGGCAACCATGCCCAGGCCGTCGCCTACCACGCCAGGCGCTTCGGCACGCCTGCGACGATCGTGATGCCCGAGACGACGCCGCTGGTGAAGGTCGAGAACACCCGCGCCCATGGCGCCCGCGTCGTGCTGCATGGCGAGACGCTCTACGAATGCGCCCACAAGGCCCATGAACTCGCCGGAGCCGAGCAGCTCACTTTCGTCCACCCTTATGACGACGCCGCGGTGATGGCCGGACAAGGTACGATCGCGCGCGAGATGCTGGCCGACGAGCCCGGTCTCGACATGCTGGTCATCCCGCTCGGCGGCGGCGGGCTGATGGCCGGCAACGCGATCGCCGCCAAGGCGATCAAGCCGGGCATTGAACTGATCGGCGTCGAGGCCGCGCTCTACCCGTCCTTCTTCAACGCCGTGCAGGCGCAGGACAAGCCGATCGGTGGGCCGACGCTGGCCGAAGGCATCGCGGTCAAGACCGTCGGCCAGCTCGCCCTGCCGGTGATATCGAGCCTTGTCAGCGATATCGTCCTCGTCGGCGAGGACCTGATCGAACGCGCCGTCAACGCTTATGCCAGCCTTCAGCACAGCCTTGCAGAAGGGGCGGGCGCAACCGGCCTCGCGGCGATGCTGAAGGAGCCCGAGCGCTATGCCGGCCGCACGGTCGGGCTCGTGCTCACCGGCGGCAATATCGATACCCGCCTGCTCGCCGCGATCATGGTGCGGGAGCTGGAGCGCGAGGACCGCATCGTCGCCTTTCGCCTGACCACCAGCGACCGGCCGGGCCTGCTCGGCAGGATCGCGAGCCTGCTCGGCGAGGAAGGCGCCAATATTCTCGAGGTCAGCCATGGCCGCCTCTTCCTCGACGTGCCCGCCAAGGGCGTCTCGCTCGATGTCACGGTGGAGACGCGCGGGGCAGCGCATTCGCGCGCGATCGAGGATGCGCTCGCCAAAAACGGCTATGCGCCTCGGCGGATTCTCCCACGCGGTCTTGCGGAACCGGCCCGCTGATCAAACATTATCTCCCGGGCGCCAGTTTCCCGCGCGCCGATGGAGGATCGAAGTCCCGATGAGCGACACCCGTTATGGCCAGCCGCCGATCACGGCGCTGGAGCCGCGTCCCTACCAGAACGTCAGCGGCGTTCTCGGCTCGCGACTGTTCGCCTGGCTCGTCGACATCGTCGTGCTGTTCTTCCTGGGCTGGCTGGTCGTGTTCCTGCTGGCTCTGCTCGGCGTCGTCACCTTCGGCGCGACCTGGCTGCTGATCCCGATCGCCACGGTCGCGACCGCGCTCGGCTATACCGCGCTGACGATCGGCGGGCGCAAGCAGTCGACCTGGGGCATGCGCATCGCGGGCCTGCGGGTCGAGACCGCTTCCGGCGGGCGCCCCGACGGGCTCGCCGCCGCCGTGCATGCGCTGTTGTTCTATGTTGCGGCCGGCACCTTCCTGCTCTGGCTCGTCGACGTCGCCTGCGGTTTCGCCCGCGCGGACCGGCGCATGGGCCACGACCTGCTGACCGGACTGGTCGTCGTGCGCGCCTGACCGGTTGAGCCAGATCAAAAAGCCGAGAACCGTTTCCCGATCGGCCGCGCCGCGCTTGTTGCCGGTGCGGCCGATGCTACATTGAGAGGCGGAAGCTTCCGGGGAGCCAGCGACGTGACGCGCCCATTGCGGGATGCCCCGCAATTCTACCTGACCTCGCCGACCGCGTGCCCCTATCTGCCGGGGCGCGAGGAGCGGAAGGTGTTTACGCACCTCGTCGGCTCGCAGGCGCGCGAGCTCAACGACGTGCTCTCGCAGGGCGGCTTCCGGCGCTCGCAGAGCATTGCCTATCGCCCGGCCTGCGAGATCTGCCGGGCTTGCGTCTCGGTCCGCGTCTGCGTCGACGATTTCCGCATGTCCCGCAGCTTCCGCCGGGTGCTCGCCCGCAACAGCGACCTGATCGGCGAGGCCCTGCCACCACGTCCGCGCTCCGAGCATTATTCCCTGTTCCGCTCCTATCTCGACGAGCGCCATCCCGATGGCGGCATGGCGACGATGTCGGCGCTCGATTTCGCGATGATGGTCGAGGACAGCCATGTCGAGACCAGCCTGATCGAATATCGCCGCCGCGGCCCCGATTCCGGCTTCACCGGACGCGGCGAAAGCGACCTTTTCGCGATGGCCCTGACCGATACGCTCGGTGACGGGCTCTCGATGGTCTATTCGGTCTATGATCCCGGGCTGGAGCTACGCTCGCTCGGCACCTTCATGGTGCTCGACCATATCGCCCGGGCGCGCCGGCTCGGCCTGCCTTACGTCTATCTCGGCTACTGGGTCGAGGGCTCGCCCAAGATGGCCTACAAGTCGCGCTTCCTGCCGCAGGAGCGCCTGATGCCGCAGGGTTGGGAGCGCGTCGAGCGCCACGATTCAACCGATTGAAACGCATCCGCGACGCGCGGAAAACGCGCTTGCCGCGCCTCGCTCCTCCCGACACTCTATCGCTAGCGGCCCGGCAACAGATCCGCGCGACAGGGGCCGAACCGGAGGAACGATGAGCCAGGAACTAACCGACAGGCTGGAGCGCTGCTATACCGGCATCATCCACGACACGATGCGGGCGATGGGCCTTAAAGATTTCGTCCTGCCGCCGGACCTGCGCCCGCTCCTGCCCGGCCAGAAGCTGGCCGGCCCGGCCTTCACCGTCGAGGGCAAGACCGGCGAATTCGACGCGCATGAGACGCTGCTCGGCTGGACCGGCCTGCTCTCCGCCGCCAAGCCCGGTCATGTCTGGGTCTGCCAGCCGAACACCAACGAGATCGCGCTGATGGGCGAGCTTTCGGCGGAGACGCTGAAGAACAAAGGCGTGCGCGGCTGTGTCATCGACGGGCTCTCGCGCGATACCGAATTCATGGTCGAGATGGGGTTCCAAGCCTATTTCAAGGCCTATACGCCGCGCGACATCGTCGGCGCCTGGCTGCCCAAGGCGGTCGACGAGCCGATCAAGATCGGCGCGGTCTGGATCCGGCCCGGCGACTACATCCTGGCCGATCGCGACGGCGTCGTGCGCATTCCTGCCGAGATCATCGAGGAAGTGCTGGACAAGTCGGAGACCGCGATCTCGGCTGAGAACAAGGTCCGCACCGCGATCCTCGCCGGCACCGATCCGCAGCAGGCCTATCTGCAATACGGCAAGTTCTGAATCTCCGCGCCCGTCATTCCGGGCGGAGCGCAGCGGAGACCCGGAATCCATCGTAGAGCGCATGCCCTTTGATGGATTCCGGATCGGCGCCGGTTCGCGGCTTGTCCGGAATGACGGCTCCCAGTCCAAAGGAGCAAGACGATGCCCCACGATCCGCGCCTCATCCTGCTCGATCCGCGCGACAACGTTCTCGTCGCGCGGGCTCGGCTCAAAGCCGGCGAGAGCGTCGAGACCGGGGCCGGCCCGGCAGCGCTCGACCGCGACATCGCGCTTGCCCACAAGGTCGCCCGCCGCGCCATCGCGGCCGGCGAGAAGATCCTGAAATACGGCGCGCCGATCGGCGTCGCGACCGAGACGATCGCGCCCGCCGCGCATGTCCATGTCCACAACATGCGCAGCGACTACACGCCGACCTATCATCTCGAAGACGAACGCAAGGCGGGAGCCTCGGCATGAGCACGATGCGCGGCTATCTCCGGTCCGACGGGCGCAAGGGCATCCGCAACACCGTCGCGGTCGCCTATCTCGTCGAATGCGCCCACCATGTCGCCCGCGAGATCGCCCTGCCCTGGCGCGAGGAAGGCGTCCACGCCATCGGCTTTCCAGGCTGCTACCCGAACCCCTATGCCGAGCGGATGATGGAGCAGCTCTGCACCCATCCGAATGTCGGCGCCGTGCTGCTGGTCTCGCTCGGCTGCGAGAGCTTTAACAAATACGCGCTGGAGCGGGCGGTGCGCGCCAGCGGCCGGCCGGTGAAGACGATCATCATCCAGGGCACAGGCGGCACCCGCGCCTCGATCCGCGAGGGCCGCGCCTGGGTCGAGGAACAACGCAGCCTCCTCGATGCGCAGGAGACGGTGCCGATGGCGGTTTCCGAACTCGTGGTCGGCACGGTCTGCGGCGGCTCGGACGGGACCTCCGGCATCACCGGAAACCCGGCCGCCGGACGCGCCTTCGACCAGCTCATCAAGGAAGGCGCCGCCTGCATCTTCGAGGAAACCGGCGAGCTGATCGGCTGCGAGCACATCATGGCGGCCCGCGCGATCACGCCCGAGCTCGGCGCCGAGCTGGAGAAATCCGTGGCCAAGGCGGCGCGCTATTATGCAACGCTGGGCTACGGCTCCTTCGCCGCCGGCAATGCCGAGGGCGGGCTCTCGACCATCGAGGAGAAATCGATGGGCGCCTATGCCAAGTCGGGCGCCTCGCCGATCTCCGGCCTGATCAAGCCCGGCGACGTGCCGCCACATGGCGGGCTCTACCTGCTCGACGTCGTGCCGGATGGCGAGGTCCGCTTCGGCTTCCCCAATATCAACGACAATGCCGAGATCGCCGAACTGATCGCCTGCGGCGCGCATTGCGTGCTGTTCGTGACGGGACGCGGCTCGGTCGTCGGCTCGGCGATCTCGCCGGTGGTGAAGATCTGCGCGAACCCCGAGACGTATCGCCGGATGGCGGAGGACATGGATGTCGATGCCGGGCGCATCCTCGAAGGCCGCGCCGGGCTCGACGAGGTCGGCACCGAAATCCGCGACCTTGTCGTCTCGCTCGGCCAGGGCGGCCGGACGAAATCGGAAGAGCTCGGGCACCAGGAGTTCATCCTGACCTATAAGAGCTTCGAGCCGCTCGGCCCGGCCTGCCTGCCGGCGTAAGTCGAGGGCGCGTCACGGCGCCCGCTTTCGCTGATCAAGCGGATTGGATAAGCCTCGTTTCATGACGGGGACGGTGGGACAGATGAACTGGCGGAGGAGCGCTATCGCGCTCGTCGCCGTCTATGTCCTCGTCCTGCAGACGACGCTCGTCGCACTCGCGGCGGGATTGTCGGCGCAGCCTTCGCCCGGCCTTGTCCATCCGCTCTGCACACCCGGCCAGACGGCGCCGGCCGACCCGGCGCCCGATAGCGGCGGGGCAAAGCTGCCGGATTGCTGCGCGAGCTTGTGCCTGTCGGCGGCTATCGCCTTGCCGCCGCCATCGCCGGCCACTGCCCTCGTCCTGCGCCGGCCTGCCCTCACCTTCGAACGCAGCCTGCCGACGGAACAAGTCTCGTCTCCGTCCGCGCCGGGTTCTCCGCTTGGCGCGCGCGCTCCCCCTGTCCCGGTCTGAAGCCCTTCCCCTTCAGCTCAGACCAGGATTTTTCCATGACAATAGTCTCAACGGCTGCGGCCGCGCCCGAGCGCGCGGGCCGACCAGCCGCATCCCTCTACCGCGCCGTCTGGCGCTGGCATTTCTATGCCGGACTGATCACCCTGCCCTTTCTCATCCTGCTGGCGGTGACCGGCGGACTCTATCTCTTCCGGGCCGAGATCGACGGCCTGATCCATCGCGACGTGAAGCGGGTCGAGGCGCGCGCGACGGCTGAGCGCCCGCCCAACGAGATCGTGGCGCAGGCCGTGAAGGCCTTCCCCGGACAGGCCGTGAAATACGTGCCCGCGGAAACCGCGACCGCCTCCGCCGAGGTCACGATCCGCGACGCGGGCGGGACGCGGATGGTGGTCTATGTCGATCCCTACGATGCCCGCGTGCTCGGCCAGATCCCGGACAAGGGCACGGTGATGTGGGTGATCCGGCAGATCCACAGCCTCGCCTATTTCGGGCCGGTCGCGAACGGCGCGATCGAGATCGCGGGCGGATGGGCGATCCTGCTCGTGCTGACCGGGCTCTATCTGTGGTGGCCGCGCAAGCAGAGCGGTGGCGTGGTCACGGTCAGGGGCAAGCCGCGCCAGCGCGTGTTCTGGCGCGATCTTCATGCGGTGACCGGACTCGTCGCCGGCGGCTTCATCCTGTTCCTGGCGATCACCGGCATGCCCTGGTCGGTGCTGTGGGGCAGCAAGGTCAACCAATGGGCCAACGGCCATAATTTCGGCTATCCGGCTGGTGTCCGCGTCGCCGTGCCGATGTCGGATGAGCATCTTGCCCATATCGCGCCGACGACATGGTCCCTGGAACAGGCCAAACTACCGGTATCACAGGTTGCAGAGGGCGAAGCGATCGGCCTCGACGCCGCCGTCGCGATCTTCGACCGCCTGGGCCTGACGCGCGGCTATGCCGTCAATCTCCCGGGCGGTCCGGGCGGGGTCTATACCGGCTCGGTCTACCCGAAGGACATGGCGCTCCAGCGCGTCATCCATCTCGACCAGTATAGCGGCAAGCCGCTGATCGACATGAGCCATGCCGATTACGGCCCGCTCGGTAAAGCGCTGGAATGGGGCATCAATGTCCACATGGGACAGGAATTCGGACTGGCGAACCAGCTCGTGATGCTCGCCGCCTGCCTCGCGATCGTCCTGCTCTGCGTCTCCGCGCTTGTCATGTGGTGGAAGCGACGTCCGCAGCGGTCGCTCGGCGTGCCACCGCTACCGGCCGAGAGGACAACGCTGCGGGTCGTCGTCGCACTGCTCGCCATCGGCGGGCTCGTGTTTCCGCTGGTCGGATTGTCGCTCATCGCCATGGTCGCGGCCGACAGTATCCTGGTAAGAAAAATGCAACTTATAAGTGCATAAATCGAAGAGCCTGCCTCCCGGTGCGGCAGGCCTCCACGGTCTGAACAACGGGGCACCATCGCCCCGTTGTTCAGATAAAAAGCACTGTCGCCTTAAGAGTAAATCAAGCCGCACCTGCGCAGAGTGCTTCCACTGCTTTGCCGTGGGAGCCATCATGCTGCGTAACCTGACCCGGATGCCGGCGGACATGTCGTCGGATTCGCGCCGGCAGCTTCTCCATGCCGTCACGGACCTGTTCCTGCTCGACCACGACCCCAACGAGGCCGCAAAGGAGCATTACGGGGAGATCGCGACAGGCTCGCTCGGCCATCTCGGCGACGAGGACCGCAAGGGCTATGCCGACCGCGTCGCCAGCATGCCGACCCTGCCGCATAATGTCGCCGTCACGCTCGGCGGCGACAGCAATGCCGAGGTCGCACGGCTGGTGCTGTCGCTTTCCCCGGTCCTGACCGATACCGACCTCGCCGCCATCGCCGTCAGCCAGTCGCAGCAGCATCTCGTCGCCATCGCCGAGCGTGCCCGCCTGTCCGAGGGCGTCACCGACATCCTGGTCGAGCGCGGCGACCAGAAGGTCCTGCACACGGTCAGTGCCAACGAAGGCGCGGCCTTTTCCGATCACGGCTTCGACCGGCTGCTCGAACGCGGCGAGGGCGACGCCGCCATCACCGACGCGCTCGCCCGCCGTTCCGATCTCGCGCCGAACCGGGCCCAGCGCGTGCTGCGCATCGTCGAGCAATTCTCTGAGGGCGGCGGCGCGGCTCCCACAACGGAAGCCAGTGTCTCGCTTGCCCGGCAGGCGCGCCAGCAGCGCCTGGAGGTCAAGCTGCTGCTTTCCGATCTCGCCGCCAAGGTCCGCGAGGTCGACGACGTGCTCACCATGCTGGCGGACGAGGATCGCGCCTATCACCTCTCGCAGGTGCTCGCGGAAATCGGCGGCATCTCGATCGAACAGGCGCTGCGCGTGCTGATGCAGCGGGATTCGAGCGGCATCGCCGTCGCCTGCCGCGCGCTCGGCATCGGCGCCACCGCCTTTCGCGCCATCCTGCAATTGCGGGCACGGCGGCTCTATTTCTCCTCCCGCGACGTCGACGACGATGTCGACGCCTATGCCAAGCTCGATCTCGCGACGGCGGAACGCACCCTGCGCTTCCTCAAGCTCAGGACCAAGATCGCCTGAGCCGCCGCCGGGCCTGGCCACAAAACCGCGACATTCGCCCCGCTCCATGCTAGCCTCCAACGGGGCACGCTGTCGCGAGGACGCTTTCGACGTGAGATTTCCGCTTCTTTCCGCCGCGACGCTCGCCGCCCTGCTGGGAGCGGGCGCATCGGCTCAGGCGCAGGCGCTCCTGCCTCTCTCCGGCTTCGCCCCGCTGCCCTCCTTCGCCTGGGACCAGCCCAGCCTCTCGCCGAAATGGGAGGGGTCCTATGCCCGCATCTCCTCGGGCTTCCAGGTCACCAGCGGCAAGCACATGCGCACCAGCGCCGGTCCGACGATCGGGCTTGAAGCCGGAACGATGCGGCGCGAAGGCAATTTCATCTACGGGATCGCCGGCGCGATCGACTACATGCCGGCGATGGGCGGCTACGGCTATCCGAGCTTCGGCAATGCCGCCTATACGCGCGACCTCGCCGGCGCCTTCAAGGTCAAGGCCGGCGTCCTGGTGACGCCCGATGTGCTGCTCTACACCACGGTCGGCATGAGCGCGGCCAACGAGACCTGGCGCTTCGGCGCCACCAACTTCTCCTCGCCCTTCAGTCGCAGCAGCATCGCCGTGCGGCCAGAGGCCCGCGCCGGCGTCCTCTGGGCCGTCACCGACAAGATCACGATGGGTCTCGAAGTCGGCGTCGTCGGCGAGGCGATCCGCTGAGAGCTTGATTCAAGCGCTTGCGGAACTGATTCCGCTTTTTCCGGCAAGCCTTTGATCGGGCATCACTCTCGGGCTTGACCCGAGAGTCTCATGCCGGGCGTGTACTGGCTTCCGAGATGCGCGGCTCAAGCCCGAGCATGACGCGGAGCGCGCCGCCCCTCATCCCCCGAACGTATTGCTCTTCGGGAAGCCCTTCGGCGGCAGGCGGCCGGCTTCGGCGCGGTGGCCGAGCCATTCCATGAGATCGGCCTGGGTCACCGTCCAGGTCCGGCCGGAGGTGTCGAGCCAGGTCAGGCCATCCGCGAGGTTGAAGGTCCTGGCGTCGGAGAGGCCGCCATCCTTGTAGCGCTGCAGGCGCACGCCCTTGCCGCGGCCCATCTCCGCCACTTCCGAGATCGGGAAGCAGAGCAATTTGCGGTTCTCGCCGATGATCGCGACATGGTCGCCATCGGCCGGAACGGCCAGCATCGCGACATGCGCGCCGTCGACATTGAGGACCTGCCGGCCCTTGCGCGTGTTGGCGACGACATCGTCGGCCGGCGCGACGAAGCCCCTGCCCTCGCTCGTCACCATCAGCAGCTTCGAGCCCGGCTTGTAAGGGAAGGCGGAGACGATCTCGGCCGTCTCCTCCAGCTCGATCATCAGCCGGATCGGGTCGCCGAAGCCGCGCCCACCGGGCAGCTTCGACGCATCCAGCGTGAAGACCTTGCCGTTCGAGGCGAGCACCAGCACCTTCGCCGTGGTCTCGGTGAAGAAGGCGGTCTGGAGCGCGTCGTCACCCTTGAAGGAGAAGCTCGATTTGTCCTGGACATGGCCCTTCAAGGCCCTGATCCAGCCCTTCTTCGAGATCACGACCGTGATCGGCTCGCGCTCGACCATGGCCTGGGTCAGGTCGATATCGGTGGTATCCGGCATATCCGCGAAATCGGTGCGGCGCTTGCCGATCGCCGTTTCCGGGCCGAAGCTCTTCTTCACCTGGCGGATATCCCAGGCTATCGTCTTCCACTGCGTCGCCTCGGAGGCGAGCAGGCCTTCGACCTGCTCCTTCTCCTTGGTCAATTCGTCGAGCTCGGTCTTGAGCTGCATCTCCTCGAGCTTGCGCAGCGCGCGCAGCCGCGTGTCGAGGATCGCGTTGGCCTGGACCTCCGTGAGCTCGAAATACCGCAT
This sequence comes from Pseudomonadota bacterium, assembly GCA_023393655.1. Taxonomy (GTDB): domain Bacteria; phylum Pseudomonadota; class Alphaproteobacteria; order Rhizobiales; family Beijerinckiaceae; genus Allobosea. The sequence continues at coordinate 22,129 of JAEWKP010000210.1, read as the reverse complement.
CAGCTCGATCTTCGGCTCATCCTCCTCGCGGATGATTTTGATCACCCGGTCGAGGTCGAGATAGACGATCAGCAGGCCGCGCAGGATTTCGAGGCGCTTGTCGATCTGACCCAGCCGAAAGCGCGAGCGCCGCTGCAGTACCTCGCGGCGATGGTCGAGCCAGGCACGCAGGGCTTCACTGAGGCCGAGCACGCGCGGCACCAGCCCGCCGGTCAGCACGTTCATGTTCATCGAAATGCGCGCTTCCAGCTCGGAGAGCCGGAAGAGCGATTCCATCATCAGGTTGGGATCGACATTGCGGGCGCGCGGCTCGATGACGATGCGGATATCCTCGGCCGACTCGTCGCGCAGGTCGGCAACCAGAGGCAGCTTCTTGTCGTTGAGCAGCTCGGCGATCTTCTCGATCAGCCGGCCCTTCGAGACCATGTAGGGGATCTCGGTGACGACGACCTGCCAGGCGCCGCGTTCGAGATCCTCCTTCACCCAGCGCGCGCGGGTGCGGAAGGCGCCGCGGCCGGTGCGATAGGTCTCCGCCATCGAGGCGCGGGTTTCGACGATGATGCCGCCGGTCGGGAAATCCGGGCCGGGCACGAAGGTCATCAGCTGTTCGGAAGAGGTTTCCGGGTGCTGGATCAGGTAGAGCGCGGCGTCGCAGAGCTCGGCTGCGTTGTGCGGCGGAATCGAGGTCGCCATGCCGACCGCAATGCCCTGCGAACCATTGGCCAGCAGGTTCGGGAAAGCGGCCGGGAGCACGACCGGCTCCTCGTCCTCGCCGTTATAGGTCTCGCGGAAATCGACCGCGTCCTCGTCGATGCCGTCGAGGAGCAGGCGCGCGACCTCGGTCATGCGCGCTTCGGTGTAACGATAGGCGGCAGCGTTATCTCCGTCGATATTGCCGAAATTGCCCTGCCCGTCGACGAGCGGATAGCGCTGGGCGAAATCCTGGGCGAGGCGCACCAGCGCGTCGTAGACCGACTGGTCGCCGTGCGGGTGGAACTTGCCGATGACGTCGCCGACGATGCGGGCGCATTTCTTGTGGACCTGGCCAGGGTCGAGCCGGAGCAGCCGCATCGCATGCAGGATGCGGCGGTGAACCGGTTTCAGGCCATCGCGCGCATCCGGCAGGGCGCGGTGCATGATGGTGGAGAGCGCATAGGCGAGATAGCGCTCTTCGAGCGCCGATTTCAGATCGATGCGCTCGGCTTCATCCTCCGGCGGCGGATCGACCGGTTTGCCCATGCTGCGTCAGCCCTCGTCTCGTCGCATTTCGCGCGGTCTCTATGGCACAGCGCGAGTCGCCCCGCCAGAACAATGCAGGTACGAAGCGGTCCGCGCAAACGCGCAAGCCGCTATTTCGCGCTTAGTCGGTGGATGATTCGGCCAAGGGCGCATTCGCCGCAGCGCGCGCCGCCAGTTCGACCAGCCGCGCCCGCTCCGGCGGCTCGCGCAGGCCGCGCGGTTCGAGGATGTGGCGGCGCAGGAAGAAGCCCGTCAGGGCGAAACCGGAGAGGATGTCGGCAGGCGATGGCCGGCGTCCGCCCTGGCCCTCGACGAGGAACGAAGGCAGCTTCAGCAGGCGGTCGAGATAGGGCTCAGCGGCCCGCCGGCTGACGGCCTTGCCGGATTTCGGCGAGACATGGCTGAGATCGTCAGGCGAGCCGGTGACGACGCAGCGGGCAAGATCGAGCCCGAAGCCCAGCTCGGTGAGCATCGCCAGTTCGAAGCGGATGACCAGCGCCGGCGCCATCTCCGCCTCGTCGAGATGGGCGACGAGGACGGACAACCCTTCATGGAGGCCGGGATGCGGATCGCGCTCCGGCAGGAGGCGCAGCAGGCCGGCGATCGTGCCGAGGCCATAGAGCGCGACCGGCGCAGCGATCAGGCGCGCGGCATGGGAGGTCAGGAGCTCGACCTTGTACTCACCGAGATGCTCGTCAAGCCGGGCACGCCAGGTCAGCGAGACATGGTTGCCTGGCTGGAGCGAGGCTTGCGCCTTGGCCGAGCGCCCGCCCCTGACGAGGCCGAGATGGCGGCCATGATCGCGCGTCATCGCCTCCAGGATCACGGCGCTTTCGCCATGAGCCTTGAGGCCGATGATCCAGCCCTCGTCGGTCCATTCCATGAGGACAGGATTTAGGGCAGGAGCGCTTCGGAGGAAACCGCGCGCCGTCCATACGCGCAGCGCCTCAGGCTACGTACTGGGCGATGCCTCCGCCGAAGGACCAGTCCTCGCGCTTGACCTCGACGAGGTTGATGAAGACGTCGTCGGGCCTCAGGCCCGGTTCGCGGGCGAGATTCGCGGCGATAGCCGCATAGAGCTTCTTCTTCTGCGTCACACCGCGGGTATTGGCGACGGTGAGCTGAATGATCACCAGTCCCGCGCTGCGGTTGAAGCCGAAATAGTTGGCGTCGAAGACGAACTCGTCGGCGTCGTGCTGGTGGACAACGGCGAAGAGATCCTTCTCGGGAACCTCGAAGGTTTCGCGCAGGGCCTTGTAGACGCCGTCGACGATGGCGGCAGGCTCGGAGGCCGGGCGGCCACGGCGCATGGAAATCCGGATCAGGGGCATGGCTCGTTTCCTTGTCGAGGCGCGACAGCGCCTTTCGAAGAACACCCTATGCCAATCCTCATGATCTGAAAATCGTATCTATTATGATATCAATGATATGGTATTATGATTTATGAGCACTCTGGATATCGACGCCGTCGCTTCCTTCCTGCGCGCGGCCGAGCTGAAAAGCTTCACTCGCGCCGCCGAGGCGCTCGGCACGACCCAATCGCTGGTCAGCACGCGGATCAAACGGCTGGAAGACGGGCTCGGTCGCCTGCTGCTGCAGCGTCATCCCCGTCTCGTCCGCTTGACGGCCGAGGGCGAGCGCTTCCTGCCGGCCGCGCGCGATTTGCTGGCGGCTCATGGCAAGGCTCTCGCGGCTTTTGCGGTTGCGCCGGAGCATATCGCGGTCGGCATCAGCGAACAGGCTGTCGGCGCCGAGGTTCCGGCCGTGCTGGCACGCCTGACGGCGCATGATCCCGGCATTGTCATCAATCTCAGGATCGAGCCGTCGCGGATGCTGGAAGAAGCGTTAGAGCGGGGCGAGCTCGATGTCGTGATCGTGCGCCGGCTCGCGGCGGGGCGGACCGGGGAGGTCCTGCGCGAGGATGCCGTCGGCTGGTTCGCAGCGCCCGGTCTCGTCAGACAAGCCGACGCGCCGGTGCCGCTGGTCAGCCTCGTCGCCGAATGCCGCCTGCGCCGGCACAGCATGGACACGCTGGATCGCGCCGGGATCGCCTGGCGCGAAGCCTTCGTCGGCGGCGGTATGGCGGCGGTCGCGGCCGCCGTTCAGATCGGGCTCGGCGTCTCGCCGCTCGCCGCGCGCATCGCACCAGCGGGGACGGTCGATATCGGCCCGAGTTGGGACCTGCCGTCGCTCGGCGGATCGCAGGTCGTGCTCCGGAGCAATGTCACGACGCCGCGCGCAGGCGCTTTCGTGCGCGAGCTGGCGGCGGCGTTCAGGAGGTAGGCCCGACGCCTCGGCGTCATTCTCGGGCGAAGCGAAGCGCAGACCCGAGAATCTTAGGACCAGAGGACACTGGTTTCCGAGATGCTCGGGTCAAGCCCGAGCATGACGGCGTTGGCAGCGCCCTACCCCACCACGCGCTCGACCCGGCTGATCACCCGCTTCTCGCGGAGTTCGCTGATGATCGCCGAGAGGTGCTTCAGGTCCCAGACCGTGAGGTCGATGGCGACGTCGGTGAAGTCCGGGTTCGGCCGGTTCATCGAAACCGAGTCGATGTTGCCGTCATGCTCCGCGATCGTCGTGGTGATCTGGGCGAGCGAACCGGGCTCGTTGATCGACTTCAGGGCGATGCGGGCGGGGAAACGCTGCGGTGCCTTGTCGTCCAGGTCCCAGCGGACATCGAGCCAGCGGTCGGGTTCGTTGTCGAAGGCGGCCAGCGCCGGCGACTGGATCGGGTAGATCGTCACCCCCTCGCCCGGCGTCAGGATGCCGACGATGCGGTCGCCCGGCACGGCCCCGCCCTGCGGCGCGAAGCGCACCGGCAGATCGCCGCCAAGGCCGCGGATCGGGATGGCGGTGTCCGGCGCCTCGCCCGGCAGCTTGAACTTGAGGTTCTCGCCCTTGCGCAATTCGAACCAGCCCTTGCCATCGGCAGCGGCGCCCGGCTTGCCTTCGGCCGAACCGCGCTTCTCCGGTTCGAGGTCCGGGTAGACGGCCTTGACCACGTCGCCCGAATACATCTCACCGCGCCCGACCGCCGCGAGCACGTCGTCCACGGTGTTGCGGGCGAGGCGCTTCAACGCCGCCTTGAGCTTGTCGTCGGAAAAGGCCCGCTCGGCGCGCGAGAAGGCGCGTTCGAGGATCTGGTGGCCGAGGCCGGCATATTGGCGGCGCACGGCCACGCGGGTGGCGCGGCGGATGGCGGCGCGAGCCTTGCCGGTGACGACGAGCGATTCCCAGGCGGCCGGCGGGGCCTGCCCGTCGGCGCGGGTGATCTCGACCTCGTCCCCGTTCTGCAACTCGGTCAGCAACGGGGCGATGCGGCCGTTGATCTTGGCACCGACGGCGCCGTTGCCGACATCGGTATGGACGGCATAGGCGAAGTCGATCGGCGTCGCGCCGCGCGGCAGGGCGATGAGCCGCCCCTTCGGCGTGAAGCAGAAGACCTGGTCGTGGAAGAGCTCGAGCTTGGTGTGCTCGAGGAACTCTTCAGGGCTGTCGCCCTCGGCCAGCAGGTCGACGGTGCGGCGCAGCCATTGATAGGCGCGGCTCTCGTCGGCCAGGCTGATCGGCTCGCCGGCCCGGCCATCCTTGTAGTGGGCATGTGCGGCGATGCCGTATTCGGCGATGCGGTCCATGTTGTCGGTGCGGATCTGCAATTCGACGCGGCTGTGGCCGGGCCCGACGACGGTGGTATGGATCGAGCGGTAGTCGTTCTGCTTGGGCGTCGAGATGTAGTCCTTGTAGCGGCCCGGCACCATCGGCCAGGTCATGTGGACGATGCCGAGCACGCGGTAGCAATCCTCCGGCTTCGCGACGATGACGCGGAAGCCGAAGATGTCGGAGAGTTGCTCGAAGGAAACGGATTTCCGTTCCATCTTCTTCCAGATCGAATACGGCCGTTTGCGGCGCCCGAAGACCTCGGCCCGGATACCGCTGGCGGCAAGCTTCTCCTTCAGGTCCTCCTCGATCTCGCCGATGACCTTGCCCTCCCGCACGGTCACCTCCTCCAGCCGCTTGGTCACGGTGGCATGGGCCTCGGGCTTGATGTGACGGAAGGAGAGCTCCTCCAGCTCCTCGCGCAGTTCCTGCATGCCCATCCGCCCGGCGAGCGGGGCGTAGATCTCGATCGTCTCCTCGGCGATGCGCAGGCGCTTCTCGGGCGGGACGAAATGCAGGGTGCGCATATTGTGCAGCCGGTCGGCGAGCTTGACCAGCAGCACGCGGATATCGTCGACGATGGCGAGAAGCAGCTTGCGGAAATTCTCGCCCTGCGCCGCCTTCTTCGAGACGAGGTCGAGCTTCTTGATCTTGGTGAGACCATCGACAAGCCGGCGGATATCCGGCCCGAACATGCTCTCGATCTCTTCGAGTGTCGCGGTCGTGTCCTCGACCGTGTCGTGCAGAACGGCGGCGACAATGGTGGCATCGTCGAGCTTGAGGTCGGTCAGGATCGCCGCGACTTCGAGGGGATGCGCGAAGAACGGATCGCCAGAGGCGCGCTTCTGCGTGCCATGCGCGCGCATGGCATAGACATAGGCCCGGTTGAGCAGGTCCTCGTCGGTGTTCGGATTGTAGCTCCTGACCCGGTCAACGAGCTCATACTGCCGCATCATGCCCATGCGGGCCCCAACCTCATCCTGCGATCATTGCAACTTATTATTATTTGCACAGGCATTGGCGGCAGCAAGGCGTTTTCCGGATGGGGGCCATGAAAAAAGCCCGGCAATGCCGGGCTTTACTGGGAAACGGTGAACAATCGATTCACATTCGATCAGCGCACCGGATTTCCTGGCGGAGGATCAATCCTCGTCGTCGGCGCTCTCGGTCGGTGGCACGAGGCCGTCGAGGCCGCGCAGCAGGTCCTCTTCGCTCATGCGGTCGAACTGGACTTCGCTGTCGGGGGTCGCGGCGCTGGTCGGGCTGGCGAGCAACGGAACGGTCTCCAGCTCCGGCTCATCGACCTCGACATGCTTCTGCAGCGAGTGGATCAGGTCTTCCTTCAGGTCTTCGGGCTTGAGCTTCTCGTCGGCGATCTCGCGCAGCGCGACGACGGGATTCTTGTCGTTGTCGCGGGCGACGAGGATAGACGAGCCCGACTGGATCATCCGCGCGCGGTGGCTGGCGAGCAGCACCAGCTCGAAGCGGTTCTCGACCTTGTCGATGCAGTCTTCAACGGTAACGCGAGCCATGGCCGGCTTCTTCCGATCTCAGCGATGCAGGGAATGGATTGAGCACGGCCTTACAGGCAAAGCCACAGCGATGCAAGAATTTCACTCGCCGCCAGCGCCGTCTCAGGAGCCCATGCGGCGCACCATGTCGTCCAGCGTCGGCTCGAACCGGCCCGTGACCTCGCCGCCGCGCGCCCCCATCGCGGGCAGCTCGTGCGGCTTGAGCTCGGCGAAGCGCATCCGCATCGTGGTAGCGACACCTTCGCCGAAGGCGATCGCCTCGCGATTGCCGATCGAGGACAGGAAATTGATCGTGCTGGCGGAGGCGTCGGAGATCGCCGAGCGGATGATCTGCTGGTCGCGCTCGTTGGCCAGCCGCATCGCGAAGATGGTCGAGCATTGCGAGAGAATGGTCGGGTCGAGCTCGCCGGGGCGCTGCGTCACGATGCCGAGATAGGCGCCGTATTTACGGCCTTCCTTGGCGATGCGGGCAAGGGCCTGGCGCGTCGGGGAGAAGCCGAGCGAGGGATCGGAGGGGACATAGCGATGCGCCTCCTCGCACAGCACCAGGATCTCGCACGCGCCCTGACTGGCGGTGGCGAGATCGAAGGCCAGGCGCGACAGCACCGAGGCCACCGCATTCACGACCTCGCCCGGCAGGCCGCCGAGCTGGAACGCCGTGATCGGCCGGCCATGCATCGGGATACGGAAGACCTGGGCCAGGATCGGCGCGACGGTCTCGTACATGTTCGCCCGCCCGAACATGAAGCGGTAGCGCGGATCGGCATGCAGCGATTCCAGCCGCACCTTGAGCGAGCGCAGCGCAGCGCGGGGCCAGCGCTGCTCGTGCAGGCCGATCAGCTCGTCAATGATCGTGAAGACGTCCTTCACACGATAAGGCGTGGCCGCATCGGCAGGCCCGACCTGCGGTGTATCGACCGACTGGCGCGAGCTGCCGAGATCGAGCGGGCGCTTCAACAGGCTCGAACCGAGATCGCGCGCCATGTCCTGCGCCTTGGGCATGCGGTAACGCGCCCGCGCGGCCGAGACGACCTCGCGCAAGATGTCCGGCTCGTCGTCGAGGGCGGCGCGCGCCCGAAACACGACGTCGGCCAGCTCATCCTGCTTGAACATCCAGAACGGCAGATCGAGGCTTTCGCCGTCGATGGTCAGCGCCAGGTCGGGAAAGGCGCTGGAATATTCGTTGTGCGGATCGAGGATAAGCACGCGCAGGCGCGGCCGCACCGAGACGGCACGGCGCAGCAGCAGCGCAACCGCGCTCGACTTGCCGACGCCGGTGGTCCCGACCAGAGCGAAATGGCGCGAGAGCATGTCCTGGACGCTGACGGTGGCCGGAATGCTCGCATCCTGCGTCACATGGCCGATCTCGACGCCGGCGCGGTCGCCGAGGTCGTGCACGAGCGCGAGATCGCCGGAGCGGATGCGATGCGCGATCGCACCGATCGGCGGAAAGCTGCTGATGCCGCTCTGGAAACGCAGCCGGCCCTCGGCGCTTTCCAGCACTTCGCCGAGAAACTCGACCTCGACCCGGATCGGGTTCTCTTCCGCCTCGCTCCAGGCGTCGTCGACGGCCTGCAGCTTGTAGACCAGCGCGACGATGCGGCTCGAACCCAGGTTGATCGACACCATCCGGCCGATGGCCCAGGCATCGCCCGCCAGCCAGCCGCTGGTCGAAACCGCGCTCAGAATCGTCGCCCGCGAGCCGTCGCAGGCGATGACGCGGCCAAGCGCCCGCTCGGGCGGCTGATGGCTGTCGCGCCTGTCCGGCAGGACGTCGGTCTGAAAAGCCGCGTTCTTCAGTGGTAGCTGCATCGGCCCAAGCGAATTCTACAATGTCGAATGCCGACGCTACGGAGTTCCGGTTACGATTACCTTCACGAGGAGCGCTTATTCCGCTTTATCGAATGGTAATGGTTTGGCACGCTTTCGCACCGATCACATTTCGTGAGCCCGGCATCACAATCCCTGCATTGAGCCGCTACGCCGCTTTCAGCTAAGCAGGTTCCCAAGAAACAAGGGGGCTTCGCATCATGGCCGATCGGCTGCGTCTCGGCATCAATATCGATCATGTCGCCACGGTGAGAAACGCGCGTGGCGGCGCCCTGCCCGATCCGGTCCGGGCCGCGCATCTCGCGATTGCCGCCGGCGCGGACGGCATCACCGCCCACCTGCGCGAGGACCGCCGCCATATCCGCGACGCCGACATGGAGCGCCTCGCCACAGAACTGACCCGGCCGCTCAATTTCGAGATGGGCGCCACCCCCGAAATGATCGCGCTGGCAGAGCGGCTGAAGCCGCATGCGGCCTGCCTGGTGCCGGAGAAGCGCGAGGAGCGCACCACGGAAGGCGGGCTCGATGTCGTCGGGCAGGAAGTCCATCTCACGCCGGCAATCACCCGGCTGAAGGCCGCCGGCTGCCGCGTCTCGCTGTTCATCGAGCCGGACGAGGCGCCGATCGCGATGGCCGCCAAGCTCGGCGCGCCGGTCGTCGAACTGCATACCGGAAGCTGGTGCCATGCCGTCATCGATGGCGAGGCGGCCAAGGCGGAGGCGGAATTCCGGCGCCTGGCGGATGGCGCGGCGCTCGGGGCAAAGCTCGGCCTCGAAGTCCATGCCGGGCACGGACTCGATTACGACACGGCGCGCACGCTCGCCGCCGTGCCGGAATTCGTCGAGTTCAATATCGGCCATTTCCTGATCGGCGAGGCCATCTTCATCGGCCTCGAGGCCGCGATCCGCCGGATGCGGCAGGCCATGGACGAAGGTCGCGCCGGGGGCTGAACGACCGCTCCCCGCCTTTCCGTTTCCGGGAGCGGTTCCTGTCGGGCGAAAAGCGCGCTACATCGCGGGCATGATCCTCGGCATCGGCTCCGACCTCTGCGACATCCGCCGGATCGAGCGTTCGCTCGAACGCTTCGGCGAGCGGTTCACCCATCGCATCTTCACCGAGGGCGAGCGGACGAAATCCGACCGGCGCGCGACCCGTGCCGCCTCCTATGCCCGCCGCTTCGCCGCCAAGGAGGCCTGCTCGAAAGCGCTGGGCACCGGCTTGCGCGCCGGCGTGTTCTGGCGCGACATGGAGGTCGTCAACCTGCCGGGCGGGCGCCCGACACTGCGCCTCACCGGCGGCGCAGCGGAGCGGCTGAAGGCCATGACCCCGCCGGGCCATGAGGCCTTCGTCCATGTCTCGCTGACGGACGACCCGCCTCTGGCGCAAGCCTTCGTGGTGATCGAGGCGCGGCCGATCGCCTGAGGCCCCTCTCTTCAAGCAGAAGCCGCCGCCATTCCGGAGCACCGCCTGGCGATGCGTCGGAACGACGGCGGCTATCTAGATATTGGCTGCCTGTCCGGCCGCTCAGCGACCGGTGACTTCGCCCGCCGGCTCGTCACTCAGCCAGCGATAGATCACGCCGCCGAGCACGCCGCCGATCAGAGGCGCCACCCAGAACAGCCAGAGCTGCTGAATGGCCCAGCCGCCGACGAAGAGCGCCGGGCCGGTGCTGCGGGCCGGGTTCACCGAGGTGTTCGTCACCGGGATGCTGACGAGGTGGATCAGGCAGAGACCAAGGCCGATGGCCAGCGGCGCGAAGCCGGCCGGCGCCTTGCCGTGGGTCGAGCCCATGATGATGAAGAGGAACATCATCGTCATCACGACTTCCATGAGGAAGGCCGAGACGAGGTTGTACTTGCCGGGCGAGTGCTCGGCATAGCCGTTCGAGGCGAAGCCGCCGGCAAGATCGAAGCCCGGCGCGCCGCTGGCGATCTGGTAGAGAACGGCCGCCGCCACGACGGCACCGACCACCTGCGCAATGATATAAGGGACAACCTGGCCCGCCGGGAAGCGCCCGCCGGCCGCGAGGCCGACCGTCACCGCCGGGTTGAGATGGCAGCCGGAGATATGGCCGATCGCATAGGCCATCGTCACGACCGTGAGGCCGAACGCCAGCGAAACCCCGAGCAACCCGATACCGACATTAGGAAATCCTGCGGCGATGACCGCGCTGCCGCAACCCGCAAAGGTCAGCCAGAATGTGCCGATGGCTTCGGCGGCTAATTTCTTCGTGCTCATGAACGTCTCCCCCAGTGTCGCGCGGAAACGATGCTGTTGGCGAAAATCACCGCAGTCAATCTCTTCCCTGGAGGAAAGCTCCGCTGTTTTTGCCGTTGTCCGTCTCCGGATTTGCATGCGTCGTTTCCTGGCCCTCCATTCGCGCTCTTCCCGCTTACCGCTCTTGCGCGTTGTCGCAGGCGCGATAGTCGGCTAGACCGCGCGCTACAGCAGCCTCTAGATCGCAGCTTCAGGAGCGCCCGCGTGGCCAACGACGTCGACAGCAAAAGCAAGGCGGCCAAGGAAGAGGGCGGCGTCCTCGAGACGATCAAGGTCGTCGTCCAGGCGCTGCTCATCGCGCTCGTCATCCGCACCCTGCTGTTCCAGCCCTTCAACATCCCCTCGGGCTCGCTGATTCCAACGCTGCTGATCGGCGACTATCTGTTCGTGTCGAAATACACCTACGGCTATTCCAAGCACTCGATCCCGTTCAGCCCACCGCTGTTCTCGGGGAGGGTCTGGGCGGCCGAACCGAAGCGCGGCGACATCGCCGTGTTCAAGCTGCCGAGCGACAATTCGACCGATTACATCAAGCGCGTCATCGGCCTGCCCGGCGACCGCATCCAGATGATCGACGGCATCCTGCACATCAACAACACGCCCGTGAAGCGCGAGCGCATCGCCGATTTCGTCACGACCGACAACTGGGGCCGCAGCGCTCCGGTGATCCAGTATCGCGAGACCCTGCCCAACGGCGTCAGCCACCAGATCATCGAGCGCGAGGGCGATACCGGAACCTTCGACAACACGCAGGTCTTCATCGTGCCGCCAGGTCATTTCTTCATGATGGGCGACAACCGCGACAATTCGCTCGACTCGCGTGATCGCAGCGTCGGCTTCGTGCCGTTCGAGAATTTCGTCGGGCGCGCCGAGATCATCTTCTTCTCGATCGAGGACGGCGCCTCGGCCTGGAAGATCTGGGAATGGCCCTCCACGGTTCGCTGGAGCCGCCTGTTCAGCTCAATCAAGTGAGCAAGGTGGGCGATGGCGGGCGCAAGGCCCCGGATACGGCGCGGCTCGAGGCCGTGCTCGGGCACCGTTTCGCGGACCAGGGCCTGCTCGCCACGGCGCTGACCCATATGAGCGCCGAGGAGTCGCGGCTGGCCAGCTACCAGCGCCTCGAGTTTCTCGGCGACCGCGTGCTCGGCCTCTCGGTCGCCGAACTGCTGTTTCGGCATTTCCCGCAATCCGAGGAAGGCAATCTCTCGCGCCGACTCGCCGATCTCGTGCGCAAGGAGACCTGCGCGGAGGTGGCGGAAGGCTGGAATCTCGGCCAGTTCATGCGACTCGGCGAAGGTGAGATCCTCGGCGGCGCCCGCAAGAACAAGGCGATCCTGGCCGATGCCTGCGAGGCGATCATCGGCGCGGTCTTCATCGATGGCGGCTACGAGGCGGCGCGTGCGCTGGTCGAGCGGGCCTTCGGCGAGCGCATGCTGAAGCCGATCAGGCCGCTGCGCGATGCCAAGACCGCGTTGCAGGAATGGGCGCAGGGGCGGGGCTACCCGACGCCCACCTATAGCGAGCGCGGCCGCTCCGGCCCCGATCATGCGCCGGTCTTCGTCGTCGCAGCCAAGATCACGGGGCTTGCCGACGCCGAGGCGCGCGGCCCTTCCAAGCGACTGGCCGAGCAGGCCGCGGCCGAAGCCTTTCTCAGGCGCGAAGGCCTGTGGAACGACAACCCGGAAGGCGACAATGTCTGAATCCGACCAGGCCACGCGCTGCGGCTTCGTCGCGCTGATCGGCGCGCCCAATGCCGGCAAGTCGACCCTGCTCAACCAGTTCGTCGGCGCCAAGATCTCGATCGTCTCGCGCAAGGTGCAGACGACGCGCACGCAGGTGCGTGGCATCGCGCTGTCGGGCACGGCGCAGATCATCTTCGTCGATACGCCCGGCATCTTCGCGCCCAAGCGCCGGCTCGACCGCGCGATGGTGACGAGCGCCTGGGGCGGCGCCACCGATGCCGACCTGATCGGCGTGCTGGTCGATGTCGCACGCTTCGACCACGAGGAAAACACGGCGCTGTTCGAAAAGCTCGCCGAGCTGAAGCAGCCAAAATTCCTGATCCTCAACAAGATCGACACGGTGCCGAAGGACAAGCTGCTCGCCATCACCGCAGCGGTGAACGAGCAGGGGCAGTTCGAAGCCACATTCATGGTCGCGGCGCTGACCGGCTACGGCGTCAAGGACATCCTGGCCTGGCTGGAGAAGCGGCTGCCGCTCGGCCCCTGGCTCTATCCGGAGGACCAGATCTCGGACGCGCCCCTGCGCTTCCTCGCCGCCGAGATCACCCGCGAGAAGATGTTCGAGCGGCTGCATGACGAGCTGCCCTATCGCTCCACCGTCGAGACCGAGAGCTGGCAGCAGAAGTCCGACGGCTCCGTCCGCATCGAGCAGACGATCTATGTCGAGCGCGAAGGCCAACGGAAGATCGTGCTCGGCGAAGGCGGCCAGACGATCAAGGCGATCGGCCAGAAGGCGCGCGTCGAGATCGCCGAGGCGGCCGAGGCCAAGGTCCATCTCTTCCTGTTCGTGAAGGTGCGCGAGAACTGGAGCGACGACCCGGAACGCTATCGCGAGATGGGGCTGGAATTCCCCAAGGGCAAAGCCTGAGCGGCACGGAAGGCGCGATGCGCAGCGAGAAGGACAAGATGCTGGCCGGCGAGCTCTATCGCGCCGACAGCCCCGAGCTCATCGCCGATAACCGCCGTACCACCGCCTGGATGGAGCGCTTCAACGCGCCCGGTACCGCGTCAGAACAGCGGCTGCCGTTGCTCCGCGAAGCGCTCGGTCGTGTCGGGGAAGGCGTCGTCCTCCGCCCGCCCTTCCATTGCGACTACGGCTACAATATCAGCCTCGGCAACGGCGTTTTCCTCAACTTCAACTGCATCATTCTCGACGTCGTCGCGGTCACCATCGGCGACGGCACGCAGATCGGGCCCGGCGTGCAGATCCTGACCGCCGATCATCCGCGCGATCCCGGCCAGCGCCGGCAGATGCTGGAATTCGGACGCTCCGTCAGCATCGGCAGCAATGTCTGGATCGGCGGCGGCGCGATCATCCTGCCCGGCGTCACGATCGGGGACGATGCCATCATCGGCGCGGGCAGCGTGGTCACGCGCGACGTGCCGGCCGGCGGCACCGCGGTCGGCAATCCGGCGCGCCTGCGACCCTGACGTAACGGAAAACCGAACTGCGTCAGTGTGCCACGGCCGCTCCTTGTAACTTGTCAAATTTCAGTCGCAAAACGACATTGTTAGAACGCGTTTTGTGCCCATTTTCATACCTAAAGATATTTTAGCAGGAGTGATTGCCATGAGCGCCGCACCGCGCATCGCGCTGTTCATCGACGGCGCCAATCTTTACGCGACTTCGAAGCAGCTCGGCTTCGACATGGACTATCGGCGCCTGCTGCGCGAGTTCCAGGGCCGCGGCAACCTGATCCGCGCCTTCTATTTCACCACATTGGTGGAAAGCGAAGAGTATTCCTCGATCAGGCCGCTGGTCGACTGGCTCGACTACAACGGCTACCGGGTCATCACCAAGGCGGCGAAGGAGTTCACGGACGCCACCGGCCGACGCCGCGTCAAAGGCAACATGGATATCGAGCTGGCGATCGAGATGCTGGAGCTCGCGCCGCATCTCGACCAGATCTACCTGTTTTCCGGCGATGGCGATTTCCGTCCGCTGGTCGAGGCCGTGCAGCGCAAGGGCGTCAAGGTCTCGGTGGTCTCGACAATCTCGACCAACCCGCCGATGGTCTCCGACGAGCTGCGCCGGCAATGCGACGAATTCGTCGACCTCGCCCAGTTGATGCAGAAGATCGGCCGCGACCCGGCCGAGCGCGCCAGCCGCACCGGCGCCGCACCGGGCACTCCCGGCAACCCGTCGCTGGAGCGGCGCTATGGCATCCGCCAGGGCGACGAGCCGGTCGAGGGGTGAGGTCAGCGGCCTCTATCCGCCCGCCTTCAGCAGCCGCTGCTTGTCGCGGTTCCAGTCGCGGGTCTTCTCGGTCTCGCGCTTGTCGTGGAGCTTCTTGCCGCGGCCGAGGCCAAGCTCGATCTTCGCCCGGCCCTTCTCGTTGAAATAGACCTTCAGCGGAATGACGGTGTAGCCCTCGCGCTGGATCGCGCCCATCAGCTTGTGGATCTGGCGACGGTGCAGCAGGAGCTTCCGCGGGCGGCGGACCTCGTGGTTGAAGCGGTTGGCCTCGAGATATTCGGGGATATAGGAGTTGAACAGCCAGAGCTCGTCGCCCATCGGGCCGGCATAGCTCTCGCCGATCGTCGCCCGGCCACCGCGCTGCGCCTTGACCTCCGTGCCCTGCAGGGCAAGGCCGGCCTCGATCGTCTCCTTGATCTCGTAATTGAAGCGCGCCTTGCGGTTATCCGCCGCCAGACGATAGCGCTCCGGATCGGGTTTCTTCATGCCGTTCCGCTGAATCCATATTGTATGGCCAGCGCTGCCAAAGCTTGAGAATCCGATTCGAGATCGGCGCTCAAGCTTCTGAAAAGGCTGACCTTGTCATTCTGCCATCCGCCGCGATTGGCGAACGAATGACCGCGCCTGGCGGCGCGATCATCTATCTTACTTAAGCATTCAACAGCCCGGCGAAAACCATGGCCTCGCGAATGACCTTGCCCGTCGCCGGGGTCACCGGCATCAGCGGCAGGCGGACCTCCTCCTCGATGCGCCCGAGCAGCGCCAGGCCATGCTTGGCGCCGGCGAGGCCGGGCTCCTTGAAGATCGCGTCATGGAGCGGCACCAGCCGGTCCTGCACCTTCAGCGCCCCGGCATAGTCGCCCTTCTGGACGGCTTCCATCAGGTCGGCGCAGAGGCGCGGCGCGACATTGGCGACGACCGAGATGCAGCCGTGGCCGCCAGCCGCCATATAGGCGAGCGCGGTCATGTCCTCGCCCGAGAGCTGGATGAAATCCGGCCCCATGGCGTGGCGCTGCTGCGAGACGCGGGCGAGATTGGCGGTGGCATCCTTAACGCCGGCGATGTTCTTGAGCTCATAGAGCCGCGTCATCGTCTCGACCGACATGTCCACCACCGAGCGCGGCGGGATATTGTAAATGATGATCGGAATGCCGATCGCATCGTTCACCGCCTTGAAGTGCTGGTACATGCCCTCCTGGGTCGGCTTGTTGTAATAGGGCGTCACCACGAGCACGGCGTCGGCGCCCGCCTTCTCGGCATGGACGGCGAGGTCGATCGCCTCGATCGTGTTGTTCGAGCCGGCTCCGGCGATGACCGGGACGCGGCCCTTGTTCTGGTCGATCACGATCTCGACGACGCGCTTGTGCTCGTCATGCGACAGCGTCGGGCTCTCGCCGGTGGTGCCGACGGGCACGAGCCCGGTCGAGCCGTTGCCGATCTGCCAATCGACCAGCGCGCGCAGCGCCGCCTCGTCGACCTTGCCGGCTTTGAACGGCGTGACCAGAGCGGGCATCGAGCCGGTAAAGGCAATGTGCTTGGTCATGGGACGATCCTGGGACGAAAACGCGGGTTGCGGGGCCGCCACACATAAACCGTCATCCCGCCAAGGCAAAGCCGGCAAGCCATGAAAATGCGTGGCCTCATAGTTAAGCGTTCATCAACCCGCTTCCCCGACCATCACCGATGACCGCACGAGTCTGGAGCCGCGCCATGGCCTCGCCTGCCGCCGCGAGGAGACTGATCTGCCTGCTGCTGCCCGCCCTGCTCTCGGCGTCATCGACGCGAGCGGGCGATGACGGCATGCTCGCGACCCAGCGCAAGCTCGCCATGCTCGGCGATGTCGAGGCTACCGGCGCGCTGCCGCCCTACCCGCCCAACACGCTGCGGGGCGACGACACCGTCAATATCGAGGCGGTGAAGGCCGCTGTCGCCGCCTATCGCCGCGGCGCACTCGCCGAGGGCGACGATCTCGCGGTGCGCATCGATGACCGTTCCGTGCGCTCCCTGCTCGAATGGGTGGCGATCCATGCCAATGCCGGCGCCGTGCCCTTCACGCGGATCGACGCCTTCCTGCGCGATCATCCGAACTATCCGGCCACGACCCGTTTTCGACGCCGCGCCGAGGAGGCGCTCATCGCAGAGAAGAAGAGCCCGGCGATCGTGCGCGCCTTCTTCCATGGCCAGCAGCCGGTCTCGGCGGCCGGGCGGATCGCGCTGGCGCTCGCGCTCAAGGAGGAAGGCAAGGCCGAAGAGGCCAACGCCCTGATCCGCCAGAGCTGGCGCAAGGATGCGTTCGGGCAGGCGCTCGAAAAGATCGTCCTCAAGGATTTCGAGGCAGCGCTGACCAAGGACGATCACCGCCTGCGCACGGAGCGCTTCCTGTTCCGGGAAAGCACCCAGGCGGCTTTACGCAATGCCGCCCGGGTCTCGGCCGATTATGTCGTGCTGGCCAAGGCGCGGCTGGCGAGTGCCAAGGCGCGCCGACCGATCTCCGAGAAGCTGATTGCGGCCGTGCCGGCCTCGCTGCGCGGCGACATCTCCTTCGCCTTCCTTCAGGCGCAACAGGCGCGCCGCGGCGACAAGCTCGACGCTGCCGTGAAGGCGCTGACCGCGATCCCGCGCGACCCGGCCCTGCTCGGCGACGGCGATGGCTGGTGGGCAGAGCGGCGCATCATCGCGCGCAAGCTGCTCGATGCCGGCCAGCCGCAGAAGGCCTATGAGGTCTCGTCCGGCCATGGCGCGGAGGATGCGGCCGAGCGGATCGAGGCCGAATGGAATGCCGGCTTCGTCGCGCTGCGCTTTCTCAAGAAGCCGGATGTCGCGCTGAAGCATTTCGACGCTGCGGCCGGCATCGCCGAGACGCCGATCTCGGTTGCGCGCGCCGCCTATTGGCAGGGCCGCGCCTATGAAGACCTCGGCAAGCCTGACGAGGCCCGGGCCGCTTTCGGCAAGGCCGCGGAGCAGCCGGTCGCCTATTACGGGCAATTGGCGCGAGCAAAGCTCGGCTTCTCTGATTTGCCATTGCGACGCACGGTAGCGGCGGGCCTTGAGACCTTGCCAGGGCATCGCGCCGTGCGCCTGCTCTACCGCATCGGCGAGCGCGACCTCGCCACGCTGATGCTGAAGGACCTGGCGCAGCGCCTGCATACCACCGAGGCTCTGGAGGCGATCGCCGCGATTGCCCGACGCGAGACCGATGCGCGCGCGCTGGTCAGCATCGGCAAGGCGGCGCTGCAACGCGGCTTCCCGCTCGACATGGCGGCCTATCCAGTCAACGGCATCCCGGATTTCGACGTGCTCGGCGACCCGATGGAGCGGGCCATCGTCCATGCCATCGCCCGACAGGAAAGCGCCTTCGACCCGACCGCGATGTCGCATGCCGGCGCGCGCGGGCTGATGCAGATGATGCCGGCGACGGCCCGCGAGACGGCAAGGCGCGCCAGCCTGCCCTTCGACTGGGACAAGCTCGGAAAGGACCCGCTCTATGCGGCCCGGATGGGCGCGGCCCATCTCAACGACCTGCTCAAGGAATGGCGCGGCTCCTATATCCTGACCTTCGCCGCCTATAATGCTGGTTCGCCCAATGTGAAGAAATGGATTGCCGCCTATGGCGATCCGCGCGACCCCGAGGTCGACGCTATCGACTGGGTCGAACGCATCCCCTTCTCCGAGACGCGCAACTACGTCCAGCGCGTGATGGAGAACCTGCAGGTCTATCGCGAGCGCCTGAAGCAGCGCACCGCCTATCTGATCGATTACGACCTGAAGCGCGGCGGCAAGCGGGACTGAAGGTTCCCAAGCCACCTTGTCACTCCGGGGCTTCGCATAGCGAAGAACCCGGAGTGACAACCGGTGTTGCCTCGGCAACGATCTTCCCTGCCGATTGCAATATTTGAAACTTTCAACTACCTCTGCCTTGCAGCGGAGGAATTTCGATGCTGCAGGACATTGCCGATTTCGTGCCCACGCTCCAGGCTTGGCGCCGCGACCTTCATGCCCATCCCGAAATCGCCTTCCAGGAATTCCGAACGTCGGATTTCGTCGCGAAGACGCTCGCCTCCTTCGGCATCGAGGTGCATCGCGGGCTGGGCGGCACCGGGCTCGTCGGCGTCATCAAGGGCGCGGCGGAGGGGCCGACCATCGGCCTGCGCGCCGACATGGACGCGCTGCCGATGGAGGAAGATACCGGGCTCGACTATCGCTCGACCACGAAGAACCAGTTCCATGGCTGCGGCCATGACGGGCACACCGTGATGCTGCTCGCCGCGGCCCGCCATCTCGCCGCCAATCCGCCCAAGCGCGGCAAGGTCCATCTGATCTTCCAGCCGGCCGAGGAAATCGGCCAGGGCGCCGAGCGGATGATCGCGGACGGGCTGTTCGAGCGCTTTCCCTGCTCCGAGGTCTACGCGCTCCACACCATCCCGCTCTATGAGGAAGGCACCGCCGCCGTGCGGCCCGGCCCGACGCTGAGCGGCACGACCGTGTTCGAGATCACGATCAAGGGCAAGGGAGGCCACGGCGCGGCGCCTCATACGACCGACGACCCGCTGCAGGTCGCGGCGCGGCTGGCGATCGAAATCTCGTCGGTCGTCGGCCGACATGTCGACCCGATGCAGCCGGCCGTGATCAGCCTCGGCAAGCTCGTCGCCGGCACGGCCTCGAACATCATTCCCGACTCGGCCGAGCTCAGCGGCACGATCCGTACCTACAATCCCGAGACGGAAGCCCGCATCATCGACAAGCTCGACGCGGCCTGCCGTGGCTTGGCGCTGATGTCCGACTGCACCATCACCTGCACCAAGAAGGCGAACTGCCCGCCCTGCCTTAACGACCCGCGCGCAGCCGTGGCTGCGGCCGCGGCGGCGGGTCAGGTTCTGGGTGAGGCCAATGTGCAGACCGACCTGATGCCCCTGCCCTTCTCGGACGATTTCGCGCTGATGCTGCGGCAATGGCCGGGCGCCTACATCTTCCTCGGCCAGCCCGGCGCGATGTGCCATCACCCGACCTTCGATTTCGACGACCGCCTGCTGCCGATCGGCGCCAGCATCCTGTGCCGCCTCGTCGAGCGCCAGACCGGAGCCAACGCATGACCACCGCCGCGATCCCGAGCGCCGAGCCGCGCTCCCCCTCGATGATCCGCCGCGCCGTGATCTCCTCGGTGATCGGCAACGGCCTCGAATGGTACGATTTCCTCGTCTATGGCTTCTTCGCCACGGTGATCGCGCAGGTCTTCTTCCCGACCTCCGACCCGCTGGTCTCGGCGCTGCTGACGGCGGCGACCTTCGCGATCTCCTTCCTCGTCCGGCCGATCGGCGGCGTGCTGCTCTCGACCTATGCCGACCGCTTCGGCCGCAAGCCGATCCTGACGGTGATGATCCTGATCATGGGGTTCTCGACCGTGCTGATCGGCCTGACGCCGGGCTATGCGACCATCGGCATTCTCGCGCCCATCCTCGTGATCCTCGCCCGCATCCTGCAGGGCATCTCGGTCGGTGCCGAATTCGCCTCGGCCACCGCCATGCTGGTCGAATACGCGCCGCCCGGCCGGAAGATGATGTTCGGCAGCTTCCAGATGTGCTCGCAGGCGCTGGCGCTCGCACTCGCCGCCTTCTCCGGCTACGCGCTGGCGACGCTGCTGACGCCGGAAGCCCTGCAAGGCTGGGGCTGGCGCATTCCCTTCCTGCTGGGCTCGCTGATCACGCCGCTCGGCTTCTATATCCGCCGCTTCGTCGATGAATCGCCGGAATACGAGAAGGATACGAAGCAGGGCGAAGGCCAGGCTCCGTTCCGCACCGTATTGGCCGAGCACCGCAACGCGCTCATGCGCTGCTTCGGCATCATGATCCCCGGCACGGCCTCGAACTATGTCTGGTTCATCTTCCTGCCGGGCTATGTCATCCGCCAGCTCAAATTGCCCTTCACCAGCGCCATGCTGAGCTCGCTGATCGGCGGCATCCTGCTGTTCATCTTCGTACCGATCATGGGCCATCTCGCCGATCGCTGGAGCGCTTTCCGCATCTGGCTCCTGGGCATGCTGAGCTTCGCGCTGCTCTCCTATCCGCTGCTGGCCTATGTCGTGGCACAGCCGAGCTTCGAGCGGCTGCTCACGGCGCAAGCGATCTGCGCGCTCTCGATCGCCGCGATCTGGGCGCCGACGCCGGGCCTGCTTGCCGGCATGTTCCCGACGCAGGTGCGCTCGACCGGCATGTCGATCGCCTACAATGTCGTGGTGCTGCTGTTCGGCGGGCTCGCGCCCTTCACGCTGACCTGGCTGGTAGCCAGGACGGGCTCGGACATGGTTCCGTCCTATTATCTCCTCGCTTGCACGGCAGTCTCGCTGGTCGCGCTGAGCCTGGCGAACCGGACGCGCACCCAAGGCTGAGCAAGGGAGCAAGATGGCCCGCGATTCGTTCCTGACCTTCCGGCTCGACCAGTTGAGCCAGACCGCGATGGCGAAGGCCTCGCAGGTCTACAAGGAGCGGCTAGGCCTCAATATCCGCGAGCTCAGGGTGATGCGAGCCATCGGCGACCAACCGGGGCTGTCGTCGCGGAGCCTGTCGGAGGCGACCTTCATCGAGCAGACGCTGGTTTCGAAGCATCTGCGCAAGCTGGTCGATGCAGGGCTGGTCCAGCGCGAACTGGAAAGCGCCGATGCGCGGCGTGTCGCCCTGCATCTCACCGCACAGGGTGAGGCGACCCGGCAGGAGGCAGACCGGCTGGGCGAGGAGATGGAGCACGATTTCCTCTCGGTGCTGACGCCAGAGGAACTTGCCCAGTTCAACCATTGCCTCGCGAAACTGCGCCGCTGGAGCGCTTCTTAAGTCGGAGCATCCAGAGAGCCGGCTTTCATGCCCGGCGCGACCATGGTTAGGTGCGCTCCCGCCGCGCCTGCCCTTGAGTCCGCCATGACGTCCGAAACCGGCTTCACCTCTCGCTTCGTCAGTGCCAGCGACGGGCTCAAGCTGCATTTTCGCGACTACGGGCCGCTCGCGGCGACCGCGCTGCCGGTCATCTGCCTGCCCGGTTTTGCTCGCACCGCTGCCGACTTCCATGAACTGGCGCTCGCCTTGTCGCAGGACGAGGACAAGCCGCGTCGCGTGCTCGCGCTCGACTATCGCGGCCGGGGTCTCTCAGAATTCGACAGGGAGTGGAAGAACTACGACATCCGCATCGAGCTCGACGATCTCGTCCAGGTGCTCGTCGCAAGCGGGATCGAACAGGCCATCTTCGTCGGCACCTCGCGCGGCGGCCTGCTGACCATGGCGCTCGCGGCGGCGCGACCCGCGATGATCCGCGGTGTCGTCTTCAACGATGTCGGCCCGGTGATCGACGCGCGCGGCCTGCTCCGCATCCGCGGCTATGTCGGCAAGCTGCCGGTTCCACGGAGCTTCCAGGAAGGCGCAGAGATTCTGAAACGGCTCTCCGACCAGCAGTTCCCGATCCTTGGCGAAGCGGAATGGGAGATGATGGCGCGCCGCACCTGGACCGATCGCGACGGCGCCCTCAGGCCCGACTACGACGTCAAGCTGATGAAGGTGCTGGAAGAGCTCGATCTCGAAGCGCCATTGCCGGTGCTCTGGACCTATTTCGACGCGCTCAAGACCGTGCCGATGCTGGCGATCCGCGGCGCCAATTCCGATCTCCTGGCGGAG
>JAEWKP010000122.1 GCA_023393655.1 Pseudomonadota bacterium | reverse complement strand
TTGCGCCGCGTCAACAACGCTAAAAGCACCACGCAATGTCGTGGGCTCCTGAGATGGAGACACGCGCGTGGTCTATGCTCTGCTCGTCAACGGCCTGCTGCGGCTATCAGCCTTCCTGCGCTGGACGCGAACCGGATAAGGCGCCCACGACGGCTTCATCGGTCTCTCCTAGGCAGCGGATCGCACCTGAGAGCCTCGAACATCAGGGCTCGTGAATCGCCTTGCCTCGGCGCAGCCAGCCTGTTAAACGTTTTTCCGTAAAACGTTTAACAGGCCCTCGATGGACAATCCGCGCGTCACGATCCGGGATGTCGCCGCCCGCGCGGGCGTGTCGATCGCGACGGTTTCGAACGTCTTCAGCGGCAACAAGCCGGTGAATGCCGATCTGCGGGTGCGCGTGCTCAAGGCCGCCGACGAGCTGGCCTATCAGGTCGACCGGGCGGCCTCGCAACTGCGCTCGGGCCAAGCCCGCGTCGTCGGCGTTCTCGTCCCCGATCTCGACGACGTCTTCTTTACCTCGCTGGTCTCGCAGCTCGAGGTGCTCGCGCAGAAGGATGGCTACGACATCCTGGTTGCCAGCTCGCGCGACGACCTCAAGCTGGAGCAGTCACGGCTGCGCACCCTGCTGGCCTGGCGCCCGTCGGGGTTGATCGCCGTACCCTGCTCGGACGCGATTCCCGAGGCGCTGCGCAACGAGATCGGCCGTCTGCCGATCGTCTTCGCCGACCGCGTGCCGCCCGAAGGCTCGGTCGTCGACACCGTGGCGATCGACAATCGCGAGGCTGGCGAGATCGCGGCGCGGCACCTTCTCGCCAAGGGTCATCGCGACATCCTGGTCACCGCCTCCAGCCTCGCCATCTCGCCGATCCGCGAGCGCGTCCGCGGCGCCTGCGAGCAGATCCGCAGCACGCTCGACCGCGAGCCGACCGTGATCGAACTCGGCTCCAACGCCGATCGCGGGGCCGCGGCCTTCTTGCATTGGCTCGAACGCCACCCGCAGCCGAGCGCCGTCATCGCCCTGACCAACGTCACCACGCTGAGCACCCTCTCCGCGCTGGCCCGCATGCGGATCGACATTCCCGATCCCGTCTCGGTCGTCGGCTTCGACGATTATCCCTGGATGAGCGCCCGCAAGACCGGCCTGACCGCGATCCGCCAGCCGATCACCGAGATCGCGGAAGCCGCCTGGAACCGCCTGCGCGCCCGCATGGCCGGGGACCAGACGCCGCCAACGCATTCCGTGCTGCAGACCAGCCTGCAAGCGCGCGATTCCGTGAGGGATCTCGCCGCCACGGCTGACCGCGACGTCACCCGCGACACCGACCCGCTTCCGAAGCCGGAGAGGCCGAACGGCTCCGCCAAGGCGGTGCACTGACGAAGACCGATTACGGACGCCCGAGCGTCCAAGCCACCGGGCCGACAGAGCCTGGAGCAAAGAAGTCCTGGAGGAAACGCGTGCAGCTTCAACGAACGGCACGGATATTGCCGCTGCTTGCGCCGGTGCATCTGCTCATCCTGAGCGTGATCGTGCTGCCATCGTTCTATGTCGTCTGGCTGAGCCTGAACACGTCGAGCTTCGGCCAGGCGCCGAGCTTCGTCGGCCTGCAGAACTACTGGCGCGTCCTCACCGATCCGGCCTTTCATAGTGCGCTCTGGAACACCGTCGTCCTCGTCGTCGTGGCCGTGCATCTGGAGTTGGCCGTCGGCCTCGGCATGGCCCTGCTCTTCGCCAACGGCCTGCCCTTCCGGCGCTTCCTGCTCGTCGCCGTGCTCGCGCCCTATGCGGTCAGCGAGGTCACGGCGGTGGTGATGTGGCGCGTCCTGTTCGATCCCGATGCCGGGCCGATCACGCTGGCCTTGCGGGCGCTTCACCTGCCGACGCTCGACTGGTCCTTCGAGCCCTCGCACGCGATGACCCTGATCGGCCTGCTGACGATCTGGCTGCATCTGCCCTTCACTTTCGTCATCGTCTATGCGGCGCGCCTCGCCATCCCCGCCGAGCTCTACGAAGCCTCCCGGATCGACGGCGCGACGCGCTGGCAGGCCTTCCGGCAGGTGACGCTGCCGCTGCTGGCGCCGGCGATGCTGATCGCGCTGCTGTTCCGCTACATCTTCGCCTTCCGCCTGTTCTCGGAGGCCTGGCTTTTGACCAAGGGCGGCCCGGCTCGCTCGACCGAGGTCGTGGCGATCTACCTCTATCAGGAGGCCTTCAGCTTCAACGCCTTCGGCCCGGCCGCCGCCACCGCCTGGATCATGGTGCTGGCCTCGCTCCTGCTCGCCGGCGCCTATGTTCTCCTGCTCAAGCGTGGAGGCGTCGCCCATGCGCACTGAGCGGCTTCTGATCGGGCTGGGCAAGGCGCTCGCCGTCGCGGCGATCCTGTTCTGGTCGCTGTTCCCGATCCTGTTCATCGCGATGTCCTCGCTGAAGCCCGGCCAGGACATCTTCGCCGTGCCGCCGAAATGGCTGTTCACCCCGACCTTCAAGCACTACGCCGAGCTCTGGCGCTCCTGGAGCGTGTTCTTCGAGGGCCTGCTCAACAGCCTGCTGATCACGGTGGGCGCGACGCTGCTCGCCATCGTCGCCAGCGCCTGCGCCGGCTATGTCTATTCGCGCAATTCCGGACGCTGGCTCGGTGCGAGCCTGCTCGGGCTCATTATCGTCAGGCTGATCCCGCCGATCGTGGTGACGCTGCCGCTGTTCCCGATCGTGAACTGGCTCGGGCTCAGCGACACCCATCTCGTGCTGATCCTGCTCTACGCGACCTTCTTCGTCTCGCTCGGCACGGTGCTGATGCGCACCTTCATGGACCAGATCCCGCGCGAGCTCGACGAGGCCGCCGCGATGGACGGGGCCAGCCGCATGACGATCCTGCGCAAGGTCATTGCGCCGCTGGCGATGCCCGGCGTGCTCGCGGTCGCGGTCTTCGTCATCGTCTTCTCGTGGAACGAGTTCCTCTTCGCCTTCATCTTCACGGCGACCAAGGCCAAGACCGCCCCGCTCGTGATCTCCGAGATGATCGGCTCCATCGACGGCGGCGACTGGGGGATCCTGTTCGCCGCCGCGACGGTGCAGCTCGTGCCCGTCCTTCTCTTCGTCGTCTTCATGAACCGCTACCTCGTGGCCGGCCTCACCGCCGGTTCGACGAAGGGGTAGCCAACCACACAAAAAGAGGGAGGAAAAACATGTCGAACAAGCCTGAAACCAAGCTCACCCGCCGTGCCTTCGTCGCCGGTTCCGCCGGTGTAGCCGCCACGCTCGCCGTCGCTCCGCCCTTCGCCGCCGGCAAGACGCTGAACGTGCTCAGCCACAAGGTCCACCAGACCGTGCTCGGCAGCGGTGACGGCGACCTGATGGCCGGCTGGCGCAAGGCCAACGACGCCGAGATCGCCTTCACCACCTTCGACTCCAACCCGCTGCAGGACCGGCTCTTCCGCGAGGCCAGCCTGAAGGAGACCGAATACGGCGTCGGCTACCTCATCGACAACCGGCCGACCTCGCAGATCGCCGCGCTGTTCGAGCCGCTCGGCCCCTATCAGGACAAGGACGCGATCGAGGATTTCGGCGATATCGCGCCCGGCCTCGTCCAGGGCATGACGGTCGACGGCAAGCTGATCGGCATCCCCGTCCGCCATGCCACGCAGGGCCTGTTCTACAACGAGGCGCTGCTGGAGGAGGCCGGCATCTCCGCCCCGCCGGCGACGCTGGAAGAGCTGATCGAGCAGGCGAAGAAGACCACCTTCACCTCCAAGGCCGGCACGCCGGTGACCGGCATGGTGCTGGCGAGCGACCTCGCCGTTTTTCCGGTGATGTTCGCCCGCGCCTATGGCGGCGACTTCATCAGCCCGGACCTCAAGCTGGTGCCGAACCGCGAGGCGCTCGAGCAGGGGCTGGCGGCATTGCGCGGCATGTTCGAGGCCGGCAGCCTGCCGCGCAGCTATGCCACGACGAAGAACGATGATCAGGTGACATGGCTGCAGCAGGGCCGCGCCGCCTTCACCGTGCTGCCCTTCGCCCGCGGGGCCCAGCTCAACAATGCCGAGCAGAGCAAGTTCCCCGGCAAGATCAAGGCCGTGCCCTTCCCCGGCTCCAAGGCGATCGAGGGCAAGATGCCGATGGCCTCCGTCGTCGAGGCCTGGGCGATGTCGATCCCGAAGAACGCCAAGGACAAGGCGCTGGCCTGGAGCTTCATCAAGGAGGTCTCCAGCAAGCGCGTGACCTTGGGCATGGCGATCAACGGCAACGGCCCCGTCCGCGTCTCCTCCTATGCCGACGCGGGGCTGAAGGCGAAGAACCCGCTCGCCGCCGTCGAGGCCAAGGTGCTGGCGACGGCGCGCGGCGCCTTCCCGCCCTTCCCGGAAGCCGCGCGGGCCCAGGCGACCTTCCTCGAGGAGGTCCAGCTCGCCGTGCTCGGCCGCAAGCCGGTCAAGGACGCCGTCTCCGCGATCATCGAACGCGTCAAGCCGATGATGCCGGCCTGATCACTTTTCGATCTGCGGGGCTCCTGCCCCGCAGGCGTTCGCTCACTTCGTTGCACCTTGAAGGATCTCTGCCATGTCGACCGCTGCGACCCGCTTCATCGAGGAGCCGGCCCGCTCCATCCCCGTCTCCGCCGAATATGACGTGCTCGTCGTCGGCGGTGGCCCCTCGGGCCTCACCGCCGCGCTGGCTGCGGCCGAGGATGGCCTGCGCGTCGGGCTGATCGAGAGCCGCAGCTTCGTCGGCGGCAACATGACGATCGGCCTGCCGGTGCTCGGCTTCCTCGGCCAGAAGGGCAACCAGATCATCGACGGGCTGCCGCAGAAATTCATCGAGCGCCTGCGCCGGGAGCGCCAGGGCGCGAGCGAACACCGGCCCTGCCCGCTCCACATGGGCATCACGCTGGTCGAACCTGAAGCCGTGAAGACGGTCGCGCTGGAGATGCTGACGGAAGCCGGCGTCGACGTGCTGTTCTACACCTTCTTCGCCGGAGCGCTGGTCGAGAACGACACGATCCAGGGCGTCATCACCGAGAGCAAGAGCGGCCGCACCGCGATCCTCGCCAAAGTCGTGATCGACTGCAGCGGCGATGCGGACGTCGCCTACAGCGCCGGCGTGCCGACCGAAAAGGGCAACGAGCATGGCGGCATGCAGCCGCCGACGCTGATGTTCTGCCTCGCCGGCGTCGATACCGATGCGCTGCGCCTCTCGATCGCCAATGCGCCGCCGGCGGCGCGGACCTATCTCACCGACTTCATCCCGGCCGAGTATTTCGGCCAGAACCACCAGTTCATCGTCGTCGGCATGCGCGAGCTGATGGCCAAGGCCAAGGCCGAGCGCGGCCTGCAGATCCCCAACGAGCGCACCATCATCATCACCGGCCTGAAGAAGGGCGAGGTCTGGATCAACATGACCCGCGTCAAGGGCACCGACGGCACCGACGCGCGCAGCCTGACCAAGGGCGAGATCGAGGGCCGCGCCCAGATCGACGACATCGTCACCTATCTCGTCAATTACGTGCCGGGCTTCGAGAAGGCCTATTTCACCAAGACCGCGCCCTTCCTCGGCATCCGTGAGACGCGCCGCATCCTCGGCCAGTACGTGATGACGCAGGAAGACGTGCTCGCCTGCACGCATTTCGACGACGCGATCGCGGTTGCGAGCTACCCGATCGACATTCACCGCCCGTCCGACGATGGCTGCACGCTGATCTGGTGCGGCGACTGCTACGACATTCCCTATCGCTCGCTTGTGCCGCAGAAGATCGGCAATCTACTGGTGGCAGGACGCAGCATCTCCGCGACGCATGAGGCGATGGGCGCGATCCGCGTCATGGCGACCTGCATGGCGATGGGCGAGGCCGCCGGCCGCGCCGCCAAGATCTCGGTGCGCGGCAACCGGCCGCCGGCCGATATCGATGTCGGGGAACTGCGCCGCCAGCAGCTCGAGCGCGGCGTCTACCTGCGCAATCCCGACGGCACCCGCGCCGGGCCGCCGAACCGCGCCGCCGCCTGACATGGCCGGCCATTTCATCGGCATCGATGTCGGCACCGGCAGCGCCCGGGCCGGCATCTTCGACAAGCAAGGGCGCATGCTCGCGACGGCGAAGCGCGATATCGCGCTCTATCGCGATGGCCCCGACATCACCGAGCAATCGAGCGTGGATATCTGGCGGGCGGTCTGTGCCAGCGTCCGCGAGGCGGTGGCGGAAGCCAGGCTTCAGCCGGACGACATCGCCGGGATCGGCTTCGACGCGACCTGTTCGCTGGTCGTGCTCGGACCGGGCGGAAAACCTCTCCCCGTCGGGGCCCATGGCGATGCCAGCCGCGACATCATCGTCTGGATGGATCACCGCGCGCTCGACCAGACCGAGCGCATCAACACGACCAAGCATCCCGTCCTCGCCTATGTCGGCGGCACGATCTCGCCGGAGATGGAAACGCCGAAGCTGCTCTGGCTCAAGGAACATCTGCCGGCGACCTATGACGCCGCCTGGCAGTTCTTCGACCTGCCGGATTTCCTGACCTGGCGCACCACTGGCTCGCTGGCACGTTCGACCTGCACGGTCACCTGCAAATGGACCTATCTCGGCCATGAAGGGCGCTGGGATGAGAGCTATTTCCGCCAGATCGGCCTCGGTGATCTCGCGGATGACGGTTTCAACCGCGTCGGCACCGAGATCGTTCCGGGCGGCACGGCCCTCGGCAATGGGCTCACCGAACAGGCTGCCGCCGAGCTTGACCTGAAGCCCGGCACCGCCGGCGCGGCCGGGCTGATCGACGCCCATGCCGGCGGCGTCGGCTCGGTCGGCGCGCGCTCCCCACATGGCACCGCGCTGACCCGCATGGCGTATGTCTTCGGCACCTCGGCCTGCACCATGGCGAGCAGTGCCGAGCCGGTCTTCATCCCCGGCATCTGGGGACCCTACTTCTCGGCGATGGCGCCGGGCCTCTGGCTGAGCGAGGGCGGGCAATCCGGCGCCGGCGCCGCCATCGAGCAATTGATCGGCTTCCACCCGGCGGCGCCCGAGGCGCAGCGCCTTGCCGAAGCTGAAGGGCTCTCCTTGCCCGATTGGCTCGCGGCGCAGGCAAGCCGACATGCCGCCTCGCCCTCGGAGGCCGTCCGCATCGCCGGCGAGATCATCGTCGTGCCGGATTTTCTTGGCAACCGCTCGCCTCATGCCGATCCGCAGGCGCGCGCCGTGATCGCCGGACTCGGCATGGAGCGCGATCTCGACCATCTCGTCGCGCTCTATGTCGCAGGGCTCACCGGCATCGGCTACGGCCTGCGCCAGATCATCGAGGCCAGCCGCGCCAAGGGCGCGACCATCGAGGCGATCGTGCTCAGCGGCGGCGCCGGGCGCCATCCCCTGATCCGGCAATTGCTGGCGGACTGTTCCGGATTGCCGCTGCTGGCGCCCGACGAGGTCGATCCCGTCCTGCTCGGCTCGGCCATGCTCGCGGCGACCGCCGCGAAAGCGTTTCCCGGCCTCGGCGAGGCCATGACCGGGATGGCACCGGGCGCGGCTGTCTTCGCCCCGGCCGGCAGCAGCATCGCCGACCTGCATGCCCGTCGCCTCGCTGCTTTCGAAACGCTGCAGCTGGCGGCCCGCACAGCCAGCGCGCTCATGCGGCCGGCGCACCATCAAGCTCTATCGGAGACCTCGTCGTGACCCAGGACCTGACCGGAAAGACCGCAGCGATCACCGGAGCCGCCTCGGGGATCGGCCTCGCCTGTGCGAAGCGCCTGCTCGCCGCCGGCGTGCGCGTCATCCTGGTCGATCGCGACGGCGAGGCGCTGGCGCGGGCCTGCGAACCGCTCGGCTCCAATGCCGTTCCGCTCGTCATCGACCTGACCGATCCCGGTTCCGTGGCCGGCATGCTGCCCGCGATCCTCGACAAGGCCGGCCTGCTCGACATCTTCCATGCCAATGCCGGCTCCTATGTCGGCGGGCCGGTCAGCGAGGGTGATCCCGATGCCTGGGACCGCATGCTGAACCTCAACGTCAACGCGGTCTTCCGCAGCATCCATGCCGTGCTGCCACATATGATCGCCCGCAAGACCGGGGACATCCTCGTCACCAGTTCGGTGGCAGGTATCGTCCCGGTCGTCTGGGAACCGGTCTACACCGCCTCGAAACATGCGGTGCAGGCCTTCGTCCACACGCTGCGCCGCCAGGTCATCCCGCATGGCCTGCGCGTCGGCGCCGTGCTGCCGGGCCCGGTGGTGACCGCCCTGATCGCCGACTGGCCGCAGGAGAAGCTCGATGCCGAACGCGCCCGCGGCGGCCTGATCGAGGCCGAGGAGGTGGCGGAAGCCGTGCATTTCATGCTGACCCGCCCGCGCAACGTCACGATCCGCGCCCTCGTGATCCTGCCGCAAAGCACAGATCTATAGCCGGCAATATTCTTTACCGCGAAGGAGGCCGTGAACACCAAAAATACAATTGTGTCATCAAACATTCATTTGTATGATCCAAGGCAAAGCCGCTGCCCCCCGCTCGCGCCGGGGATAGACGGTCGCCCGGTGAAGTGGCGAATTCTGGAGGGAACATGCAGCGGGTCGTTCAGATTTCCGACACCCATCTGAGCCCAACCAAGCGGCATTTCGCCGGCAATTGGGAACCCTTGACAGCGTGGCTTGCGGCCAGCGCCCCGGACCTCGTCATCCATACCGGCGACGTCACCGTCGATGGCGCGGATGTCGGCGAGGACATGCGGCATTGCCGGGCCCTGCTCGATGCGCTGGACATGCCCGTGCTCAGCATCCCCGGCAACCACGATGTCGGCGAAGCCTACCATCCGCATCAGCCGGTGAACGACGCCCGCCTCGCGCGCTGGCGCGAGCATATCGGCGAGGATTTCTGGGCGAGGGACCTCGAAGACTGGCGGCTGATCGGTCTCAATTCGATGCTCTTCGGCAGCGACGAGGCCGAGGAAGCCCGCCAGCTCGCCTGGCTCGACCGGCAGATCGCCGAAGCGCAGGGCCGCCGCCTGGGCTGGTTCCTGCACCGTCCGCTCTTCATCGAGGCGCCTGACGAGGGCGACATGGGCTATTGGAGCGTTCCGCCGCGGCCGCGCGCGCATCTGCTCGATCTCGTCAGTCGTCACGAGGTCGCCTTCGTCGCCAGTGGACACCTGCACCGCGCCCATGATTTCACGCTCGCCGGCACGCGCTACATCTGGGGGCCGTCCTCCGGTTTCGTCGTCGGCCCCGAATTGCAGCCCGGCATGGCCGGCACGACGACGCTCGGCGCCGTCTCCTACGCCTTCGACGGACGGGATTTCGCGGCTGAGATCCACGAGATCCCCACGCTGAAGACACTCTGGATCGACGACGTGATCCACGAGGTCTACCCGCCGCATGCGGCCTGAGACGCCTTCCCCGGCCGCCTGCGGGCGCCCGACCTGCGCAACGAGAAGATCTCGTACAAGGTGCGCGAGCACTCGCTGGCCAAGGTCCCGGTCCGGGCAAGACATGCCCAACCAAGACACGCCCAATGACGAGCCCAGAGGGCCGAAAGAAAGGCGAACGCCATGGCCAAGGTCGCACTCTCCTCGATCGCCAAGTCCTTCGGACCGACGAAGGTTCTCGGCGGCATCGATCTCGATATCGCCGATGGCGAGTTCCTGACCCTTGTCGGCCCCTCCGGCTGCGGAAAATCGACGCTGATCCGGATCATCGCCGGGCTCGAGCAGCACGACGCCGGCAGCGTCGCGATCGGTGGCAATCGCGTCGACCATCTGCGTCCGCATGAGCGGCGCGTCGCGATGGTGTTCCAGTCCTATGCGCTCTATCCGCATATGAGCGTGGGAGCGAATATCGCCTTGCCGCTGACGATGTCGCGGCTCAAGCTCTGGCAGCGCCTGCCGCTGCTGCGGCAGCTCTCCGCCCAGCGCCGCAGCGTGATGCGCGGGATCGAGGCCGATGTCACGGCGGTCGCGGCGCAACTCCAGCTCGATCATCTGCTGGCGCGCAAACCCGCCCAGCTCTCCGGCGGACAGCGTCAGCGCGTCGCGCTCGGGCGCGCCATGGTGCGCAATCCCGACGTCTTCCTGATGGACGAGCCGCTCTCCAATCTCGACGCCAAGCTGCGCGTCCATATGCGCACGGAGCTGGCCGAATTGCACAAGCGCCTCGGCGCGACCTTCATCTATGTCACGCACGACCAGGTCGAGGCGATGACGATGTCCGACCGCGTCGCGATGATGGATTCAGGCTCCGTTCTGCAACTCGGCACCCCCTCGCAGCTCTACGAGAAGCCGGCCTCGCTCAAGGTCGCGCAGTTCATCGGCAGCCCGGCGATCAACCTGCTGCCGGCGGCGGTCGCGCAGGGCGGGCGCCTCGAACTCTTCGGCCGGCCGCTGGCGCTCGCCGTCCCGCTCGCATCGGGGCAGGCGGTGACGCTCGGTATCCGTTCCGAGGCGCTCTCGCTGGTCCAGGGCGAGCCCGGCGGCAACGGCCGGGCCTGGTTCTCGGCCCGCCTGCGGCGCAAGGAGAATCTCGGCTCCGAATATATCCTGCATTTCGACCTGGCCGGGCGCGATGCAACCGGCGTGACCATGCGCGCGACGCCAGCGGCAGCCGCCGGCGTGAACGAGGCCTCCGAGGTCACGCTCGGCTTCGACGAGGCCGCCGCCCACATCTTCGCCGCCGATGGCGAGCGCATCGAATTGCAGGGCAAGGGCACAGCCACCGGCTCGGTCGTGCCGCTGAGGGCCGGCACATGACCCTCGCTCTCACATCGTCAGCCGACTTTGCTCCCGCCGCGCGCCGCAGGCTCTGGATCGAGCGCGTCACCGGGCTCGGCTTCGCCCTGCCCGCCTTCGTTCTGCTGCTGCTGACGATCCTGATCCCGCTCGCCGTCCTGCTCTGTCTCAGCCTCACGAACTACGAGTTCGGCGGTGTCGACATGGACTGGATCGGGCTGACGAATTTCCAGAAGGCGCTGGCCGATCCGATCATCCGGCGCTCCCTGGTCAATACGCTTCTCTATGTCGCTATCGTCGTACCCGGCGGCGTCTTCGGCGCATTGCTGATCGCCGTGCTGGTGCACCGGCGCAAGCGCACGCGCTCCTTCTACGAGGTGGTCTATTTCCTGCCGGTGACCTCGACGCTGATCGCGATGGCGACGGTCTGGCAGTTCCTGCTCCATCCCTCGCTCGGCCCGGTCAACGGGCTGCTGAAATGGCTGGGCATCGGCCCGATCGCCTTCCTCAGCGAGCCCTCGACCGCGCTGGCGACGCTCGCCGTGATCGGCATCTGGCAGCTCATCGGCTTCAATATGATCCTGTTCCTCGCCGGGCTGACCGCGATCCCGCGCGATCTCTACGAGGCCGCCGACATCGACGGCTGCTCCAGCGGGATCGACCGTTTCCTGACCATCACCTGGCCGCTGCTCGGGCCGACGACGATGTTCGTCCTGGTCACGACGATGATCACCGCCTTCAAGATCTTCGACACGGTGGCGGTGATGACGCGCGGCGGTCCGGTCGGCTCCACCGAGGTGCTGCTCTACAACATCTATCTCGAGGGCTTTCAGTATTTCCACACCGGCTATGCCGCGGCGCTGACCTTCATCTTCCTCGCCTTCATTCTCGTCTTCTCGGCCGTGCAGACCTTCGCCCTCGACAAGAAGGTGCACTACTGATGACCGATCTCGCGCTCCCAGCCACCACGGTCACGCCTGTCCATTCGGTGCTGCGCCGCTTCGTGACCATGGCGCTGGTCCATGGCGTGCTGATCGCCGGCGCGATCTTCATGCTGGCGCCCTTCGTCTGGATGCTGGTGACCTCGATCAAGCCGCCGGCCGAGATCTTCAGCGCCGAGATATCGCTCTGGCCGAAACAGTTCTACGGCCTGCAGAACTATGGTTTCGCCATGGAGAAGGCGCCGCTGCTGCGCTTCGCGCTGAACGGCGTCATCCTCTGCGGCGGCATCCTGATCGTGCAGCTCCTCGTCGCGATCCCGTGCGCCTATGCGCTGGCGAAGCTCGACTTTCCCGGCCGCAACACGCTCTTCGTGCTGGTGCTGCTCGGGCTGTGCATTCCTGTGCAGGTGCCGGCTATGCCGCTCTACATCGCACTCGCCCAGCTCGGGCTGCTCAACACCTATTTCTCGATGATGGTGCCGTTCTTCCTCTCGGTCTTCGCCATCTTCCTGTTCCGCCAGTTCTTCCGCAGCTTTCCCGACGACATCATCAACGCTGCCCGGCTCGACGGCATGAGCGAGTTCGAGATCGTCTGGCGCATCGTCACGCCGAGCGCCTGGCCGGCGATCGCCGCCTTCTCGGTGTTCTCGGCCGTGGCGCACTGGAACGACCTCTACTGGCCGCTGATCGTCATCTCCGACGCCAAGCTCGCGCCGCCCCCGCTCGGCATGATGTTCTTCGCCGATGCCGAGACCGGGTCGAACTACGGCGCGCTGACCGCCGCTGCGACGATCCTGACCGCGCCGCTGGTCATCGCCTTCCTCATCGCCCGTCGCCGGTTCATCGACGGCATCACCATGACCGGGGTGAAGTAACGGCCCTGCGGCCACCCACCCCGCCAAGAGTTCAGGCCTGAAGTAACTGCAACCCGACAGCACCGCTGTCCATGCCAAGGAGATCACGCATGAAACCTCTCGGCAAAGCCTTGGAGCATTTTCGAGCGAAGTGGGGACCGGTTCGCGTGAAGAAAATGCGATCCAACGACAGCCAGGCGCATTTCCGCATTTCGAAGAAATACGGAAATGCGTTGGCCGCGGCGGCATTGACCCTCATTGCCTCGACGACCGCGAAGGCGCAGGTCACGCTCGACGTGCTCTACGCCTTCCCGGCCTTCGCCAAGTTCCACGAGCCGATCGCCGCGGAATTCATGAAGAAGCACCCGGACATCAAGATCAATTTCCGGGCGCCGGCCGCGAGCTATGACGAAGGCCATCAGGCGATGCTGCGCTCGTCGGTGACCAGCCAATTGCCGGACGTCTATTATTCCGGCTTCCACCTGCTGGCCGAGCTCGTCGAGACCCTCGACAAACGCAAGCAGGTCGTCGATCTCGGCCCGCTGCTCAAGGCCGAGCCGGAAGCCTGGCGCAAGGCCAACTATTCCGCTGCCCTGCTCTCGCTCGGGCAGGTCGCGGGCAAGCAAGCTGGCCTGGCCTTCAACGCCTCGACGCCGCTGATGTATCTCAATGCGGATCTGGTGAAGAAGGCTGGCGGCGACCCCGACAAGATGCCCGACAACTGGGCCGACACGGTCGCGCTCGCCAAGAAGATCAACAGCGGCGACACGGCCGGGCTTGCCTACAACATTCATGACTGGCCGGATGACTGGCTCTGGCGCGGCATCATCCAGCAAGGCGGCCATACCCTGCTCGATGCCAGCGGCAAGAAGGTCGCCTTCGGCGGCGATGTCGGCCTGAAGGCGCTTGCGACCCTGCGCAGCTTCGTTACCGAAGCCGGCATGCCGCTGATCGACTGGGACCAGTCGCGCCAGCAATTCATCGCCGGCAAGATCGGCATCTTCTTCGACACCCCGGCCCGGCTCCGCCAGGTCACCGATCTGGTCGGCGATCGCTTCACGCTGAAGACTGCGCTCTTTCCGATCGACGACAAGGCCAAGGGCACGCTACCGACCGGGGGCAACGCCGCGATCATCACGGCCAAGGATCCGGCCAAGCAGAAGGCCGCCTGGGAGTTCGTGAAGTTCGTCACCGGCCCCGAAGCGCAGAAGATCGTCGTCGAGACCTCGGGCTACATGCCGACCAACCTGCGGACCGGCGAAGACGCGTTCCTAGGCTCGTTCTACAAGGCGAACGCCAATTTCCGGACCATCAACGGGCAGGTCAACCGCGCTTCGCCCTGGCAGGGATATCCGGGCGGCAATTCGGTGCGCATCTGGCGCCAGCAGCGCGAGGTGGTCGCCGGCGTGATGCGCGGCGAGATCCAGCCCAAGGCTGGCATCGAGCGGATGGTGTCCGAGACCGAAGCCCTGATGAAGTGACCGGCGGTGCTGCCGCGCTGCCTCGCCGCCCGGTTCCGACCGGGCGGCTTCCCTTTCCCACGACCGGACGTTTCCTGCGATGATCATCGCCCAGCTCAGCGACTTTCATGCCCGCCCCCATGGCAACCCTGCCTATGGCCTCGTCGAGACCAACCCGGCGATCGAACGCGCCGTGGATGAAATTCTGAAGCTGGAACCGCAGCCCGATTGCGTGCTGGTCACCGGAGACCTCTCCGATTGCGGCCTGCCGGAGGAGTACGGCATCGTCCGCGCGGCGCTGCGGCGCCTGCCGATGCCGGTCTATGTCATTCCCGGCAACCACGACCGCCGCGACAGCTTCGCGCGTGAGTTGCGTCCCGATCAGCCCTATCTACCGCAGGCTGGTTTCCTGCATTACGTCGTCGACGACTTTCCGGTGCGCCTGATCGGGCTCGACACCGTCGTCGCCGGCGAGGATGGCGGCGAGATTTGTGCCGAACGCGAGGCCTGGCTCGCAGGGCAACTTGCGCAGGGGCAGGGCAAGCCGACCGTCATCTTCATGCATCACCCGCCCTTCCCCGTCGGGGTCGACGGCATGGACATCATGCCCTGCAAGGTCTCGCCGAGCTTTGCCAAACTGATCGCCGACCACCCCGAGATCGAGCGCGTGCTTTGCGGCCATTATCACCGGCCGATCCAGCTGCGCTTTGCCGGCACCATCGGCTATGTCGTGCCGGGCACCGCCCATCAGGTCGCGCTCGATCTCAGGCCCGGCACCGAGAACAAATTCGTGATGGAGCCCCCCGCGCTGGCGCTCCATGTCTGGAAGCCCGGTCTCGGTCTGGTCAGCCATCTCCAGCCGATCGGCGACTATGGACCGCGCCGGGATTTCGTGCTCGATCCCGCCTATCCCGGAAAGCCGCAGACGGTGCCTGCCTCATGACCGAACCCCGCCTTCTTGCTCTGCTCGATCAGGCCGGCGCGCTTGCGCGCCAGGCCGGCGAAGTGCTCGTGCAGATGCAGGGCGCCGAGCTCGGCGTCACCCGCAAGGAATTGAACGATGTGGTCACGGCTGCCGACCTCGCCTCCGAACGCCTCGTCATCGACGGCCTGCGCGCCCTGACGCCGGAGGCGGCGATCCTCTCGGAAGAGGCCGGTTTCTCCGGCTCGGAAGCGGCACCGCGCTGGATCATCGACCCGCTCGACGGCACGGTGAACTACGCCTCCGGCCTGCCCTGGTTTTCCGTCACCCTGGCCTATCAGGAACAGGGCCGCACCGTGCTTGGCCTGACCCATGCGCCACTCGCAGGGCTTTCCGCGCGCTTCGCGGAGGGCGGCATCGCGACGGTCGATGGCCGGCCGGCGCGCGTTTCGGCCACCCGTCGCCTGAGTGATGCAGTCGTCTCGATCTGCCTGACCTCGCATTACAGCACCGAGGACGCCAACCGGACCAGCGACGTGATCCGCCGCCTCTCCGGACTGTGCCGGGGCGTACGGGTCATCGTCTCCGGCGGGCTGGAGATGTCGCTGGTGGCGGCCGGGCGGCTCGACGCCTTCATCGGTCTCAAGGCCGATATCGTCTCGCATGCCGCCGCGATGCCGCTGGTGCGGGCGGCGGGCGGCCGGGTGACGACGGTCGACGGCCGGGACTCGCGCGACGAGGACCTGGAGAAGGTCGTCACCAACGGCCTGATCCACGAGGAATTGCTGCAGGCGATCCGCAACGCCTGAGGCACGACCATCAGGCGAACGCCGCGTGCTCCAGCACGGCCGCTGCCGCGTCTTCATCCGTGATCAGCACCGATGCGAGCTTGCCCCGCAGCGTGGCTGCGATGACCTCGGCCTTGTTGGTTCCGCCAGAGGCGAGGATCACGGTTGGGATCCGGCGCAAGGCGTCGAGAGGCAAGGCGATGGCGCGACGATTGAGCGGATGCGCGATAGCCTGGCCGCTGCGATCGATGAACTGGCCGAGCATGTCGCCGACCGCGCCGGCTTCCGCCAGTTCCGTGGCGCCGACATCGCCCGGCAGCCCGTAGCGCACCAATAACGAACGCTCGCTCAGGTCACCCGCGCTGAGGATCGCGACATCGGTCGCCCTGATCCGGGCGAAGGCGGTCTCGAACACATCCTGCGCCAGGATCGTATCGCGCGACTGCGGCGTGCCGGCATAGATCGGCGCCGCCAGATAATGGCACTCGGCCTGCCAGAGCCGGGCGAAGCGGCTGGCGATTTCAAAGGTGTTGATCTCGATGCCATAGGTCAGCCCGCCCATCATCGAGGTCACGGCAAGGTCGCGATACTGCCCGGCGCGGATATGGCGGATGGTTTCCCGAAGCGTCCCGCCCCAGCCGACACCGAAGATGCCGCTGGGCCTCTCCTCGACGATGCGCGAAACGAACTCCCCGGCCGCCTTGCCGATCTGCACCGCGATCTGGTCGGGATCAGCGGGGCTCGGCACGACGATCGCGTCCTTCAAGCCGAATTGCGCCATCAGCGCACGTTCGAGCCGGACGCAGTTTTCGAGCCGCGAGTTGATGGTGATATTGACCAGCCCGCTGCTGCGCGCCTCGACCAGCAGCCGATTGACGCGCAACCGCGTCATCTTCAGCCGTTCCGCGATCTCCGCCTGCGTCAGCCCTTCCATGTAATAGAGCCAGGCAGCTCGAACTTGCGTCTGCGGTTCCTCCGGCATGGCGATATCCTGATGCGATGGGAGCCGCCTGCGCCAGGGCGCGGCGGTGGGCGGGGGCTTCGAAGCTGGCTTACATCGCTTTCGGGCTCTCCCACAACGTGCAGAGTCCATGCGGTTTCGCGCTTGACGCAAACCAATGTAAATCACAAAATACATTTGTCGAAGGCCTTCCGCGAAACGAGCGCCGACTTCCATGTCCCATGCCGTCTTCCTCCACGCCGCAGGCGATGCACGCATCGCTCCGTTCAATCTCCGCGAGGGGGCGCCGGGCGAGACCTTGCTCGACGTCGCCGCCGTCGGGCTCTGCGGCAGCGACCTGCACTATTACAAGGATGGCGGCATCGGCTCGGCCGTGATCGCCACGCCCTTCGTCCCCGGCCACGAGTTCAGCGGCTGGCTGACCGAGGACCTGCCGGAGCTCGGCCTGACGCGCGGCGCGCTCGTCGCCGTCGATCCCAACCAGGCCTGCGGCCATTGCGAGCATTGCCGGAGCGGCCATCCCAATCTCTGTCCCGAGGTCGTCTTCATCGGCGCGCCCCCGCATGACGGGGCGATGACGGAGCGGATCTGGGTGCCGACATCGCAGGTCGTCGCGGTGCCCGAGACCTTCTCGCCGAGCGAGGCGGTGATGCTCGAACCGCTCGGCGTCGCGATCCATGCGGTGGACCTGGCCAAGCCGCGCCTGCTCGAACGCGTGGCGCTGATCGGCTGCGGCCCGATCGGGCTGCTGATCCTGCAGGTACTGCGGACGGCCGGCGTCGGCGAGATCCTCGCCTGCGATCCGCAGCCACATAGGCGAGAGCTCGCACTCAAGCTCGGCGCGAGCAAGGCCGGCGCCAGCGTCGCCGACATCGCGGAATGGACGAAAGGCGAGGGCCTGCCGCTGGTGATCGAGGCGACCAATGCCCCCGAAGGGTTCCGCGACGCCATCCGCGCCGCCCGCATCGGCGGCCGCGTCGTGCTGGTCGGCATTCCCGATGGCGACACCTACGTGATTCCCGCCGCGGAAGCGCGCAGGCGCGGCCTGAACATCAAGTTCTCGCGCCGGATGGGCCATGTCTATCCGCGCGCGATCGAACTCGTGGCGCTGGGCAAGGTCGATGTCGAGGCAGTCGTGAGCCACCGTTTCCCGCTCGCCGAGGGACCGGCTGCCTTCCGCCGCCATGCCGCCAACGAAGCTGGTATGGTCAAGAGCATGATCTATCCGGGCGGCCTGCCCCAAGAACCGCGCTGAACCCAAGCCACAGGTCCTGATGTGAGCTTCATCGGCATCGATCTCGGGACATCCTCGGTCAAGGCCGTGCTGGTCGACGACCGACAGAGCGTGCTCGCCACGGCGACACGGGAGCTGGCCGTGTCTCGCCCGTCGCCGTTCTGGTCCGAGCAGGGCCCTGCCGACTGGATCTCCGCCACGCTGGAGGTGCTGCGCCGCCTGAAGGATGCCGCCCCCGAGGATTTCCGTCGCTGCATCGGCATCGGCCTCTCCGGCCAGATGCATGGCGCGGTCCTGCTCGACGAGCGCGATCAGCCGTTACGCCCGTGCATTCTCTGGAACGACGGTCGCGCGGCGGCTGAATGTGCCGAGTTCGAAGCGATCGCGCCCAAGTCCCGCACCATCACCGGCAATATCACGATGCCCGGCTTCACCGCGCCCAAGCTCCTCTGGGTACGCAAGCACGAGCCCGACATCTTCCAGCGCACCCGCAAAGTCCTGCTTCCGAAAGCCTATCTCCGGCTCGTCTTCACCGGTGAGGCGATCGAGGAGATGTCCGACGCCTCCGGCACACTCTGGCTCGATACCGGCCGCCGCGACTGGTCGAACCGCATGCTGGCTGCGACCGGGCTCGACCGCAGCCACATGCCTGCGCTCGTAGAAGGCTCGCAGCCCGCCGGCCGCATGCGCCCCGAACTCAGCCAAGAACTCGGCTTCGACGCTCCACCCCTCTTCGCGGGCGGCGCAGGCGACAATGCGGCCGGAGCGATCGGGCTGGGCGCCGTCGCACCCGATAGCTGCTTCCTGTCGCTCGGCACATCCGGCGTACTCTGGCGCACGACGGCGGGGTTCGAACCGCGTGCCGGCAGCGCTGTCCATGCCTTCTGCCATGCCTTGCCGGAACGCTGGCACCAGATGTCGGTCCATCTCTCGGTCGCCGCCAGCCTGAGCTGGTGGGCCGCTGTCTCCGGGCAACCCGAAGCTGCGCTGCTGGGCGAGCTCGGCGCACAGATCGAGCGCCCCTCGCCCGTGCTGTTCACGCCGTATCTCTCCGGCGAGCGCACGCCGCATAACGATCCGCAATTGCGTGGCGTTTTCGCTGGTCTCGGCCACGACACCGACCGCAGGGCCATGACCCAGGCGGTGCTGGAAGGCGTCGCCTTTGCCTTCAAGGATGGCAAGGAGGCTCTGGAGTCCAACGCCTCACCGATCGGAGAGACCATGGCCATCGGCGGCGGCGCGCGGTCGGGGGCGTGGCTGTCGATCCTGGCCGACGTGCTAAACCTGCCGCTCAGGCGCTACCGTCGGGCCGAAGCCGGTGCCGCTTTCGGAGCCGCGCGCCTCGCCCGCCTGGCCTGTACCGGTGAAAGCCCCGAAGCCGTCTGCACGCCGCCATCAGGCGAAGCGGACGTGTTCACGCCGCATCCTGCCAGGGCAGCGGCCTATGCGGAGCGCCATGCCATCTGGCGGCGCACCGCGGAGGTCAGCCGCATGCTGCACTGAGCGGGTAGAGTTTGACAGAAGACCGGACGGATGCTCTTCATGTGAGCATTCGCTCAAATCAACTGTTGCCTTATGCTCGCTCCGCACCTGCCCTTCGACCTCGTCATCCTCGATTGCGACGGCGTGCTCGTCGACAGCGAAACCATCAGCTGCCGGACGCTGGTCGATATTCTCTCGCCTTTCGACCCCGGCTATGATCTGGAGACGGTCATGCGCCGCTATCTCGGCCGGCCGGCCAGCGCAGTCGTCGAGGATTACGAGAGAATGACCGGCCGCCAGGCCTCGGCTGACTTCACGCGGGATTGGCGGGCGCAGCTTTTCGCTTCGTTCAAAAGCGACCTCCAGCCGGTCGAGGGCGTCCGCGACGCCGTCGCGGCGTTCGGCAGCGATTATTGCGTGGCCTCGTCCAGCGATGAGGAGCGCATCGAGATCTGCCTGCGCCAGACCGGCCTCTGGGACCTCTTCGAAGGACGGATCTTCAGCACGACGCGCGTCAAGCGCGGCAAGCCGGCACCCGATCTCTTCCTGCTGGCGGCCAGTGAGCGCGGCGTCGCGCCCGATCGCTGCCTGGTGGTCGAGGACAGCGTCAGCGGCGTCGCCGCCGCAAAGGCCGCGGGCATGACCGCCTATGGCCTCGCTGCCGGCAGCCATTTTGCCGTATTGGACCAGCGGCAGGCGCTTCTCGCCGCCGGGGCCGACCGCCTCTTCGAATCCTGGCGGGAGCTCACGCTCGCGCCGGCCGCCACCTGACGGGTCCGATGGCCGAGAACGACAGCACCCGCCTCGAAGACGCCGCCCGCGCCGGCTGGCTCTACTATATCGCCGGCCGCACCCAGGACGATATCGCGCAGATCCTGAACATCTCGCGCCCCGCGGCGCAGCGCCTCGTCTCGCTCTGCCGCAGCGAGGGGCTGATCAGCTTCCGGATGAACCATCCGATCAGCACCTGCATGGACCTCGCTGCCCGACTGCGGGATCGCTTCGAACTGCTGCATTGCGATGTCGCCCCGTCCGACGGCTCGGCGGAAACCGGCGCAGCCGGCATCGCCGCGCTGGGCGGCGTGCTGATCGAGCGCTGGCTGCGCTCGCGCAAATCCCTGGTCATGGCGCTCGGCACCGGTCGCTCGATGCGCGCCAGCATCGAGCGCGTGCCGCCGATGTCCTGCCCGCTGCATCGCCTGGTCTCGCTGGTCGGCACGATCTCGCCGGACGGCTCGGCCAGCCCTTTCGACACGCTGGTCAAGCTCGCCGAAATCACCAAGGCCCAGCATTTCCCGATGCCGCTGCCGCTTTATGTGTCGAGTCCCGAGGAGCGCGCCCAGCTCATCGAGATCGAATCGGTCCGGCGCATCCGCGCCATCGCCGGCGAGGCCGACCTCTGGATGATGGGCATCAGCCAGATCGGCGAGGACGCCGTCCTGTATCGCGACGGCTTCATGACGCGCAGCGAATTGCTCGACATGGTCCGCCACGGCGCCGTCGGCGAGGTGACCGGCTGGGTCTTCGACGCTGAAGGCCGCTTCCTCGAACGGGGCACCAATCTGCGCGTCACCAGCGTGCCGCCCGAACCTGGCAGCGCTCGCCTGCGCATCTGCATCGGCCAGGGCTCCGCCAAGGTGGCGCCATTGCGCGCCGCATTGACCGGCAAGATCGTCAACGGCCTCGTCACGGACGAGGACACCGCCCGCGCCCTCCTCGCGGACTGACGCCACCCATCAACCTGCATCCCAACCCGCGTGCCCGCGAGCGATCGCGCACGACTGTCATCCGCCCGTCACCAACGGTTGACATAACAAGCCAGTGTGCGAGCATATGCTTCAAGAAAGAGCATA
Organism: Pseudomonadota bacterium; assembly: GCA_023393655.1. Classification (GTDB taxonomy): domain Bacteria; phylum Pseudomonadota; class Alphaproteobacteria; order Rhizobiales; family Beijerinckiaceae; genus Allobosea. The sequence continues at coordinate 17,211 of JAEWKP010000122.1, read as the reverse complement.
TGCTCGCAGAAACCGGATGAGGGAGGCTTTGACATGCGACCTATCTATGGCGCCTTGGCGGGCGCGGGCGCTCTGCTGTTGGCGGGGCTCAGCTCAGCGCAGGCCGCGACCGAAATCGAGTTCTGGCACGCGATGAGCGGCGCGCTCGGCGAGCGCGTTGACGATCTCGTCAAGAAGTTCAACGACTCGCAGAAGGACTACGTCGTCAAGGCGATCGCCAAGGGTAATTACGACGAGGTCCTGAACGGCACGATCGCGGCCTACCGGGCCAAGCGCCAGCCCGAGATTGTCCAGTCGAACGAGCGATCCTTCCTGACGATGGTCAATTCCGGCGCCATCATCCCGACCGCCGAGCTGATGGAACAGCAGGGACACCCGGTCGACGCCTCCAAGTTCATCGCTCCGGTGGTCAGCTACTACACGATCGGCGGCAAGCTGCAGGCGATGCCGTTCAACTCCTCGACGCCGATCCTGTTCTACAACCGCGACCACTTCAAAGCCGCCGGCTTCGACAAGCCCGGCGCGACCTGGCAGGAACTCGAACCGCAGCTCGACGCCATCAAGGCCAAGGGCGTCTCGAAATGCGCGATGGTGCTGCCCGGCGACTACGAGTGGAGCTTCCTCGAAAACTACAGCGCGGTGAATGACATCCCGTACGCGACCAAGCGCAACGGCATGGACGGTCTCGACACCAGCTTCGTCTTCAACAAGGGCAAGCTCGTCGGCCAGGTCGAGCGCATGAAGCGGCTGGTCTCGTCCAACGTGATGCAGCTCGCCGGCCAGGGCATCATCCCGATCCAGCTCTTCACCTCCGGCGAATGCTCGACGATCATCGCCTCGACCGCCTCGCATGCCGCGGTCGTCGCCGCGGCGAAATTCGACTGGAGCGCGACCGAATTGCCTTATGAGCAGGGCGTCACGCCCCGGAACAGCGTCATCGGCGGTGCCGCGCTCTGGACCCTGAAGGGTCACACGCCGGAGAAGTACAAGGCGGTAGCAGCCTTCTACGACTTCCTCGCCAAGACCGACACGCAGGTCTGGTGGCACCAGGCGACAGGCTATGTCCCGGTCACCACCGCGGCCTATGAAGCCGCCAAGGCGCAGGGCTACTACCAGAAGAACCCGACCCGCGAGATCGCCGTGGTGCAGTTGATGCGCGGCACGCCCAGCGACAATTCGCTCGGCTTCCGCATCGGCAACAGCAACCAGATCAATGTCGGGATCATGGAGGAGGTCTCGGCCGCCTTCCTCGGCAAGAAGCCGGTGCAGCAGGCGCTCGACGATGCGGTCTCGCGCGGCAACGAGGTGCTGCGCCGCTACGAGCAGCTCAATGCCGGCAAGAAATAATACGGCTACCCTTCCCGTGGCGGCTGGCGGAGGCTCTCGTCTCCGCTGGCCGTTCCGGCGGCTGCTCCTGAAGGGGGCCGGCGATGGTCAGGCCGAAAGCGGGCTGAAGCGCGCCCATTTCAAGGAATGGCGCTTGCCGTTCTGGCTGCTCGCGCCGCAGCTCTTCATCCTGCTGCTGTTCTTCTTTATCCCCTCGATCAGGGCGCTGATCCAGGCTTTCCAGCTGACGGACCCGTTCGGCGCCACCACGCAATGGGTCGGCTTCCAGAATTTCGAGCGGCTGTTTCGCAGCGGCGTCTACTGGTCCTCGGCGCAGGTGACGCTGATCTTCACGCTCGCGCAGAACGTGCTGACGCTGTCGGTCGCGCTGCTGCTCGCCTTCGCCTCGAACCACATCCTGCGCGGGCGCGGCGCCTATCGCACCGTGCTGCTGCTGCCCTATGCAATCGCGCCCGCGATCGCCGGCATCATGCTCGCTTTCCTGTTCAATCCCCGCGTCGGCCCCGTCGCGCAAATGCTGCAGGGGATGGGGCTGGACTGGGATCCGAACCGCAACTCCTGGCACGCGCTCGCGCTGGTGGTCATGGCCGCGTCGTGGAAGCACATCTGCTACAACTACATCTTCCTCGTCGCAGCGCTGATGTCGGTGCCGCAGTCGATCCTCGAATCCGCCTATCTCGATGGCGCCGGGCCGGTCCAGCGCTTCCTGCGCATCTCGCTGCCGATGATCATGCCGACGCTGTTCTTCCTGATCGTGATCAACTTCGTCTACGGGCTGTTCGAGACCTTCGCCATCATCGATGCGACCACGCGTGGCGGCCCTGCCGGCGCCACCTCGATCCTCGTCTACAAGGTCTATCAGGATGGCTTCGTCACACTCGACCTCGGCTCATCGGCGGCGCAATCCGTGGTGCTGATGGCACTCGCGCTGTTCCTGACCTTCGCGCAGTTCCGCTTCGTGGAGCGCCGCGTGAACTACAGCGTTTAGAGGCTGCTATGGGCCATGGAAGCGATGTGATGAGGTCAAAACGCTGGAGATGGGAGGAGCATCGCGCCGCCGATACGTCCGTATCGGCAAGCGGTGCGACGCTGCAGTTCCAGCGTTTTCACCTCACCCGCAGGGCGCGGCGCTTTTGCGCGACTGCCGTGTCGTTCTTCGTAGCAAGCCGGAAGGCTTGCGTCCTCGAACTCCTTGCATTCGCGCAAAATCGCCAGCGTCAAATCGCTTCCATGGGCCATAGCAGCCTCTGAGCCGATGAACGAGCGCACTCCCGTCATCGACGCCCTCTGCCACCTGATCCTGCTGGTGGGCGCGGCTCTCGTCTGCCTGCCGATCTATTTCGTCTTCGTCACCGGCTCGCTCTCGCAGGCCGGCATCATGCAGGTACCGATGTCCTGGCTGCCCGGCGACCAGTTCTTCACGAACATGCAGACCGTGCTGAGCAGCGCGAATTTCGGCCGGCTGCTGCTCAACTCCTTCATCATCGCCTCGGGCATCACCATCGGGAAGCTCGCGGTCTCGGTGATCGCAGCCTTCGCCGTCACCTATTTCCGCTTCCCCTTCCGGATGACGGCCTTCTGGCTGATCTTCATGTCGCTGATGCTGCCGATCGAGGTGCGCATCGTGCCGACCTATGAATCCGCCGCGAATGTCGCGCTGCCGCTCAACATCCTCGGCTCCTGGCTCGGTATCCAGACGCTGGTCGGTCTCGACTGGAACCTGGTCAACACCTATTCCGGCCTGATCCTGCCGCTGATCGCATCAGCCACGGCGACCTTCCTGTTCCGCCAGTTCTTTCTCACGATCCCGGACGAGCTCTGCGAGGCCGCGCGCATCGACGGCGCCACGCCCTGGCAGTTCTTCCGGCTGATCCTGCTGCCGCTCTCGCGCTCGAACATCGTGGCGCTGGCGATCATCCTCTTCCTGATGGGATGGAACCAGTATCTCTGGCCGCTGCTGCTCACCACGGAGCCCGCCATGGCCAACGCCGTGATCGGCCTGAAGAAGCTGATGCCGCAGAGCGACTCGCTGCCGACCTGGCATCTCCTGATGAACGCGGCCTTCCTGACGATGCTGCCGCCGACCCTCGTCATCCTCGTCCTCCAGCGCTGGTTCGTGAAGGGCCTGGTGGACAGCGGCAAATAGCCGGCGAATAACCCGCCAACAGGCAAGCAGGGCTCATCGACATGCGGATCATCGGTCATCGCGGCGCGCGCAACATCTGGGCGGAGAACAGCCTGAGCGGCTTCCGCAACGTCTGCGGTCTCGGCGTCGATGCCGTCGAGCTCGACGTGCACCTCTCCAGCGACGGCGAGATCATGGTGATCCACGACCCGCTGCTCGAGCGCACCACCGACCACAAGGGGCCGGTCGCGCATCTCTCACGGGCAGCGCTGGCCAAGGTGACACTCGACGACACGCTGGGCGAGACGATCCCGACCTTGCCGGACGTCCTCGATGTCTTCGGCCCGACCGGGATCGAACTCGAGATCGAAATGAAGATGAATGCCTTCGGCAATCCCTATCCCGGCCTGCTCGACAAGGTCATCGCGCTGGTCGAGGCCCGCAAGATGACGTCCCGCGTGGTGCTGACCTGCTTTGTACCGGAGGTGATCGAGGAGATCCGGACAAAGGCGCCGCATATGCGCCGGCTCGCCTCGGTCGATCGCCGCTCCTGCGAGGCCTTCGGCGGCGTCGATCGCACCCTGCAGCGCTTCGTCGATCTCGGCTGCATCATCGCCGTCGAGCAGTCGCTGCTGCGGCTCTGCGTCGACCGCGCCGTCGGTATCGTCGGGCGCGACAAGCTCGGCGCCTGGGTGCCCAACACCGTGCGCGAACTCGATTTCTGGCTCGGCCAGCCGATCTCGCAGATCACCAGCGACCGCCCCGACCTCGCCTTGATGCTGCGCGCCGCACGGAAGGGGTGAGCGATGGCAGTGCACCTGTCGCTGGTAACGCTTGACCAGCTTCCGCCTTCGATCGGCATTCCTGGCTATGGGCGGAGCGAGCTGAGCCCCGGCATCGTCCATATCGGCGTCGGCAATTTCCACCGCGCCCATCAGGCCGCCTACCTCGACGAACTCTTCGAGCGAGGACACGACCATGACTGGGCGATCGTCGGCACGGGCGTGCGTGAGAGCGATGCCGAAATGGGCGGGGATCTCGCTGCACAGGATTTCCTGACCACGGTCGTGACGCAGGAGGCCGGGCGCTCTCAAGCGCGCGTCACCGGCGCGATGATCGACTTCGTCGCGCCGGGCGATACGGCCGCGATCATCGCGCGCCTCATCGATCCCAGCACGCGGATCGTCTCGCTGACCGTCACCGAAGGCGGCTATTATATCGACCCGGCGACACAGGGCTTCGATCCCGGCCATCCCGATATCGTCGCCGATGCAGCGGATCGTCTCGCATCCCCGAAGACCGCCTTCGGGTTGATCGCCGCCGGACTGCTGAAGCGGCGCGCCGCCGGCCTGCCGCCCTTCACGGTGATGTCCTGCGACAACCTTCCGGGCAACGGCCATGTCACCGCGGATGCCGTCGCCGGGCTGGTCGATCTCATCGACCGCAACGACGCAAGCTGGATTCGCGAGAGCGTCGCCTTTCCCAATGGCATGGTCGACCGCATCACCCCGGCGACCTCGGAGCGCGAGCGCCAGTCATTGCGCGAGGATTTCGGGATCGCCGACAGCCGCCCGGTCTTCTGCGAAGATTTCCGGCAATGGGTGCTGGAGGACCATTTCCCGGCCGGCCGCCCGCGCCTCGAAGAGGTCGGCGTGCAGTTCGTCGCCAATGTCGCACCGTTCGAACTGATGAAGATCCGCATTCTCAATGGCGGCCACGCAGCGATCGCCTATCCCGCCGGTCTGCTCGACATCCATTTCGTCCATGAGGCGATGCAGGACGCGCAGATCGCCCGCTTCCTCTCGGCCCTGCTCGACGACGAAGTCATTCCCGTCGTCCCCCCGGTGCCGGACACCGATCTCACTGACTACAAGCGGACCATCGAGCGGCGCTTCGCCAATCCGAAGATCGGCGACACGGTCCGCCGGCTCTGCCTCGACGGCTCCAACCGCCAGCCGAAATTCATCCTGCCGACATTGCGCGATGCCTTGCAGGGCAGCCGCCCGATCGACGGCCTCGCGCTCGTCAGCGCGCTGTGGTGCCGCTACTGCCATGGCGAGACCGAGAGCGGGCAGGCGATCGCGCCCAATGACCCGAACTGGTCGCGGCTAACGACACAGGCCCGGCAGGCCCGGCAAGCGCCCGAAGCCTGGCTTGCGATGCAGGATGTCTATGGCGACCTCGGGACCAGCCAGCGCTTCCGCGAGGCCTTCACGCTGGCGCTGCAGCGCCTCTGGCAGTCCGGAACCCGCGCGAGCCTCGACCATTACCTCGCCGCGCGCGGCTCCTAAGAGAGCGGCCGCACGGGCCGGGGCAGAACGGGCGACCGGTCGCCTGCCCTAGGCGACGTCGTGGCAGTGGGCGCCCGCGCGGAACTCGACATATTTCCGACGCGTTTCCGCGGTGTTCGGCAATCCGGTCTCCTCGAGCCAGGCAAGGAATTCAGCCGGCTTGATCGTGACGATCTCCAGCGCGCGGCCCCGCGCGAGCCAGGTATTCATCACAGCCACCGCATTTTGATGCCAGGTCTCGTAATCCGAGGGCATCTGATCGCGGTCATGGGCCAGCTCCCAGAGCCGGGTGAAATCATCGCGCTCGTACCACGGCATGGCGACCGTATACGCTTCGACTGTGGGTTTCACCTTGAGGCCCACCGCCCGCGCGCGGCGCGGAAACTGAGAATGCCGCCCACCCCGGCGGGATAGTCGGCTCGCAAAAATCTGGCGCGGATCAGGCCGGAGAGTCAAGGCCGAGGCCCTCTCGGCCAGCGGTTGATTGAACCGCCCGCCACTCCTCTCCCTGCGCCCGGCAGCCACAGCCATACTTTGGAATTGTTCCATGTTCGTGGAGCATGGCAGCTGCGCGGGCTTTCGGATTGATCCGGCCCAATCCGAGGCAGAGCCTGCCGACAGCGAGGCCGGCAACTCCCGGCACGTGCCGATCGAAAAGGCAGCCCGATGCCGCCCACCGTCTCTTTCAGCCGTCGCCGTTTCCTGTCCTCCACCGCCCTGCTCTTCCTGATCGCCTCGGCTCCCCGCGCCCGCGCCGCCGAGCATTCCGGCACCCTGCCGTGGAAGCCCTTTGCAGCCCTGCCGCCGGAGCCTTTGCCCGGCGGGCGCTGGTATGTGCTGACGCCGGATGAAGCCCGCACCGTCGAGGCGATCGTCGACCGGCTGATCCCGGCTGACGAACTCAGCATCGGCGGCAAGGATGCGGGCTGCGCAAGCTTCATCGACCGCCAGCTCGCCGGCAGCTACGGCTCATCGGACCGGCTCTATATGCAGGGCCCCTTCGTCGCCGGTTTGCCGACGCAAGGCTACCAGGGCGCCGAGACGCCGGTTGCGCGCTACCGGGACGGCCTTGCGGCGCTGAACAAGCACGCGCAGGCGCAGTTTTCCGGAAAGAGCTTCTTCGACCTCGCCCCCGCCGAGCAGGATCAGGCCTTGAAGGATTTCGAGGCCGGCAAGGTCGATTACAAGCCGGCCGCCGGCTTCTTCAACCTCGTGCTGCAGAACACGATGGAAGGCTTCTTCGCCGACCCGATCTATGGCGGCAACAAGGACATGGCCGGCTGGAAGTTCATCGGCTTCCCCGGCGCCCGCTACGATTACCGCGACTACATCACCGCGCATAACCAGCCCTTCCCCCTGCCGCCCCTGTCGATCGCGGGGCGGCCGGAATGGAAGACCGGCGACAAGGCAGGCGGGAACTGAGACATGGCCCGGAAACTCCCCCGCAAGGATGTCGTGATCGTCGGGCTCGGCTGGACCGGCTCGATCCTGGCGCATGAACTGACCGATGCCGGCCTCGACGTCGTCGCGATTGAGCGCGGCCCCTGGCGCGACACGGCGACCGATTTCAACGTCGCCTATGCCCCCGACGAACTGCGCTACGCCGTGCGCAAGGACCTGTTCCTGCAGCCGGCGCAGGAAGCCATGACGATGCGCAACAACGTCTCGCAGACGGCGCTACCGATGCGCGACTACGGCTCATTCCTGCCCGGCACCGGCGTCGGCGGCGCCGGCACGCACTGGAACGGCCATACCTGGCGCTTCTTCCCGAGCGATTTCGCGCTGAAGACCCATCTGACCGAACGCTACGGCGCGGACCGGCTCTCCGAGCTCCAGATTCAGGACTGGGGCGTCACATATGACGAGATGGAGAGCGCCTTCGACCGCTTCGAATATCTCAGCGGCATCTCCGGCTAGGCCGGGAACCTCAACGGCGCGATCCAGCAGGGCGGCAACCCCTTCGAAGGGCCGCGCAAGCGCGACTACCCGCTGCCGCCGATGCAGATGACCTATGCGCCGACCCTCTTCGCGGAAGCGGCGCGCTCGAAGGGGCTGCACCCCTTCCCGACGCCCTCGGCCAATCTCTCCGGGCCTTACGTCAACCCACTGGGCATAGCGATGGGCCAGTGCACGGCTTGCGGCTTCTGCGAGCGCTTCGGCTGCGCCAACTACTCGAAGTCGAGCGCGCATACGACCGTGCTGCCGGTCCTGATGCGCAAGTCGAATTTCGAGGCGCGCACCGAATGCGAGGTGCTGAAGATCAACCTCTCGCCCGACGGCAAGAGCGCGACCGGCGTCACCTATATCGACGTCAACGGCGAAACCTTCGAGCAGCCGGCCGATCTCGTCCTGCTCAATGCCTATGGGCTGTTCAATGTCCGCCTGATGCTGCTCTCCGGCATCGGCAAGCCTTATGACCCGGCGAGCGGCGAAGGCGTGGTCGGGCGCAATTACTGCTACCAGACCAATGCCGGCACGCAGGTCTTCTTCGAAGGCAAGCACATGAATCCGTTCATCGCGGCTGGCGCGCTCGGCCAGTCGCTCGACGACTATAATGGCGACGCCTTCGACCATGGCCCGCTGGACTTCGTCGGCGGCGCCGGCATCAACTGCATCCCGACCAATGGCCGCCCGATCCAGTACCGGCCGGTGCCGCCCGGCACACCGCGCTGGGGCACAGCCTGGAAGAAGGCGACGAAGCAATACTACAACAACACGCTGGCCTTCTCGTCGCAGGGCTCCTCCTACGCGACACGCGGCAACTATATCGACCTCGACCCGACCTATAAGGACCGCTTCGGCCGGCCGCTGCTGCGCATCACCTTCGATTTCCCGGACAACGACATCCGCATGTCGAACTGGGTCAGCGACCGCATGAAGGAGATCGCCGACGCGCTCGGCGGCAAGCAGGCGGTGGTCGGCAAGCAGCGCAAGGGCTGGAATTCCGTCCCCTACCAGAGCACCCACAACACCGGCGGCGCGATCATGGGCACGGACCCGAGCACCAGCGCGGTCAACCGCCATCTGCAGGCCTGGGACGTGCCGAACGTCTTCGTCATCGGCGCCTCCGCCTTCCCGCAGAACGCCGGCAAGAACCCGACCGGCCCGGTCGGCGCGCTCGCCTACTGGGCCTCGGACGCGATCCGCAATCACTACCTCAGGAATCCCGGCAAGCTGGTGGAAGCATGAAGAAGGCAGCGCTCCTCGCCGGCCTCGCGGCCGCCACCCTCTTCGGGGCGAAGGGCATCGCCTCCGACCTGTTCGACCGGATCGAGGCTGGCCGCTACCAGGCTGTCCTGGGGGATTGCTCCGCCTGCCACACCAGACCGGGCGGCAAGCCTTTCGCCGGCGGCCTGCCATTGCAGACGCCCTTCGGTGCGCTGGTGCCCCCGAACATCACGCCCGACCCGGAGACCGGCATCGGGAGCTGGAGCTATGCCGATTTCCGCAGCGCGCTGAAGACGGGTATCGGCAAGGGCGGCAAGCGGCTTTATCCGGCGATGCCCTATCCCGCCTATGCGACGATGAAGGACGCCGACATCGCCGATCTCTGGGCCTATTTCCAGAAGGTCGAGCCGGTGATCAACCACGTCGTCTCGAACCAATTGCCCTTCCCGTTCAGCATCCGCGCCTCGATGATCGGCTGGAACTGGCTCAACTTCTCGCCGAAGGAATTCCAGCCCGATCCGGCGAAGTCCACCGCCTGGAATCGCGGCGCCTATCTCGTTAACGGTGCCGGCCATTGCGGCACCTGCCATACGCCGAAGAGCCTGACCGGCGCCGACAAATCAGGCGAATCCTTACGCGGCGGCAGTCTCCAGAGCTGGTACGCCCCCAACCTGACGGGCGATCCGCACAAGGGGCTCGGCAGTTGGTCGACTGACGACATCGTCGCCTATCTCAAGACCGGCGCGAACCGCTTCGACATCGCCTCGGGGCCGATGGCGGAAGCGATCGCCCAGTCGACCAGCAAATGGGCGGACGCCGATCTCCAGGCGGTCGCGACCTATCTCAAGGAGATCAAGGGCGATGGCGCGCCGGCCCCGCAGCCGATTGCGGCGAACGACCCCGCGATGGCCGCCGGCAAGGCGATCTATCTCGACCGCTGCTCGGCCTGCCATAATTCGACCGGCGCGGGACAGGCCTCGCTCTTCGCGACGCTGGCGAAGGCACCGGTGATCAACAGCACCGATCCGACCTCGCTGATCCGCGTCGTGCTGCAGGGCAGCCAGGCGGTCGCCACCGCGGCCCGCCCGACGACACCCGCCATGCCGTCCTTCGGCTGGAATCTCGGCGATGCCGATGTCGCAAACGTGCTGACCTATGTCCGCAACAGCTGGGGCAACGCCGCGCCGCCCGTCACGGCGGGACAGGTCAGGGATCTGCGGGCGGCGCTGAAGCGATAGGGTTGGCGGCCTCCGCAGCGGTCACGCCTCGATGGCGCAGCCCAGGCGCGTCAGCGTCGCGTCGATCCAGCTGCGATCGTCCTTGCCTTGCTCGATCGCCTGCATCTTCTTTTCTTCCATCGCGTGCTTCTTGTGGGCGGCTGCATAGATCGCTTCGGCATGATCGATGGGCACGCAGAGGATGCCGTCATCATCGCCAATGACGAGATCGCCCGGCTCGATCACCATGCCTTCGATCGCGATCGGGACATTGATCTCGCCGGGGCCGTCCTTGTAGGGGCCGCGATGGCTGACGCCGGCAGCATAGATCGGCAGGTCGTTCTCGCGGATCCAGGCGGAGTCGCGCACGGCGCCATGGAGCACGATGCCGGCGATGCCGCGCGTGCGGGCATGGGCGATCATCAATTCGCCGATCAGCGCATTGGTGAGATCGCCGCCGCCATCGACGACGATGACATCACCGGGAGCGGCGAGGTCGAGCGCCTTGTGGATCATCAGGTTGTCGCCGGGGCGTGTCTTCACGGTGAGCGCAGGGCCGGCCATCATGCCGCCGCGGTGCAGCGGACGCAGCGAAGCGCCGCCGGCGGTCATGCGCGACATCGAATCGCTGACATTGGCGACGGGAACCGTGCGGAAGCGCGCGACGAGCTCGGCCTCGACCTGGCGGGTGCGCTTGAGGATGCGAAATCCGATCATGGGACGTCCTTGGTGATTGCAGCTTGCCGGTTCGGTGAACCAAACGGCGCAGCGGCTGGGAGAATGAGGTTCTGCGAAATGGGCGGTTGCGCCGGCGCGCTCAGGGCGCGCCGGCCTCCTCCTGGTCGACGCGGGCCTTGCCGCGGCGGATGGCGGGCAGGGCCATGCTGACGAGCAGCAGCAGCGAGAGGGCGAGGAAGGTCAGGCTGATCGGGCTCTTCACGAAGATCGAGAGATCGCCTTCCGAGAGCAGCAGCGCCCGGCGGATATTCTCTTCCATCATCGGGCCGAGCACATAGCCGAGCACCAGCGGGGCGGGCGGGCATTTCAGCTTGGCCAGCACATAGCCGAGCACGCCGATCGCCGCGCAGAGATAGACGTCGATCGCGCTGTTGTTGAGGCTGTAATTGCCGAGCGCGCAGAACATCACGATCGCCGGGAACAGCCAGCGATAGGGGATGCTGAGCATACGCACCCAGAGGCCGACCAGCGGCAGGTTCAGCGCGACGAGCAGCGCGTTGCCGATGAACATGCTGGCGATGACGCCCCAGAACAGTTCGGGGTTGCGCGCCATCACCGTGGGACCGGGCTGGACGCCGTTCATGATCAGCGCGCCGAGGATCAGCGCCATCGTGGCACTGCCGGGGATGCCGAGCGTCAGCGTCGGGATGAAGGCGGTCTGCGCGGCCGCGTTGTTGGCGGCTTCCGGCGCAGCGACGCCCTCAATCGCACCCTGGCCGAAGCGGGACGGGTCCTTCGCCAGCTTCTTCTCCAGCATGTAGGAGGAGAAGGAGGAGATCGACGGGCCGGTGCCCGGCAGGATGCCGAAGAAGGCGCCGATGGCGGTGCCGCGCAAGGTCGGCAGGAACGAGGCCTTCAGGTCGCTCCAGCTCGGCATCAGGCCGCCAACGTTCTTCGTGAAGACCTCGCGGGCCTCCTTCTGCTCCAGGTTGAGGACGACCTCGGAGATCGCGAACATGCCGACGGCCAGCACGGTGAAGCCGATCCCGTCGGCGAGCTCGGGCAGGCCGAAAGTGTAGCGCTCGACGCCGGAGTTTACGTCCGTGCCGACAAGGCCGATCAGCAGGCCGACCACGACCATGGCGAGCGCCTTGACCATGTCGCCATGGCTCAGCACCGAGGCGGCGATGAGGCCGAGCACCATCAGGGCGAAATAATCCTCGGCGCCGAAGCGCAGGGCCCAGCTCGCCAGCGGCACGCCGAGCGCGACGATCAAGAGCGTGCCGATGCAGCCGGCGACGAAGGAGGAGAGCGCGGCGATCGCGAGCGCGGCGCCCGCCCGGCCGCGACGCGCCATCTGGTAGCCGTCGAGGCAGGTCACGGCCGACGAGGTCTCGCCGGGCAAATTGACCAGGATCGCCGTGGTCGAGCCGCCATATTGCGCGCCGTAATAGATGCCGGAGAGCATGATGACGGCGGAAACCGGCGGCAGGCCGAACGTGATCGGCAGCAGCATCGAGATCGTCACCAGCGGGCCGACGCCCGGCAGCACGCCGATCAGGGTGCCGAGCAGCACGCCGAGGAAGCAATAGGCCAGGTTCTGCAGCGAAAGGGCGACGCCGAAGCCGAGCACGAAGTGATCGATGATCTCCATGGCTCAGAAATTCCAGGCGAACAGGCTGTAGGGCAGCTTCAGCCCCCAGACGAAGACAGCGGCGGCGAAGACCGACATCACCGCGGTCAGAACGAGCACTTCCCGCGCCCTGAACTCATGGCCGGCACGGGCCGAGACGAAGAACAAGGCGGCGAGCGCCGGTACCAGGCCGACCCGCTCGAGCAGGAAGCCGAAGAGCAGGAGCGAGATGCTCAACAGGGCAAGCGGCAGCCAGCCCCATCCGCCCTCGACAGGCATGCAACGACGCAGCCCCCTGACGAAGGTGAGGATGCCGAAGCCGATCAGGACGAGGCTGAGGACGCGCGGGAAATGGCCCGGCCCCATGTCGATCGTCGTGCCGAACGTGTAGCCGAGCGCGATCGCGAAGCCGAGCGCCCCTAGTCCCATGAACAGCAGGCCGGCGAGGGCGTCCTGGTTCTTGAAGATGCTGGTTTTCATGGCCGATGTCCGCGGTGATGCCGGGCGGCGCGGCATGGCGCCGCCGGGACACAGACTTTCAGGATGGATGGTGCGACGTGCCGGGAAACCGCCGCCAAGAGACTACGGTATCCCGATCCGCGTCATCGGCTCAGTTGGCGATCTTCACGTCGGCCGCCTTGATCACTGCCGTCCATTTCGGCACGTCGGACTTGATCAGCGCGCCGAACTCGTCACTGCTGCCGCCCAGCGCCTCGGCGCCGGCCGAGCGCAGCTTGGCCTTTGTGTCGGGGTCCTTCAGCACCTTGTTGAGCTCGGTGTTGATACGCGCGACGATCGGCGCCGGTACGCCTGCCGGCGCCGCCAGGCCCCACCAGGTCACGGCTTCGGAGTTCTTCAGGCCCTTCTCCTCGAAGGTCGGGACATCCGGCAGGTCGGCATCGCGCTTGGTCGCGAAGACCGCGATCGGGCGCAGCACACCTTCCTTGATCTGCACCATCGCCGAAGGCACCGACGAGATGTAGATCTCGACGCGTCCGCCGAGCAGGTCCGGCAGGGCCTGGGCCGCGCCCTTGTAGGGAACATGGCGGAACTTGACGCCGGCAATCTGCTGGATGAGTTCGCCGGCCAGGTGCGAGCTGGTCCCGACGCCCGGCGAGGCGAAGGTCAGCTTGCCGTCCTTGGCCTTGGCGGCGGCGATCAGGTCCTCGACCGTCTTCAGTGGCGAGTCCTTGGCGACGACCAGCACCTGCGGCGCGGAAGCGACAAGGCCGATCGGCACGAAATCCTTGATTGGGTCGTAATTGGCCTTGCCGAGGATCGGGTTGATGACGAGGTTGGCGTTCTGGGCGAGGACGATGGTGTAGCCATCCGGCGCAGCCTTGCCGGCGAGGCTCAGGCCGACGCTGCCCCCGCTGCCCGGCTTGTTATCGGCCACCAGCGTCCAGCCCGTGCTCTCGCCGAGCTTCTGGCCGATGACGCGCGCGACGACGTCGGTGCCGCCGCCCGGCGGGAACGGAATGACCAGCCGGATCGGCTTCTCCGGGTATTGCTGCGCCGATGCCGTCGTCGCGAGCGCCGTCATGGCGAGCGCGGCGAGCGCCTTGTAGACAATCTTCATGGTCTTCCTCCCGTTTGTTTATGGTCGTCCGGTATCTGCTCCGGATCTTCAGGCAGCGAGTTCGGTCAACCTCGCGAGGCTGGCCGCATCCGGCTCTTCTCCATCGAGCACGGCGATGACGTGCCGGGCGGCGATCTCGGCCATGGTCTTGGCCGATCCCGCAGTCACGCCGGCGATATGCGGAGTGGCGATCAGGTTGGGCAGCGCCCAGAGCGGGCTGTCCGCGGCCGGCGGCTCGACCGCGAAACTGTCGAGGCCCGCGCCGGCGATCCGGCCTTCCAGCAGTGCGGCGCAGAGAGCGGCCTCGTTGATCAGGGCGCCGCGCGCCGTGTTTATCACAAGCGCGTTCGGCTTCATCAGGCCGAACCGGCGCGCGTCCAGCAGATCGCGCGTGGCATTGGTCAGCGGGCAATGCAGGCTGATGATGTCGGCTTCCGCGACGAGGCTGTCGAGATCGCGTTCGCAATCCCCGCCGAATTGCGCGATCGCCGCGCGGGCATGGGGGTCGTGCAGCAGGACGGTCATGCCGAGCCCCTGCGCCATCCGGGCGACATGCTGGCCGATCGAGCCGAAGCCGACGAGGCCGATGACAGTGCCGATGATGTCGCGCCCGATGAAGCTCGGCTTCGGCCAGGTGCCGGCCTTCACGGCGATGTCGAGGCGGGGGATGTCCTTCAGCAGGGTCAGGGCCAGCGCGATGGTGTGCTCGGCGACGGCGCGCGAGTTCGAGCCCATGGCACGGATGACCGGAATATCGCGCGAAGCGGCTGCCTGCAGATCGATATTGTCGACGCCGACGCCGTGCTTGGCGATGACCTTCAGGCGGGGCGAAGCGGCGATGATCGCCTCGTCGACGCGGCCCTGGCGGACGATCAACGCATCGACCTGCAGTTCGGCTGCGCGCTGGGCGACCTGTTCGCTCGGCGCATAGGCCGGCGAGAAGAAGACGTCGACGTCATGCGCGTTGAGAAGCTGGATGGCGTTCTCGGCCAGACGGTCATGCGTGACGAGCACGCGCCTGCCGCGAGTGCGGGCACTGGTATCGGTCATCTCTGCGTTTCCTCACGGCTGCCTCGCGTCCCGCTTCGCAGCGGTTGGGCGCCTTTCAGGAACACTATTGACCAACGGACCTATGCTCGTATGCTGAAATAATGACATATATCAATGATCTTTTGTCATGAAACATCCAATCGACGGCATCGAGGCCTTCATCCAGATCGCGGAGCTCGGCAGCTTCAACAAGGCGGCCGAGAAGCTGCATGTCACGCAAACCGGTCTGACGCGGCGCATCCAGCGGCTCGAGGCCCATGTCGGGTTGAAGCTGATCGATCGGACGACGCGGACCGTCGCGCTGACAAGCATCGGCCGCGAATTCCTGCCGGAGGCACAGCGCATGCTCGACGCCGTTGACCGTTCGTTCGAGCGGCTGAAGACGATGTCGCGTTTCTCGACCGGCGACATCACGATCGCCTCGGTCCCGTCGCTGATGTACGGGCGCCTGCCGCGCATCCTGCGTAAATATGCGACGCGGCATCCGAACAACCGTGTCGAGATCCTCGACCGAACCAGCACGCTGGTCATCGAGGCGGTGCGGCGACGCCAGGCCGAGTTCGGCCTGCATGTCCAGCCGCCGAACCAGCAGGACCTGCACAACGAGATTCTGGTCCGCGATCCTTTCGTCGTCTATTGCCGCAACGACCATCCGCTGGCGGGGCGCGAGACCATCGCCTGGGCGGACCTGGCCGGCCACGACCTGATCACGCTCGGCGGCAGCAGCGGCAACCGGCTGCTGATGGAGGCGCAGTTGTCGCGCTCGGGCATCGAGGTGAAGACCAAGTTCGTGGTCGAGTATTTCTCGAGCGCGATCGGGCTGGCCTCGGAAGGGCTGGGCATCGCGATCCTGGTGGAATCGCTCGTTGAGAATCTGCGTCCCGATCTCGCGCAGATTCCGCTGGTGGACCCGGTCGTCGACCGACCGGTCTCGCTAATCCGCCGGCGCGGCGAAACGCTGACCCCGGCCGCCCAGGCGCTCTACAGCCTGATCGTCCGCGATCTCGGGCCGCTCTAGCGAACCCCCTACCGCAGCAGGAAGCCGTGCCGCAGCGGATCGTCGCGATCGATGATCCAGCTCGCCTGGCCGCAGAGATGCGCACTGCCGGAGACTTCCGGGATGACCGCGTCGATCTCTCCGAGCCTGGTCTCCTGCAGCACCCGCCCCGTCATGACCGAGCCGACGATGGATTCGTTGACCAGAATCTGGCCGGGCTTGAGCAGCCCCTTGGCATGGAGCAGAGCAGTACGTCCGGCCGTGCCTGAACCTGTCGGCGAGCGATCCAGCTGCCGGTCGGCGAAGATGCAGCAATTGGCCTGCGTCGCCTCGGGATCGAGCGGATCGCCATCGATGATCGTGCCGTAGATATGGTTCAGCTCGGGGATTTCCGGATGAACCACCGGGAAGGCGGCGTTGGCGGCTGCCTTCACCTCGGCGCCGAAGTGGATAAGAGCCTCGGCATTCTCCCGGCGGATCGTCAGGCCGAAGGGGCGGCCATCGGTATAGAAATAGAAGGCGCCGCCGAAGGCGATGTCGCCGGTGACCCGGCCGTAGGTCGGCGTCTCCACGCTGACATCGCGATGGACCAGATAGGACGGCACGTTCACGAAGCGCACGCTGGTGGCGCGCCTGCCGTCCCAGGCGACGAAGGCCTCGATGAAGCCGCAGGGCGCGTCGATCCCCACCCGCGTTTCCGGCTCGGTGCGCTGGACCCAACCGAGTTCGACGGCCGCGGTTGCTAGCGCGATGACGCCGTGGCCGCAATGGTCGCTGTAGCCTTCGTTATGCACGAAGATGACGCCGAAATCGGCCTGGGGCGAGACCGGCTCGGTCAGGTAGCCGGCATACATGTCGGCATGGCCGCGCGGCTCGAAGATCAGCGCCTGCCTGATATCGTCGATGTTGCTTTTGACCCAGTCGCGCCGCTGCACGATCGTCTTGCCGGGCAGCCGCGGCAGCCCGCTCGTCACGATCCGGAACGGCTCGCCGCCGGTATGGGTCTCGATGGTCTGGATGACACGATCGGCTTGCATCGTTCCCCTTCTAGCTAAGCTCGTCGTGGTGCTCCATCCGGCCGGAACCGCAACCGCGGCCCCGCGCCTCAGTCCGACAGGCGCGCGCG
>JAEWKP010000056.1 GCA_023393655.1 Pseudomonadota bacterium | reverse complement strand
GATGCGCGAGGTGATCATCCCCGAGACGATCACCATCCAGGAACTCGCGAACCGCATGACGGAGCGCGGCGTCGACGTCATCCGCCTGCTGATGAAGCAGGGCGCGATGCACAAGATCACCGACGTGATCGATGCCGATACCGCCCAGCTCATCGCCGAGGAAATGGGCCACACCGTCAAGCGTGTCGCCGAATCCGACGTCGAGGAAGGCCTGTTCGACACGCCGGATACCGATGAGACCCTGGAGTCGCGCCCGGCGGTCGTGACGATCATGGGCCATGTCGACCACGGCAAGACCTCGCTGCTCGACGCGATCCGCAAGACCAAGGTCGTCACCGGCGAGGCCGGCGGCATCACCCAGCATATCGGCGCCTATCAGGTGACGACCCCGCTCGGCACCCAGGTGACCTTCATCGACACGCCCGGCCACGCCGCCTTCACGGCGATGCGCGCCCGCGGCGCCAAGGTGACGGACGTCGTCGTGCTGGTCGTCGCAGCCGATGACGGCGTCATGCCGCAGACGGCCGAGGCGATCCATCATGCCAAGGCGGCCGGCGTGCCGCTGATCGTCGCGATCAACAAGGTCGACAAGGCCGATTCCAACCCCGATCGCGTGCGCGCCGAACTGCTGCAATACGAGATCCAGGTCGAGACGCTCGGCGGCGAGACCCTGGAAGTCGAGGTCTCCGCCAAGACCGGCCACAACCTCGACAAGCTGCTCGAAGCGATCTCGCTTCAGGCCGAATTGCTCGATCTCAAGGCCAATCCCGATCGCGCCGCCGAAGGTACGGTCATCGAGGCCAAGCTCGATCGCGGCCGCGGTCCGGTCGCCACCGTGCTCGTCCAGCGCGGCACGCTGCGCACCGGCGACATCATCGTGGCGGGTGCCGAATGGGGCCGTGTCCGCGCCCTGATCGCCGATACCGGCGCGCAGGTGAAGGAGGCTCCGCCCTCCATGCCGGTCGAGGTTCTCGGCTTCAACGGCACGCCCGAAGCCGGCGATCGCGTCGCGGTCGTCGAGTCCGAGGCCCGTGCCCGCGAGATCACCGATTACCGCGAGCGTCAGCGTCGCGACCGCCTCGCTGCCCGCGGCGCGGCTTCGGGCGCCGGCCGCTCGCTCGCCGAGATGATGCGCGAGCTCAAGGAAGGCGCCGGCCGCAAGGAGTTCCCGCTCGTCGTCAAGGGCGACGTGCAGGGTTCCGTCGAAGCCATTGTCGGAGCGCTTGAAAAAGTCGGCAACGAAGAGGTGCGTGCCCGCGTGCTGTCCTCGGGCGTCGGCGCCATCACCGAGTCGGATGTCACGCTCGCCCAGGCTTCGGGTGCGGTGGTCGTCGGCTTCAACGTGCGCGCCCACAAGGAAGCGCGCGAGGCGGCCGACCGGGCCGGCGTCGAGATCCGCTACTACAACATCATCTATAACCTCATGGATGACGTGAAGGATGCGATGTCGGGCCTGCTGGCGCCGACCCTGCGCGAGACCATGCTCGGCAACGCGACGATCCTCGAGATCTTCAACGTCTCGAAGGTCGGCAAGATCGCCGGCTGCCGCGTCACCGACGGCACGATCGAGCGCGGCGCCAATGTCCGCCTGATCCGCGACAACGTCGTGGTCCACGAGGGCAAGCTCGGCCAGCTCAAGCGCTTCAAGGACGATGCCAAGGAAGTCGTGGCCGGCCAGGAATGCGGTATGGCCTTCGAGAACTACCAGGACATGCGCGCCGGCGACGTCATCGAGTGCTATCGCGTCGAAGAGATCAAGCGCAGCCTCTGAGGGCTGCGCTTCCTGAAACAGCGCGTCATGGCCGGGCGGAGCCCGGCCATCTCGTGACGAGAAGAGCGCGTCCAGCGCCTCATCTTTGAAGAGACGGCGGGCAGGGCCCGTCGGGACGTTTGGTCCGGTCCGATCCCGGAGAAACGAGAACCATGGCTAAACCTGCAAAACCTTCCGGCCCGTCCCAGCGGCAATTGCGCGTCGGCGAACTGATCCGCCATGCGCTGGCCGAGATGCTGGCGCGCGGCGACATTCATGACGACGTGCTGGCGAAGCATGTCGTGACCGTGCCGGAGGTGCGCCTCTCGCCGGACCTCAAGCTCGCGACCTGCTACATCATGCCGCTCGGCGGGCTGGACATCGCCCCGGTGCTCAAGGCGCTCGACGCCAACAAGCGCTATCTGCGCGGCGAGATCGCCCATCGCGTGAATCTGAAATACGCGCCGGACCTGCGCTTCCGCGCCGATGAGAGCTTCGCCGAGGCCGAGCGCATCGACGCGCTGCTCGACACCGAGGCCGTGCGCCGCGACACGCAGGTCCAGCGCCTCAGGATCGACCAGGACCACCAAGACGACCGTGACGATGACCGCTGAGAACGCCCCCGAAGCCGCCCAGGAAGCCACCCCCGCGCCGCGCCCCAAGAAGCGCGACGTCCATGGCTGGGTCATCCTCGACAAGCCGATCGGTATGACCTCGACGCATGCGGTCAGCGTGGTCAAGCGCGCTTTCGGTGCCAAGAAGGCCGGCCATGCCGGCACGCTCGACCCGCTGGCCTCGGGCCTGCTGCCGATCGCGCTGGGCGAGGCGACCAAGACGGTTCCCTTCGTCATGGATGGCCGCAAGGCCTATCAGTTCACCGTCGCCTGGGGCACGCAGACCAATACCGACGATACCGAGGGCAGCGTCATCGCGACTTCGGACGAGCGTCCCGACGAAGCCGCGATCACAGCCCTGCTGCCGCGCTTCACCGGCACGATCCTGCAGACGCCGCCGAAATTCTCCGCCATCAAGATCGCCGGCGAGCGCGCCTACGATCTCGCCCGCGACGGCGAGGAGGTCGAGCTGGAGGCGCGCCCCGTCGAGATCGATGCGCTCCGCATCGTCAGCCATGACGGTGCCACCACGACCTTCGAGGCCGAATGCGGCAAGGGAACGTATGTCCGTGCCATCGCGCGCGATCTCGGCCTCGCGCTCGGCTGCCTCGGCCATGTCGCGCATCTGCGGCGCACCCGCGTCGGCCCGTTCACGGTCGCTGAGGCCGCAAGCGTCGAGACCTTGCGCGAGAGCCCCGAGAGCGCGCTCTCGGCTCTCCTGCCGGTCAAGGCGGCGCTGACGCTGATCCCCGAGATCGTGCTCCATCGCGATGCCGCCGCCCGCCTCAAGCGCGGCCAGAGCGCCCTGCTGCGGGGTGCCGGCGCCCCGATCGAGCTGGAGGCCGCCTACGCGACCTGCGCGGGAACGCTGGTCTCGACGGGGTCGGTCCAGAACGGCGAGTTCGTCCCCCACCGCGTCTTCAATCTCTGAGGGCGGATGGGCGAAAGCCGCAGGAAGCAGCAATTCGGGGGCCCGGCTCAGGATGGCCGGCTCCTGTTCTGGCGCATCGGCTGCGTTTTCGGCATCGTTTCCGTCATACTCGCGACGGTCTGCTACTTCATCTACAGTCACAACCAGAAGCTGCTGGCGCGTGCCGACCGCGCCGCCGGAACCGTGGTCGAACTGCGGCACGGCGGTGGAGATTCCACCTATCGGCCGGTCGTGAGCTTTCAAACGGCGCAGGGACGGTCCGTTACCTTCGTGACCTCATGGGGCACGAGCCCGCCGGCCTATCGCAGGGGCGACCGGGTGACCGTGCTCTATGACGCTGCGACCCCGGAAAAGGCCGAGATCGAGGGCTTCCTGTCCCTGTGGATGGGAACCCTGATCCTCGGTGGACTGGCGACGGTCTTCGCGCTGCTTTCGGCGGTCCTGATGATCGTGGCGAAGCGCGGCTGAAAAGCCTCAGGCCGCCCGCTTCAATCCGTCCCGCGCCCAGATCGCACTGAGCGCCGCCACCAGCGTGTCGATATCGGCGTCGGAATGGAAAGGCGATGGCGTGATCCGCAGGCGCTCGGTGCCGCGCGGCACGGTCGGGTAGTTGATCGGCTGGACATAGATATCGAAGCGCGCCAGCAATTCGTCGCTGATCGCCTTGCAGGCCTTCGCTTCGCCGACCATTACCGGCACGATATGGCTGAGATTGGCGAGATGCGGGATGCCGGCCCGGTCGAGCTTTGTCCGCAAAGCCGCGACGCGGTCCTGCTGGCGCTCGCGCTCGGCGGAGCTGTCCTTCAGATGGCGGATCGCGGCGATCGCACCGGCCGCCACGGCCGGCGGCAGCGAACTGGAGAAGATGAAGCCCGAGGCAAAGCTGCGGATGAAGTCGCACAGCGCCGCCGAGCCGGTGATGTAACCGCCGATCACGCCATAGGATTTCGCCAGCGTGCCCTGGATCAGGGTGAGCCGGTCGGTCAGCCCCTCGCGCTCCGAGATGCCGCCGCCGCGCGCGCCATAGAGGCCGACGGCATGGACCTCGTCGATATAGGTCATCGCGCCGAACTCGTCGGCGATGTCGCAGAACTCGCGGACCGGCGCGATGTCGCCATCCATCGAATAGACCGACTCGAAGGCGATCAGCTTCGGCCGGGCCGGATCGAGCGCGGCGAGCTTGCGGCGCAGGTCGGCGGGATCGTTATGGGCGAAGATATGCTTCTCGGCGCGCGAATGGCGGATGCCCTCGATCATCGAGGCGTGGTTCAGCCCGTCCGTCAGCACGATGCAGCCGGGAATGCGCGCGGCCAGCGTCGAGAGCGAGGCCCAATTCGAGACATAGCCAGAATTGAAGATCAGCGCGGCTTCCTTGCCGTGCAGGTCGGCGAGCTCGCGCTCCAGCAGGACATGATAGTGGTTGGTGCCGCCGATATTGCGGGTGCCGCCGGCGCCGGCGCCGCTGCCGTCGAGCGCCTGATGCATCGCGGCGAGCACCTTGGGATGCTGGCCCATGCCGAGATAGTCGTTCGAGCACCAGACGGTGACGTCACGCGGGCCGCTCTCGCCATGATAGGTCGCGATCGGGAAGCGGCCGGCCTGGCGTTCAAGGTCGGCGAAGACGCGGTAGCGGCCCTCGCTGCGCAATCCGTCGAGTTCCCGGCGGAAGAAGTTCTCGAAATCCATGGCCAGCCTCCTGCGGCGCGCCTCTCCTAGGCCTTTCGGGCCGCTTGCGGAATGGTGCGCGGTGTCGCGGCTGGAATCGTTCTACTGTGAGTGCCCGGCCAGTTCCAGAATCGTTTCGATGAGGACGCGGATGGCGATGCCGGCATCGGCCTCGGTCATATTCTCCAGTGGCGAGTGGCTGATGCCCTTCTCGTTGCGGACGAAGAGCATGGCAACGGGCGCCACCGCCGCGATTGCCATGGCGTCGTGCCCGGCGCCGGAAGGCAAGCGACGGCCGGCGAGATTGCTGCCGGTCCGGGCAATGCCGGCGGCCAGCGCATCCTGCAGCCTCGGCGCCATCGGCACAGCCGTGGCCTTGGCATAGGGGATGATCTCCAGCCCGACGCCGCGCCGCTGCGCGATCTCGCCGAAACGCTTGCGGATTTCCGCGTCCATCGCCGCAAGCGTCGCATCCTTCGGGGCGCGGAAATCGATGGTGAACGCGGCCGCGCCGGGAACGACATTGGTCGCGCCGGGGTCAGGCCTGAGCACGCCGACCGTGCCGACGGCGAGCTCATGCGCGCCCGCGATCTGCTCCAGCGCCAGAGCCATCTCGGCCGCGGCGGTCAGCGCATCCTTGCGCAGCGCCATCGGCAC
This sequence comes from Pseudomonadota bacterium, assembly GCA_023393655.1. Lineage (GTDB taxonomy): Bacteria > Pseudomonadota > Alphaproteobacteria > Rhizobiales > Beijerinckiaceae > Allobosea. Next base: position 18,633 of record JAEWKP010000056.1, on the reverse strand, counting down.
GGTGCCGGCGTGTCCCGCCTCGCCGGTGACGCGCACCTGCGCGCGGCTCTGCGCGTTGATGGCGGTGACGATGCCGACCGGCTCGTTCTCCGCCTCCAGCACCGGCCCCTGCTCGATATGGATTTCGAGATAGGCCTGGATCGAGCCAGGCTTGCGGGCGAGCGCCGGAATCCCAGCCGGATTGCCGCCGAAGGCGACGAGCGCCTCGCCAAGCTTCACGCCTTCGCTGTCGCGCGCCTCCAGCCAGGCGGGGTCATAGGCGCCGGCCAGCGCTTCCGAGGTCGAGAGATGCGTGGGAAAGCGAACATTCTCCTCGTCGCCGAACCCGACTACCTCCAGCGGGAAGGGCAGGCTGATCCCGGCATCGCGAAGGGCCTGTGCGGCAAGGATACCGGCGACGACGCCGAGATTGCCGTCGAAGCGGCCGCCATCCTTGACCGTGTCGATATGCGAGCCGATCAGCACGGCAGGCGCGCCCGGTACGGTGCCTTCGCGCCGGCCCTGCACGGAGCCGGCGGCGTCGATGAAGGCGGTGAGCCCTGCCACCTCCATCGCGCCCTTGACCCATTCCGCCGCCTGCTTGTGCGCGGGCGAGAGATAGAGCCGCGTCAGCTTGCCGGGCTCGTCGCTGAAGCGATTGAGACCGGCCAGCGCGGCAAAGGCACGGGCGCCGAGGACGGCGGCGGAGGGGAGCGTCTGCGTCATGCCGCCAAGCTAGATCAGGGTTTCGAAAACCGCGACCGGCAATTTCGCCAAGCAGCTTCTCCGGAGCGGCATTGCTGGGAGGCCTGGGAGCATGTCTGAGCGAGACAATAGCGCGCCGTCATTCCGGACAAGCGGTGAAGCTGCGCCGACCCGGAATGCATCGAAGGGTGACGCGCCCTACGATGGATTCCGGGTCAAGCCCGGAATGACGGCGACACGTTGGATAGGGCCACGATTTTCAGTATGTCGCGCGGCCGCCCGAGAGATCGAACACGCCGGCCGTGGTGAAGCTGTTCTCGGCCGAGGCCAGGAAGGCGACCATGGAGGCGACCTCGTCGGGCAGCAGGAAGCGCCCGCGCGGGATCTTCGCCAGCATGTAGCCGATATGCTCCTCGCTCATCTGGTCGAAGATGCGGGTGCGCGCCGCCGCCGGCGTGATGCAGTTCACGGCGATGTCCTTGTCGGCGAGCTCCTTGCCGAGCGACTTCGTCAGCGCGATCACCGCCGCCTTCGAGGCGGAATAGGCGGAGGCGTTGGGATTGCCCTCCTTGCCGGCGATCGAGGCGACCAGGACGATGCGGCCATAGTTGCGCTTGACCATGCCGGGGATCACCGAGCGGCAGCAATGCAGCGTGCCGTCGACATTGAGCTTCATGACCTTGGCCCAGTCTTCCAGCGGGTATTCCCAGGTCTTGTGATTGGGCCCGGCGATACCGGCGCTGGTGACGAGGATGTCGACGCTGCCATGCTGCGCTTCCAGCGCGTCGCTCGCCTTCTGGACGGCGTCCGCATCGGTTACGTCGACGCCGACACCGATCGCGCCATGGCCGATCTCGGCCGCGGCCTTGGCTGCGAGCGCGGCGTCGACATCCCAGATCGCGACGGTCGCGCCGCTCTGGGCGAAGCGTTCGGCGACGGCGCGGCCGATGCCCTGCGCCCCGCCGGTCACGATGGCGACGCGCTTCTTTAAATCGATTTGGTTCATGCCCGGCCCTCTCGAATTTTTGTGCGGGTCACCCTAGCCGGGCGGATTGGCAGCGGCCAGAGGGCATCGCGGCTTCTGAGGAATGCGCAGACCCGCCATGCATTTCGTTAAGGATGATTGCAGAAAGATCGGTGCCCGAGGACCGTCGTCGCGTGCTGGATCGGGGCGGTTCGGGCGGGGTCTGTATCGCGGCGGGACGGCGTCCGGCGGAGACCGGCGCTGCCATCCGCATGATCGTTCCGGTTCGGGACAAGGCCTTGTTGCTGCAAGAGGATTGCCATTAACGCGGCTTCGCGGATCGCGAGAATAACCCATTCACCTTTCAGCCGGCTTTGCCTTGACCCAGGCACTGAAACGGCAAAGACAATCACGGCATTCGCACTGGGCCACCGTGCCCCTGACCGAGAGCACCGTGCCCGCAACCGCCATCACGATCGCCAGCGAAGGCAGGAGCCGCAAGCGTCCGGGCTATGCCAAGCGCGATATCGGCGGCATCGGCATCGCCGTGATGGAGCGCGAGACGGCAATCGCCGAGGTCACGGATGCGGTGCTGACGGGCGGCCACATGAAGCTCGCCTTCTGCAATGCCAATCTGGTGAATGTCGCGGCCGACAACCCGGCTCTGCAGCGCAGCCTGTCGACCTTCCTCGTGCTGGCGGACGGCATCGGCGTCGATCTCGGCAGCTGGATGCTTTACGGCAAGGCCTTCCCGGCCAATCTCAACGGCACGGATTTCTTCCCCACCCTCTTCGCCCGTGCCGGGCGTCCGATGCGGGTTGCCCTGCTCGGTGGCCGGCCCGGCGTGGCGGATCGCGCCGTCGCCAATCTGACGCAACGCTATCCGATGCATCAGTTCAGTGTCGTCTCGCACGGCTATTTCGCCGCCGACGAAGAGACGGCGCTGCTCGACAGGCTGAAGGTCCAGCGTCCCGATCTGCTCTTGGTCGCCATGGGCAACCCGATTCAGGAGCGCTTCATCGCCGACAAGCTCGGGCCGCAGCATGGCTCGGTCGCGGCCGGCGTCGGCGCGCTGTTCGACTTCTTCGCCGACGAGGTGCCGCGCGCGCCCGAACTGGTGCGCCAGATCAGGCTCGAATGGATCTACCGGCTCTGGCTCGAGCCGCGCCGGCTCTGGCGCCGCTACGTCCTCGGAAATCCCGCTTTCATCCTGCGCATGGCCCGGCAATATGCTGTTGGCGGCCGACGGAGCGGGTGAGTCCAACCAATTGAGTGAAACTTTTGCCCTGGCGACGCCGAGCTACAGGGGCGATATCGAGCGCTGCCGGCTGCTCTGCGCCAGCATCGACCGCTTCGTCTCCGGCCATGCCGTCCATTACCTCCTGATCGAAGACCGCGACGTCCCGCTCTTCCGCGATCTCGAAGGGCCGCGTCGCCGCATCCTGCCGGAATCGCAATTGCTACCGGGCTGGCTGCAATCGCGGCCCGATCCGTTGAGCCTCGGCAAGCGCCGGCTGTGGACCGGGGTGCAGGCGCTGTCCCGCGGCATCCCGCCATTGCGCGGCTGGCATGCCCAGCAGCTCCGGAAATTCGCGGTGGCGCGGGCGGGCGCCGAGGACGTCATCCTCTTCGCCGATTCCGACATGCTGTTCGTGCGGCCCTTCGATGTGACCAGCCTGTCGGATGAGGGCGCGATCCGGCTCTACCGCAAGCCCGATGCGATCACGGTCGACATGGCGCGTCATATCCCCTGGTGCGAGCATGCCTCCACCTTGCTCGGGCTCGATGCGCCGTCCTTCCCGAGCCCGGACTACATCAACAACCTGGTGAGCTGGCGTCGCGACCATGTGCTGGCCCTGCTCGACCATGTCGAGAGCGTCAGCGGGCGCGACTGGGTCTCCGCCATCGCGCGCGACCGGCAGTTCTCGGAATACGTGATCTATGGCTATTTCGTCGAACGCGTTCTGGGGCTGGAGGCCGCCGGCCACTGGCCGGATGCGCGCGAGCTCTGCAAGGTCTACTGGTTCAGCGAGGATGTCGCTGGGATGGACCGGCTCGCCTCCTTCGAGGAGGTTCTGGAACCCTGGCAGGTCGCCATCGGCATCCAGTCCTTCATCGGCGAGCCGCTGGGTCGCATCCGCGCCCTGTTCGAGAGGCAGGCCTCAGCGTAGCGGCCTGCGTCCCTGTGCCAGCAGCGTGTAGGTGAAGCCGGCCGAGGCGAGATAAACCAAGCCGAAGACGAGATTCATCCAGGCAGCCCAGCCTCCGGCCTCCGGGAACCGCGTCATCACCAGCGAGATCAGCCCGGCCTTGATGGCGGTGAGCAGGCACAGGAGCGCGATGCGCGAGCCGGTGCGCTCGCGGGCATAGAGCAGTTCGGCGTGATACTCGACGAGGTTGCGGAAGGCGGGGACCAGCAGCATCGGCGCGAACAGATAGGCCGCTTCCGAGACGTTGCGGCCGAGCAAATGCGGAAAGGGCTTGAGTGCGACGATGACGGCGACGAGCCCGGCGATCGAGACCAGCGCGATCCCGGCTTCGTAGGCCGCGAGCCGCCTGAAGCCCCCGACGCCGCGATCCTTCATGATCTTCTGCACCAGCATCTGGTTGAAGCTGCGCACCGGCATGGCGGTGAGGTCGATCACCCGGAGCGCGATCGCATAAAGGCCGGCGGTGCGCTCGCCGGCCAAGCCCAGCACCAGCAGCTTGTCGAGCTCGGACTGGACGTAGAACACGATATCGGCCGCGCCGGCGAAGACGGCATCCGCCATCCGGCGCGGATAGAGCTGGCGCACGAAGCGCCAGCGCGCCGCCGGCAGGAAGGCGAGGAGCGCGATCAGGGCGCTTGCCATCGTCGCCCCGCAATAGGCGAAGGCCCAGATTTCCAGGCTGGCATGGCCGAAACCGGCGAAGAGCAGCGCTGCAACCGTCCGCAGACCCGAGCCGATGATCACCAGCAGTGCCGCCTGCCGGAAGCGCCTGAGCCCGTTATTGACGATGGCGACGACCTCGACGAGCCGCCAGCCCAGGACCTCCGCGACGATGATCACCGCGAAGGGCAGGAGCGCCAGGCGCTCAGCGAAGAGCAGCAGATAGGCGGCGCCGGCGACCGCGACGATCAATGGCAGTGATAGCGCCGAGAGACCCGCGAAACCCGAGAGGTAGGCGCCCAGCAGGCGCGGCTTGACGGTGGCGACGCGGTAGAGCGGCGAGATGAAGCCGAAGGCGAGCAGCCGCGACAGGATAAGCCCGGTCGAGGACGCCGTGGCGAACAGACCGAATTCGCCGAGGGTCAACGTATTCGCAACGATGAGGAAGTAGACAAGGGAGATCACGAGCCGGCCGGCGGAGCCGCTCAGGATGGTGAGGTAGGCGAAGATGGTGGTGCGATCCGGCAGCATTGACCCGTTTCCGCGGCGGCTGGCCCGGCGCGTGCCTTGAGCGTCCAGCGTGACGAATCCCTCTTAGCCCAGAGGCGTTGAACGACCCTAAACGACACGGAAGCGTCCCGATTGACCGAGCAGAAAGCTGAAACGGACCGGAATGAGGCGTCGCCGACGCGCCGCGGCGTGCTGCGCGGCGCTTCGGCTTGCCTGGTGGCCGGTGCCATGGGCCAAACCGGTTCGGCCCTTGCGGCCAACAGGCCGATTCCCTTCGGCTCGGCGGCGGAGATCGGCGCCTTCCGCGACGACCCGCGCTATCGCGATGCGCTGAAGCGCTATTGCGACGTCATCGTCCCCATGAACGACCTGAAATGGGAGGCTTTGCGGCACGACCAGCCGCGCTTCGATTTCTCCGGCGCCGACGAGCTCGTGGCCTTCGCCCAGGCGAACAGGAAGGCGCTGCGCGGCCATACCCTGCTCTGGGGCGAGGCGCTGCCCAACTGGGCGAGGGAGATGGCGACGCGGGCCGAAGCCGAGCGCGAGCTCGTCAACCACATCGAGATCGTCGTCGACCGCTACAAGGGCAAGATCGCGACCTGGGACGTGGTCAACGAGGTCATCAAATATGATCCGACCGATGGCGGGCCCTGGCGCGACACCATCTGGCAGCGCCTGCTCGGGCCGGAGCATGTCGACATCGCCTTCCGCACGGCGGCGCGGGTCGATCCCAAGGCCAGGCTCGTGCTCAATGATTTCCATTTCGAGGAGCCGGTGCCCGGCGCCGCCGCGCGCCGCAAGGTCGCGCTCGATATCTGCCGGCGCCTGAAGGACAAGGGCATTCCGGTCCATGGCGTCGGCATGCAGGCCCATCTCTATGCCGACAAGGGCATCGACGTGGACGGCCTGCAGCGCTTCATGCGCGAGCTCGACGAACTCAACCTCGATGTCGAGATCACCGAACTCGACGTCATCGACTGGAAGCTGCCGGCCGATGCCGCGAAACGCGACAAGACCGCCGCCGCCCTGGTCTCGACCTTCCTCGATGCCGTCGTCTCGGCCAAGCGGCCGAAGGCGATCGTCACCTGGGGGCTGACCGACCGCTATTCATGGGTTCACGAAACTTTCCCGCGCAAGGACAGCGCCCGGGCCCGGCCCCTGCCGCTTGATGCCGATTACCGGCCCAAGCCGATGATGGCCGTGCTCGAGCGCTACAGGCGCGGTACGGCGTGATGTGGGACAGTGAAGCGTAGCGTCATGTTCACGACCGATCCGGCTGCGAGCGAAGCACAGGACAGGCAGGACCGCCGCGAGCGGCCGGCCTCAGTCATGCCTGCCCAGCTTGCCCGCCTTGCCGACCCCGTCTGGATCGTCGGCACGCTTTGGGCGCGGCGCGGGCTGATCCTGCTCATGGCGCTGCTCGGTCTGGCGCTGGCGATCGTTGCCGCGCTGCTGATGACGCCGAAATACGTCTCGACCGCGCAGCTCTTCATCGATCCGCGTGATCTGCGCGTGCTCCAGAACGACGTCTCGCCCAATACCGTCGGCAGCGATCCGACCTCGATCACCGGCTATCTCGAAAGTCAGGCGCGGGTGATCGTCTCCGACAGCATCAAGTCGCGCGTCGTCGAGCGCCTGAACCTCGACCGCGATCCCGATTTCGGGGGCGGCTCGGCCGGCTTCCTCGCCCGCCTCATGGGCGCCGATACCGGCCCGTCGCCGAAGGCGACGCTCTATGCGCTCGCCGCGCTCGACCGCACGGTGGGCGTCCGCCGCGGCTAGCGCACCTTCGTCATCGACATCTCCGCGACGGCTCAGGATCCGGACAAGGCGGCGAAGATCGCCAATGCCCTGGCCGAGGCCTATCTGGATGATCAGGCGGCGGTCCGGTCCGAGGCGGCGCAGCGCGCGACCACGGCCCTGACCGGCCGCCTGGAGGAATTGCGCAACCGCCTGCGTGTCGCCGAGGAGAAGGCGGAAAAATACAAGGAAGCCAACAACATCGTCGGTGTCGGCGGCCGTTCGCTGAGCGAGGAGCAGTTGTCGCTCAACACCGCCCAGCTCGTCGCGGCCCGGACCCGCGCGACCGAGGCCAAGGCCAAATACGACCAGATCACCGCGACGCGCGCCGCCAATATCGAGGCCGGCGCGATCCCCGAAGCCGTCGCCTCCAACACGATGACCGCGCTGCGCGCCCAGCTCGGCGCGGCGCTGGCGCGCGAGGCGGATCTCGTTTCCTCGCTCGGCGCGCGGCATCCGGCCCTGACCTCGGCGCAGTCGCAGGTGCGCGATGCCCGCCGCCAGATCGCCGACGAGCTCTCCCGCATCGCCCGCGCCGCCAAGGCGGAATATGACCGCGCGGTCGAAGCCGAGCGCCAGCTCGCCCGCCGCGTCGACCAGCTCACGGCCGGGCAATACGCCGCCGGCCGCGCCTCCGTGCAGTTGCGCGAGCTCGAACGCGAGGTCGAATCCTCGCGCGCCATCTATGACGCCTTCCTCAAGCGCGCCCGCGAGACTGGCGAGCTCGGCGGCATCGACACCACCAATGCCCGCATCATCAGCCCGGCCATGCCGCCGCTCGAAAAGAGCGGCATGAGCCGGCGGACGCTCGCCATGCTCGGCGCTTTCGGCGGCGGCGCCACCGGCATGCTGCTGGCGCTCGGCCTCGCCCTGTTCGCCGTGCCGCGCCCGCCCGTCAGCAAGGAGCCCGGCTCCCGTAAGCCGTTCTGGCGCCGCGCGCCGCGCGCCGTCGCCACTGAAGCGGCCGAGGGTGCAGGGCCTGCACCCAGGCCCGCCTCACCAGCCGCTGCCTCGCCCAAGCCCGCGGCAACGCGGTCGGAGCCGTCGCAGCCGGCTACTTCCACGGGCCTGGGGCCTGCGAGCTGGCGGCGCCTGATGGCAATTCAGGGCGGGCAGGCCGGGCGCACCCCGAGCCACCCCGAGCCAGCAGCCGAACCGGTGCGCAGCTCCGTCCCGGCGACGATTCCGCAAACCGCTGCTCAACCCGTTGCCGAACCGGCCTCCTTGCCGACCCTTGGCACCATCCCGTCGGTGCGCAACCGCCGCTGGCGGCGTGGCGTGGCGGAGGCGCGCTCGGTCTTCCAGGGTCAGGCGCATCTGGTTGATGTCATCGACAAGCCGCAGGGCGGTTTCGCCGAGGCTGTCTCGGCCACTCGTCTCGCACTGGCCGGGGCGGCCGGGGGCGAGCAGCGCCGCCGCGTTCTCGTTCTCGGCCTGGAGCCGCAGTCAGGTGCGACCACGCTCGCCCTCAATCTCGCACTGGATGCGGCCCGGTCCGGTCTGCCGGCGCTGCTCGTCGATGCCGGTGACGGCGTGCACGGCCTGACCCCGGTCTTCGCCGCCGATGCGCCGCTTGGGCTTGGCGATGTGCTGGCCGGGCGCGCTGCGCTGGCGCGCGCGATCCTCAAGGACGAAGGCACCGGCTTGACCTTCCTGCCGCTGGCCGGAAACCCGCCGCCGGCCGGGCAGGGCTCGCTGCGGACAGGGCCGTTCGCGGCGGCGCATCGCTTCGGCCCGATGATCGTCGATGGCGGCAGTCTGCCGGTCGCGGGGCTGATCGGGCGCTTCGCCGAGGCGGTCGACGACGTCGTCCTGGTCGCGCGCGACGGGCGCGCCGCCAGGGCTGCGGCCGAGCGCTGGCAGGCGGAGCTCGGGCCGCACGCGAGCAAGCTGCGCGGCCTCGTCATCAACGCGGCCTGAACTGCCATTGCGTCGCTCTGCGCGCAATGACAGCTGAGCGGATGCGGCTCTAGTTCTTCTCGGGCTTGCGGTACTGTTCGTTGGCGACGCCGAATTCCGACATCAGCCGGCCGATCGCCACTTGCGCATGATAGAGCCCGATCAGCCCGGAACGGGTGCGGATTCCGAGTGCCAGCCCGCGTGGGACTGCTGCGGCGAGCAGGGCCAGCGATTTCGCCAGGACCCGACACCTTCCGGCGAATCCCGGGTTCTGCCGCCGCTCGATGGCCGCCGAGATCGCGCCGTTGCGCAGGCCGCGCGCGTTGATCCAGCCGGGTTCGCTGCGTCGTGCCGGCATGGTTTCGCGCTGTGCTGCCTCCTGCACCCACCAGAAGCGGAAGCCGGCGGCCTTGGCGCGGGTGAAGAAATCCGTGTCGCCGCCGCCGGTGAAATCGAAGCTCTCGTCGAGGAAGGGGAAGCCGAGCCTCTCGAGCACGTTGCGCCGGATCAGGTAGTTCGCGCTCGAATAGAGCATCGGCACCGGTCCCGAGGCGCTGTAATGCGATCGAAACACCGGATGCGCCGACAACCAGGCGCGCGAGGCGTCAGTGAAGACGGGCGTGACCGAACCGCCGAACAGCTCGGCCGGCGCTGTGCGGGCGGCCGTGACGAAGGCGTCGAGCCAGCCGGGCTCGGCCTCCTCATCATCGTCGATGCCGAGAACCTGTTCCAGCGCCGGAAAACGTGTCAGGGCGCAGCGCCAGGCGGCGTTATAGGCCTTGCAGTTGCCCTGGCGCGGTTCGACGATGACGAAGCCCTTGAACAGCCCGGCGCCGAGCAGAGCGCTGGCACGGGTGGCGCCGGCGCGCTCGACGCCTTCGTTCTCGACGACGATCACCGCGAAATCGTGCCCGCCCTTCTGGTTGGCGAGCGAGCGCAAAGTCGCCTCCAGCATGTCGGGGCGCTTGAAGGTCGGGACACAGACGACGCTCGTGATTCCCGCCAGTGCTTCCGGCGCCGAACCGGTCACGACCTCGAAACTTTCGGGCATGCCGAAGGCGGAGAGGGAGCAGTCCCGCTCGCCTCCGGTCGCACCTTCGGTCGTCTGGTTGGCCATGGTCATCGCGCCGCAAGCTAGGCCGCGGCAGCTTAAGGTTCGGTGTTCGCCTTCGTGGAAAGAACGGGCGATCCCGGCAGATCCCGTTGATCATAGGCGACGGCGCAGCTTGACCTGCCCGGCCAATGGGACGAGTGGAGTTACCACCCGTCGACGAGCTTTCCGCCTTGCGTCTTGCTTTCCTGACCTCGCTCATTCCCGTCGCCCGGCCGGATACCGGCTTCGAGATCGCCAATGCGGCGATCCTCTCGGCGTTGCGCGCGGCCGGCCACGATGTCACCGCGGTCGGCTTCCTGCGCCCCGGCGAGGTTCCAGCCGAACCGGAGCAGGCGGTCGTTGTTGCGCAGGCCGATATCGAGAACGCGGTGGTGCCCGCTGCCCGGAAGCTGCGCTGGCTGGCGGCCGCCGTGCGGCTCGGTCTGCCGGTTGCCTGCGCGAAGCTCAGGCTCGCCGGAGCGGGCCGCCTCGTCGAGGCCGTCCGGGCTCACGGGCCTTTCGACGCGCTGGTCCTGAATTCCGTGATGCTGCCGGGTGCTTTTCCGGAATTGCTGCGGCTCGCGCCCTGCATCCTCGTCGAGCACAATATCGAGCATGTTTCGGCCGGCCAGAACGCCGATCATGCCGGAAGCCTGCCGTTGCGCCGGCTCTACCGGCGCGAGGCGCGCCTGCTGGAGCGGCTGGAGCGAAAGCTCTGGGATGAGGCGCGCTTCATCTGGACGCTCGCGGAGGAGGATCGGCAAGCGCTCGGTCCCGCCTATCAGGAGAAATCCTGTGGCCTGCCGCTGGTCTCCGGAAGCCCGGTTGCGGCCCTCCCCGGTGATCTCGGCGAGGCCCCGGCCTTCGATATCGGCTTGATCGGAACCTGGACCTGGGGCCCCAATCTCATCGGCCTCGAATGGTTCCTGCGCGAGGTCTGCCCGCTCCTGCCGGACGATATCCGCATCGCCGTCGCGGGTCGCGTACCGCCGGAACTGCGCACGCCGCTCGGTGTGACGCTGGTCGGGCGCGTGCCCTCGGCCGAACACTTCCTGCGCTCCTGCCGGCTGATTGCCCTGTCGAGCCGGGCCGGAACCGGCGTGCAGCTCAAGACGATCGAGGCGATGCAGCTTGGCCTGCCGGCGGTCGCGACGACCCTGTCCTGCCGAGGCTTCACGGAACTCCCGGCCAATTTCACCCGCGCCGACACGGCCGAGGATTTCGCCCGGGCGGTGACGGAGCGCGTCACCGCGATCCGCGCCGGCGATCGGCAGCGCATCGATGGTGCGGCCTTCATGGCGAGCCAGCGGGCTGCGCTGGCTGACGGTCTCGCGCAGGGCCTCGCCGCCACTATCGGCTGAGAGCGGCTATTCCGCCGTCGCCCTGTTCCGGCGGCCGATCAGGCCGAAGATCGGACCGGCCGAGACCATCACCAGGAAGACGCGGATGATGTGATGGGCCGCGACGAAGGCGACCTCGGTATGGAGCGCCAGCGCGATCAGGCTCATCTCGGCGAGGCCGCCGGGCGAATAGGCCAGGATCAGCGGCACATGGCCGTGTACGGAGATCAGCGCGACGAGCCAGGCGAAGCCCAGCGTCAGCGCCAGCAGGATCGCGGTGGAGCCGACCGAGAGCATGAGCACGCGCAGGATGATGCGCGGCGCCGTGCCGACGAAGCGGCAGCCGATGGTCACGCCCAGCACGAGCTGCGCCGCATTGACGATCTCGGAGGGCGGCATCGCGGCGCTGAGGCCGGTCACATGCACGATCGCGCTGACCAGCATCGGGCCGAGCAGGTATTTCGCCGGCATCCGCAGCCAGTGGCCGACGATGACGCCGGCGATGCCGCAGCCGATCAGCCAGAGCTCCGAGCCGAGCGGCGTCTGCGTGATGGATGGGCCGGCGACGCGCCCGCCGCTCACCGTGACGCCGCCGATCCATTGCACGATGAAGGGCAGGGTCATCACCACCAGCAGGATGCGGGCCGAATGGATCAGCGCGATGATGCGGGCGTCGCCACCCTTCTCCTCGCCGACCGTGACCATCTCGATCAGGCCGCCGGGCATGCCCGAGAAGAAGGCGGTGACCGGGTCGAACCCGGCGACGCGGCGGAAATAGCTGACGCAGCATAGCCCGCAGGCGACCATGAACAGCACGAGCCCGGCCAGCGTTGGCAGCCAGTTCGGCAGTTGCGAGACCACTTCCGGCTTGAACGAGGCGCCGAGCATCACGCCGATCACTGCCGTCATCGGCGGACGGATCACGGCCGGCGCAGCTACAGGCAGGCTGATCAGGGCGGCGAAGGTGCAGAACACCATCGAGCCCAGCATCCAGGGCAGGGGCAGTTTGGCCTGCACGAACAACCAGCCGCCGAGTCCGCCGAGCGCCAGCGCCAGCGCAAAGCGGCGATAGGGGAAGCGGCTCGGGGCAAGCTGGCGCAGGCCACCCACGAAATCGCCGAGCAGGACCTTCATCGGCCGATGCCGCCGTGCCGGATCGGCCGGCCGGTTGCCATGGCCCGGAGGTGGGAAGAGGCGCGGTCTCGAAGCGTCAAGCGGCAGGTCCTTTTCAGGTTCCTCCTAGAGGCTGTTCGCCGCCTTGCACAGTCCGCGCCGGGTATGTCGCCCCTGCGCGTCGCGCGGCCGGAACAACGCGGCCATGTCGCAATGTCATTGGCCGGATTGCCGCGTTTCCTCAATGATTTGCGGCAGGGATGAAATGCCGGGCCGGCCATCGGCCGCCGACCACTGGTTGAGGGTGATGAGCGAGGAGCGGCAGTCCGGCCGGCAGGGTCGGCCGGGGTTCGAGGGCGATGCCCCCTGGCAGGAGCCGGCCGCTTCCCCGCCTCCCGGGCCCGGATCTTCCGCCTCCGTTCCGATCGTCGAGGCCGAGCCATCGGGCGGCGTGAAGACAGGCCGGCACGGCTGGCTCGAAAGCCGCAGGCAGCGCCTGCGCTACTGGTGGCGCGGCGCGAGCCCGAATCTGCGCGGTTCGGTCTTCATGCTCGCCGCCTTGCTGGTCTATGCGGTGATGGTCGCCGGCATCAAGCATGTCGGGCAGGGCATTCCGCTCGCACAGATCCTGCTGATCCGGCAGGTGATCATGACCGCGATCCTTTTGCTCTTCGCCGCTGGCAGCCTGCGGCGGGCGCTCCATACCGACCGGCTCGGCCTGCAGGTCTTCCGCAGCGTGGTCACGCTCCTGTCCATGCTGTGCGGCTTCACCGCGGTCGTCAAAATCCCGCTTGCCCAGGCAACCGCGATCGGCTTCAGCCAGGTGCTGTTCGTCACCATAGCGGCGGTCCTCGTCCTCAAGGAGGTCGTCGATTTCAGGCGTTGGACGGCGACGGTGATCGGGTTCGTCGGCGTGCTGATCATGCTGCGGCCGAGTTCGGAAGGGCTGGATATCTATGCGATGCTCGCGGTCGCCGGTGCGATCTGCGGTGCCGCCATCACGGTCAGCGTCCGCAAGCTCGCCGCGAGCGAGCGCACCGATACGATCCTGCTCTATCAGGGCATCGTGCTGATCGTGCTGCTGGCGGTCCCGACCTGGGCGTGGTGGCAGATGCCGACGCCCAATCAATGGTTCTGGCTGATCACGCTCAGCCTGTTCGGCACGGCCGGGCAATGGCTGATCACCCGCGCCTACCAGGTCGGCGAGGCGGCGGCGCTGGCGCCGCTCGATTTCAGCCGCCTGCTGCTGGCGAGCTTCACCGGCTTCGTCTTCTTCGCCGAGATTCCCGAGCTCACCACCTGGCTCGGCGCGGCTATCGTCATCGGCGCGACGCTCTATACGATCCGCAAGAACGCCCGCAAGAATGCCCTTGCGGCGACTCCGCCGCCAGCCGCGGCCTGAGCGCCGGGATTGCGCCGGTCCCGCCCCAAGGGCTATGAATCGGCGCACGCCTCTCCGCGTGCGGCCGCCGGGCCTTGGCCCCGCGACAGCGAGATTCAGAGGCCCGATCATGCGCATCGAAAACGATCCGAAGCTCGATTTCCGCGACGTGCTGATTCGCCCGAAGCGCTCGACGCTGGGCAGCCGCGCCGAAGTCGATGTCGAGCGCTCGTTCCGCTTCGCCCATACCGGCAAGGAGTGGAAGGGCTTTCCGCTGATCGCCGCCAATATGGATGTCGTCGGCACCATGGCGATGGCCCGCGCGCTCTTGAAGCACGGCGCCATGGTCGCCCTGCACAAGCATTACAGCGCCGAGGAGCTGATCGCCTTCTTCCGCGAGCCGGGCTCCGCCAATGCCTTCTATTCGCTGGGCACCACCGAGTCCGACCATGACAAGCTCAAGGCCGTTCACGCCCAGTCGCCGATCGCCAGGATCTGCCTGGATGTCGCCAACGGCTATACCGAGAAATTCGTCGACACGGTCAAGGCGACGCGCGCCGCCTTCCCGGATGCCGCGATCATGGCCGGCAATGTCGTGACCGGCGACATGACCGAGGCGCTGCTTCTCGCGGGGGCCGATATCGTCAAGGTCGGTATCGGACCGGGCTCGGTCTGCACCACCCGCAAGATGACAGGCGTCGGCTATCCCCAGCTCTCGGCCATCATCGAATGCGCCGATGCGGCCCATGGCCTGAAGGGCTTCGTCTGCGGCGATGGCGGGCTCACCGTGCCGGGCGACGTCGCCAAGGCCTATGGCGGCGGCGCCGATTTCGTGATGATGGGCGGCATGCTCGCCGGCCATGACGAATGCGAGGGCGAGATCCGCTACGAGGAGCGCGACGGCGAGACGGTGCCGGTCGCGATGACCTTCTACGGCATGTCCTCGGACACGGCGATGAACAAGTATTCCGGCGGCGTCGCCAAGTACCGGGCCTCCGAGGGCAAGACCGTCGAGGTGTCCTATCGCGGCCCGGTCGAGGGCACGATGCAGGAACTGATGGGCGGGGTGCGCTCGGCGATGACCTATATCGGCGCTGTCCGCCTGAAGGAGATGCCGAAGCGCACCACCTTCATCATGGTCGGCAGCCAGCTCAACACCATCTTCGGCAACTGACGCGGATTGGCATTTCCGCCGCTACCGCTTTCCTTGCGCCTGTTGCATAGTCGCCCTGCAACACAGAAAGCCGCCCGCCGGCTTCGGGGAGACGGATATGACGATCAGGATCTTGGGAGCGGCGGTTTTGCTGGCCGCCGGAACTTCGCTGGCGCAGGCGCAGCAGCTCGCGCCGAGCCCGACGCTGGACGCCATCAAGGCGCGCGGCAATCTCGAATGCGGCGTGCATCTCGGCCTGCCCGGCTTCTCCTTCGCCAATGACAAGGGCGAGTGGAGCGGGCTCGATGTCGACTACTGCAAGGCGCTCGCCGCCGCGGTGCTCGGCGATGCCAGCAAGGTGAAATACACGCCGACCTCGGTGCAGCAGCGCTGGCCGATCCTGCAATCGGGCCAGGTCGACGTGCTCTCACGCAACTCGACCATCACCTTCTCGCGCAACGCCACCCTCGGCCTCAACTTCCAGGGCATCAATTTCTACGAGGGCCAGACCTTCATCGTCCGCAAATCGGCGAATGTGAAGGATGCCGAGGGCCTCGACGGCGCCTCGGTCTGCGTCGCCGCAGGCTCGACCGAGGAGAAGAACGCCGCCGACTGGTTCCGCGAGCGCAACCTCAAGGTCACCATCACCAATTTCCAGATGAACGACGACGCCATCGCCGCCTATGACGCCGGGCGCTGCGACGCCTATACCGCCGGCGTCGGCGCGCTCGCCGGCCAGCGCATCAAGCTCAAGGTTCCCGGCGACCACATGATCCTGACCAAGCCGATCTCGAACGATCCGCAGGGCCCGGTGACGCGCTGGGGCGACGAGCGCTGGCAGCTCATCGTGCGCTGGGTGCTGAACGGCACCATCGCGGCCGAGATGCTCGGCATCACCTCCGCGAACGTGGACGAGATGAAGGCGAACTCGAAGAACTCCGAGGTCCGCCGCCTGCTCGGCGTCGAGGGCGGCTTCGGCGAGATGATGGGGCTGCCGAACGACTGGATGTACAAGGCGATCAAGCAGGTCGGGAACTATGGCGAGAGCTATGAGCGCAATGTCGGCATGGGCTCGGCCCTGAAGCTGGAGCGCGGCCAGAACCAGCTCTGGACCAAGGGCGGCGTGCTCTTCACCCCGCCCTTCCAGTGAGAGCGGGCGCCTGACGATCCCGCCAGCGCGTCATCCCGGACAAGCCGCGTGAGCGGCGCCGATCCGGGATCCATGCCAGAACCGTTCCGGCATGGATCCCGGGTCTCCACTTCGTTCCGCCCGGGATGACGGCGCGTTTCCAACGCAAGTTGCGAAGGCCTCGCGGAATGAACCTTCTTTCCTTCATCAACGACAAGCGCGTCCGCGACTGGTTCTACCAGATCGCTGTCGTCGTCCTGCTCGTCGGCCTCACCGTGTTCTTCGTGCGCAACGCCTCGGAGAACATGGTCAAGGCCGGCATCGCCTCGGGCTTCGGCTTCCTCTGGCGGACCTCGGGCATCGAAGTGCCCTTCGTCCTCACCAATTATACCCAGGCCGACAACATCCTCGCCCTGTTCTGGGTCGGCGTCGCCAACACCATGCTGGTCACGGTGATCGCGATCGTGCTCGCCACGTTGCTCGGTTTCCTGGTCGGCATCGCGCGGCTCTCCTCGATCTGGCTGGTCTCGACCATCGCCGGCGCCTATATCGAGTTCGTCCGCAACATCCCGCTGCTGTTCTTCGTGCTGTTCTGGTATTTCGGCGTCATCGCCGCCTTGCCGCAGCCGCGCCAGAGCATCGGTCTCTTCGGCGTCGCCTTTCTCAACAATCGCGGCCTGACCATCCCGTTGCCGGACGGGATGGAGAATCTGCGGATCGCCGCCTGGATCATCCTCGCCTGCATCCTGGCCTATGCGGCATTCCATCTCTGGGCGCGCAAGCGCCAGGAGCGCACCGGCCTGCATGCGCCGACCTTGCGCGTCGGGCTCGTCCTGCTGCTCGCGATCCCGCTGCTGGCCCTGGCCTGGGCGGTGCTGGCGACGCGCTGGGACGTGCCGGCGCTGCGCGGCTTCAACTATCGCGGCGGCTTCGTCGTCATTCCTGAATTCGTGGCGCTGCTGGCGGCGCTCGTCACCTATACCGCGGGCTTCATCGCCGAGATCGTGCGCGGCGGCATCCAGTCGGTCTCGCATGGCCAGACCGAGGCCGGATCGGCGCTCGGCCTGCGCTCCGGCCAGATCCTGCGCCTCGTCACCATCCCGCAGGCGTTGCGCGTGATGATCCCGCCGATGACCAACCAGTACCTCAACGTGCTGAAGAACTCCTCCTTCGGCGCGGCGATCGCCTATCCCGATCTGGTCAGCCTGTTCATGGGTTCGGCGCTGAACAATACCGGCCAGGCTATCGAGATCATCGCCATGACGCTCGCGGTCTATCTCGTCATCGGGCTCGCCGTCTCGGCGCTGATGAACTGGTACAATGCCCGCATCGCCCTGGTGACGCGATGAGCGGCCGCGCCTCCACCTCTTCGCTGTCGCTCTGGCGCGAACGCCTGTTCGGCACGCCCTTCACCGGCTTCGTCACGGTGATCCTGCTGCTCGGCATCGCCTGGGTGGCGGTGCCGCTGCTGCGCTGGGCTGTGATCGACGCCAACTGGCGCGGCTCGACGCGGGCCGACTGCACCGCCGGCGGCGCCTGCTGGGTCTTCATCCGGGCCCGCTTCGGCCAGTTCATGTACGGGCTCTATCCCGTGGACCAGCGCTGGCGCGTCGACATCGCCGGCATCGCCTTCGTCCTCGGCATCGCGGCGGTCGTGCTGGCGCCGCAGCGCCTGCGGCTGAAGCTCGGTGTCGCCATGCTCGTCGTTCTGCCGCCGCTCGGCATCTGGCTGCTCTCCGGCGGCCTCGGCCTGGCTTACGTCGAGACGCGCGAATGGGGCGGGCTGACTCTCACCCTGTTCATCTCGATCTATGCGAGCCTGATCGCCATCCCGCTCGGCATCCTCTTCGCGCTCGGCCGGCAATCGGAACTGCGCGTGATCCGATTGATCAGCGTCATCTTCATCGAGTTCTGGCGCGGCGTGCCGATCATCGCGGTGATCTTCCTGGCCTCGCTGCTGCTGCCGCTGATCCTGCCCGGCGGCATCGACATCGACCGGCTGGCGCGCGCCGTGATCGGGTTGGGCTTCGTCATCGCCGCCTATATGGCCGAAGCCGTGCGCGGCGGCCTGCAAGCCCTGCCCAAGGGCCAGCGCGAGGCGGCGACGGCGCTCGGCCTCAACTACTGGAAGGCGACGGGGCTGATCGTCCTGCCGCAGGCGCTGCGCATCTCGCTGCCAGCGATGACCAACGAGTTCATCGCGCTGATCAAGAACACGACACTGGTGCTGGTCGTCTCGATCCTCGACCTGCTCGGCATCGCCCAGGCTTCGCTCGCTGATCCCAACTGGGTCGGCATGAACATGGAGGCCTATGTTTTCTCGGGGGCGATCTACTGGCTGATCTGCTTCGCGCTCTCGCGCTGGAGCCGCTCGCTGGAGAAGAAGCGGAGATTGTGAGGCGGCACTGCTTCTCTAAATTCAGGCAACAAAAAAACCGGCCTTTCGGCCGGTTTTCTTATCTCGATGCTCCCAAACCCGATCAGGCCCGGGCCTTGCTCCGGTCGCGCCGGCGGTCGGCGGCGGGCTGGTAGGCGATGCGGGCGTGGTGGCTGCAATAGGGCAGGCCAGTCTGCGAACGCGCGCCGCAGAAGCGGAATTCGGGGGTCGTCGGGTCGCCCATCGGCCAGCGGCACATGTATTCGCGCAGGTCCATGATGGTGACGCGCTCGGAGAAGGGGAGCACCACGTCCTCGGAC
>JAEWKP010000028.1 GCA_023393655.1 Pseudomonadota bacterium | reverse complement strand
GCGCCCGGCGGCTTCGCCGCCGTGGCCTGTCCCGGCCGCGACGATCTCCTGCAGGGCCGGTCCGCAGACGCGGCCCTGGCAGCGCCCCATCCCGCAGCGGGTCATCGCCTTGACGCGGTTGACCTCGATCGGACCGAGCGCCTTCGCCATGGCGGCGCGGACCTCGCCGATGGTGACGTTCTCGCAGCGGCAGAGCATGACCGGATCGGGCAGGGCGGCGATCTGCTCCTTCGGCCAGGCGAAGGCCCGTGCCAGCCCGCGCTGGAAATCGCGCAGCCGTGTCACCCGCCGAGCCAGCGGCCGGATCGCCGCGATATCCTGCATTCGCCCGAGATCGGCGAGGATGGCATGGGCGGCGAGCGCCCCGCTGGCCTCGGCGGCATCGGCGCCGCCGATCCGCACACCGTCGCCGGCGAGGTAGAGCCCTGGCCGCGCCCGGCCGAATCCATCGATCTTCGGCAGGAACAAACGAAAATCCGGGTCATAGGCGAATTCGGCTCCGGCAAGGTCGGCAAGCTGCGTCTCGGGCTTGAGGCCATAGCCCAGCGCGACCGCATCGCAGGCGAAGCGCCGCTCCCGTCCACCGTTGTCGTGGAGCACGAGAGCCTCGACATGGCCGTTTCCCTCGACGGCGACAGGCGTCACACCGTGCAGCGTCGGAATGCCCGCGCGCAAAGCCGCCGCCATGTACCAGAGGCCGCGCAGCAGCGTGCGCGGTGCGCCGAGCAGGGCCGGCATCGCGGCGAGCTTGGCGGCGAAAGGGGTCGTGTCGGCGATCACCGCGATCTCGGCGCCCATCGCACGATATTGCTTCGCTGCCAGCGCCAGCAGGGGCGAGGAGCCGAGGAAGGCGACGCGACTGCCGATCAGGCAGCCCTGGTCCTTGAGCGCGACCTGCGCCCCGCCGAGCGTGAAGACGCCGGGCTTGGTCCAGCCCGGTAGAGGCGCGATCCGGTCCATCGCGCCGCTGGCGATGAGCAGCCTGTCGCAGTCGAGCGTCTCGGCCCGGCCGTCGCGCAGCAGATGCAGGCGCTTGCCGTCGATCGCCCAGACCAGCGTCTGGGGTCGGTAGTCGATCTCGGGGCGGAGCGCTGCGAAACGCGCATGCAGCGCGGCGTACCGGCCGGCTTCCGAGCCCATCAGCCGGCGCATGTCGAGGGCGAGGTCGTCGGCCGGCCGGCGATAGCCCTGTCCGCCGGCGCGGGCGCCTTCGTCGATCAGGATCGGCCTCAACCCGTTCGCGACGAGGATTTCGGCCGCGCTGATCCCGGCCGGCCCGGCCCCGATGATGACGATCTCAGCCATGGGCGGCGGCCATCGCCTGCGGTTCGGCAAAAAGCTGCATCCCGTCGCTGACAGGCGTGGTGCAGGCCCTGATCCGGCCGCCGGCCGCGCTCCAGACCCAGCAATCCTGGCAGGCGCCCATCAGGCAGAAGCCGGCGCGCGGCTCGGCCCCGAATTCGAGGCGGCGAACGAGGGCGCCGTTTTCCAGAAGCGCGGCGAGCACGCTGTCGCCGGCGATCGCGCGGATCGGCAGGCCGTCGAAGCTGAGGGTCACCGGCGCCCCGCTCCGAAATGCCACGCGACGGAACTGGGCCTGCGAACGGTCCATGCGGCCTCAGATTTATCTCAATGCAATAGAACTTCGTGTAATTTGATAAATCAAATAATCTCCTGTCAAGGCCATCGGCCCGGTTTCCTCAGACGCGCGAGATGGCGTGGGCGGCGGCGATCACCAGCGAGGAGAAGCGCGAGACGACCTCCTCGTGGCTGTAGCGCGAGGTCGAGGTCGCGATGTTGACGGCAGCCTCCGGGCGGCCGTGATGGTCGACGACCACGGCGGCGATCGAGGCGTCGCCGAGATAGACCTCCTCGAAGGCGGTCGCGTAGCCCTGGGCGGCCGACTGGCGCAACTTCTCGCGCAGCTTCTCGCGCTCCCAGGTCGTCGAGGGCGTATGCGCCCTGCGGTCGGAGGCGTCGATGATCGCCATCGCCTCGCTCTCGGGCAGGCGCGACAGCATCGCGATGCCCGGTGCCGTGGCGTAGGCCGGCATCCGCGTGCCGATGATGACGTCGGTGTTGAGGACGTGCCGGCTGAGGAAGCGCGAGACGAAGATGATCTCGGTCTCTTCGCGCACGGTGAGGTTCACCGTCTCCTCGGTCTCCTTGCTGAGATGCATGAGATAGGGCATCGCCCGGTCGAGCAGGCGGCTGCTGCGGACGAAATGATAGCCGAGATCGAGCGTCTTCGCCGTCAGCTCGAAGCGTTTGGTCTGCGCGTCCTTGCGCAGGTAGCCGAGCTTGGTGAGCGTATGGGTGAAGCGTTGTGCCGCGCTGACATCCATCCCCGTCTCGGAGGCGACCTGCGACAGGTTGAGCGTCGGGTGCTGGCGGCCGAAAGCGGAGAGCACCCGGAACGCCTTCTCGACCGAATTGACCATCAGGGCGTCGTCCTTGCGGCCGGCCTGATCGGGCGGCTGCGCCGCGCGCTTGCGGCCGGTCTGTGTCTCTTCGGGCATCGTCATCGGGCCTGCTCTCCTCGGCGCGATCAATGGCTGCGGCTAACGATCTTGACAAGCTGGGCTGTTCGCGCAGAATAAACAATAGAAATTATCGCATTGCGATAAAAATTCATCGGAGGGCGCTATGAAGGATTCTGTTCTGGTCGAGCTGCGGGGCGCGGTCGGCATCATCACGCTCAACCGTCCCGAGATCCTGAATGCCTGGAATGCGCCGATGCGCGAGCGGCTCGTCGCCTGTTTCGACGAGATGGAGGCGAACGAGGCCGTCCGCGCCATCATCCTGACGGGGGCAGGCGAGCGCGCCTTCGGCGCCGGTCAGGACCTCAACGAGACCAAGACCTTCGATCCGGACCGGGCCGAATTGTGGATGGGCGAATGGGAGCGGCTCTATGATCGCATGCGCTCGCTCTCGAAGCCGCTGGTCGCGGCGCTGAACGGCGTCGCAGCGGGCTCGGCCTTCCAGGTCGCGCTGCTCTGCGACCTGCGCGTCGGCCATGCCGGCGTCACCATGGGACAACCCGAGATCAATTCCGGCATCGCCTCGGTCACCGGTCCCTGGATCATGAAGGAGATGATCGGGATCGCCCGCACCATCGACCTGACCCTGACCGGGCGAATGATGGATGCCGACGAATGCTTCCGCATCGGCCTGATCAACCGGATCGTGCCGAAGGAGCAGGTGATGCAGGCCTCGCTGGCGTTGGCGGAGGAGCTCGCCGGCAAGCCGCCGGTTGCCATGCGCCTCAACAAGGCCCGCTTCCGCGAGGTCACCGAGGAGAGCTTTCGCGAGTGCCTCGCAGCCGGCATCCGTAATCAGCGCGCTGCCTACGCCACCGGCGAACCGGCCCGGATGATGGAGGAATTCCTCGCCAAGCGCGCGGCACGCAAGAGCGCCTGACGACCGCGCCTGACCATCTGACCACCCACGGGGAAATGCGGAAAAACCGCTTGTAAAGGGGAGAAGACGATGACGAACCTGACCATGAAGCCGACCCGGCGGACCCTGCTGCAATTCGCCGGCGGCGTTGCTGCCGGCGCGGTCGCCGCGCCTTACCTGGCCGGCACGGCGCGGGCTGCGACGCAGATCACCGTCGCCGATCCCGGCGGTCCGTTCGGCCCGGCCTTCCGCAAGGCCTTCTACGATCCCTTCGAGAAAGCGACCGGCAACAAGGTCGTCAACGTCGCGCGCGAGGCCGAGCCCACCGCGCAGTTCAAGGCGATGGTCGAGACCAAGTCCTATACCTGGGACGTCTGCACGCTGACGCTTTCGGCCCGCGATATCCTCAAGAAGCAGGGCTTGCTCGACCCGATCGGCTTCTCGCATGCCGACGTGCCGAAGCTGATGCCGGAGGCGATCTCGGCTGAGTTCATGGGCTCCGACGTCTACTCGACCGTCTTCGCATATCGTACCGACAAGGTGAAGAACGCGCCCACGAGCTGGACCGACTTCTTCAATGTCGAGAAGTTCCCGGGCCGGCGCGCGCTGCGCAAGAACCCGATCGACACGATCGAGCAGGCGCTGCTCGCCGACGGCGTGCCGCTCGACAAGCTCTATCCGCTCGATCTCGACCGCGCCTTCAAGGTGCTCGACAAGATCAAGCCGCATGTCGCGGTCTGGTGGACCGGCGGCGCCCAGTCGACGCAGCTCCTGCAGAGCGGCGAGGTCGACATGCTGCCGGGCTGGAATGCTCGCCTGCAGGCCGCGATCGACGGCGGCACGCCGGCGAAGATCGTCTGGAACCAGGGTCTCTACTCGATCGAGGGCTGGGGGCTTCCCAAGGGCGGGCCGAAGGCCGATGTCGCGCGCCAGTTCATCCGCTTCTGCTCCGATCCGAAGGCGCAGGCCGCCTACACGGAGGCGCTCGCCTACGGCCCGACCAATCTCGACGCCTACCAGACGATCGCTGCCGATCGTGCCAAGGTGCTGCCGACCTCGCCGGAGAACCTGAAGCAGATGGCGATCGCCAACGAGGACTGGTGGAGTGCCAACCGCTCCAAGGTCACCGAGCGCTTCAACGCCTGGCTGCTGGCCTGATGGCG
The DNA here is from genome assembly GCA_023393655.1 of Pseudomonadota bacterium. Taxonomy (GTDB): domain Bacteria; phylum Pseudomonadota; class Alphaproteobacteria; order Rhizobiales; family Beijerinckiaceae; genus Allobosea. Next base: position 24,865 of record JAEWKP010000028.1, on the reverse strand, counting down.
ATGGGGGCGGGGGCCGGAACGGCTGTGAGCGAGCCGAATGCGGGCAAGCTTGTCATCGAAGGACTTGGCAAGCGCTATGGCGCGACCACGGCCCTCGAGCCCAGCTCGCTCAGCGTTGCCGAGGGCGAGTTCCTCACCTTGCTGGGGCCTTCGGGCTCCGGCAAGACGACGCTGCTCCAGCTCATCTGCGGTCTGGTCGAGGCCAGCGAGGGCAGGGTGGTGATCGACGGGCGCGATCAGTCGAACATGCCGGTCCACCAGCGCGATATCGGCCTCGTCTTCCAGCACTATGCGCTCTTCCCGCACCTGACGGTGGCGGAGAACATCGCCTTTCCGCTCAAGATGCGCGGCCGCCCCTCGGCCGAGATCGCCGGCCGGGTTTCGGCTGCACTCGACATGGTCCATCTCGGCCATCTCGCCGGGCGCTTCCCGCGCGAGCTGTCGGGCGGCCAGCAGCAGCGCGTCGCGCTGGCGCGCTGCTTCGTCTACCAGCCCACGAACATCCTGATGGACGAGCCGCTCGGCGCCCTCGACAAGAAGCTGCGCGAGCATATGCAGATCGAGATCAAGCAACTGCACCGCGAGAGCGGCGCGACCATTGTCTATGTCACGCATGATCAGGAGGAGGCGCTCGCGATGTCCGACCGCATCTGCCTGATGAACCACGCGAAGATCGAGCAGCTCGGCACGCCGCGCGAGATCTACGAGCGCCCGCGTACCGCCTTCGCCGCCGATTTCATCGGCATCTCCAACATCTTCCGCGGAAAATGGGACGGCAACGGCGCGCTCGACACGCCCCATGGCCGCTTCGCCCTGCCGAGCGGCGCCAACTGCCAGAGCAAGGACGCGGCGCTGGTCATCCGGCCCGAGAACCTCCATCTCGGCGAGCGCGACGGCAATGCCGTCAGCGGCCGGGTCAGCGAGATCGTCTATGCCGGCTCCGAGACGCGCGTCATCGCCGCGCTCGGCGATGGCAGCCCGCTCGTGCTGCGGCTCGGGCCGGACGATCCGGTGCCCGCCATCGATCAGGCCATCGTCGCCGGCTGGGCCCGCGACAAGGCGGTGCTGGTCGCATGAGCGCGGTCGCGGCAAGCGCGGTCCCAGCGCGCCGGAGCGGGTTCCGGTTCGGCCCGTTGTGGCTCGCGGTCCCCGGTCTCCTCTTCCTCGCGGTCTTCTTTGCCTGGCCGGTGGCGCAATTGCTCGGCCTCAGCGTCGTCGACTCCGAGAGCGGCGGTCTTTCGACCGAGTCCTATCGGCGTATCGCCGCGACCGACGTCTATCTGCGCGTGCTCGGCATCACCTTCCGCATCGCCGGCTGGACGGCGTTCTGGTCGCTCCTGATCGGCTACCCGCTCGCCTATTGGCTGGCGCGCCTTCCCGACATGTTCCGCGGCCGCATGCTGCTCTTCGTCATGGTGCCGTTCTGGACGAGCTATCTCGTCAAGACCTTCGCCTGGATGATCGTGCTCGGCCGCAGCGGCATCATCAATTCGCTGGCGACGGGCTCCGGCCTCGTCGACCAGCCCCTGCCACTGCTGCACAACATGTTCGGCGTGATGGTCGGCATGGTCCATGCCATGGTGCCGCTCGCGGTGATGACCATGCTGCCGGTGATGACCGGCATCGACCGCCGCCTCGTCCAGGCCGCGCAGACGCTCGGCGCCGCTCCTGCCCGCGCTTTCTGGCTGGTCTATTTCAAGCTCTCGCTGCCGGGCGTGGCGGCGGCGGGCCTGCTGGTCTTCATCTCCTCGCTCGGCTTCTTCATCGTGCCGGCCTTCCTCGGCGGGCGCCAGGAGACGATGCTCGCCCAGCTCATCATCACCCAGGTGCAGGAACTGCTGAACTGGTCCTTCGCCGGGGCGCTCGCGGCGATGATGCTGGCGGCGGCGCTGGTCTCCTGCTGGATCTACGACCGGCTCTTCGGCATCTCGACGATTGCCGGCGGCTCGGCGCAGGTCGGGGGCGGGCGCATCCGCGATCTCGGCCTCGTTATCCTCGGCATCGTCGGTGACGTCGCCGGACGCGTCGCAGCAGTCGCGCAGCGCGTGCTGGGCAAGCGCGTCTGCGGCTGGCTGCTGCCGGGGTTCTGCTGGCTCGTCATCGGCTTCCTGGTGCTGCCGACGCTCTTGGTGATCCCGCTCGCCTTCACCTCCTCGCAATTCCTCGAATTCCCGCCGCCGGGCTATGGGATCGGCTGGTTCCGCACCTATTTCGAATCGCCGCTCTGGATTCAGGCGACGATCCGCTCCTTCATGGTCGCCTTCGCCACCGCGCTGGCTGCGACCGCGATCGGCGGCTTCGCCGCGCTGGCGCTGGCCCATAGCCGCACGCGCTGGGGCGGGCTGATCTTCGCCTTCTTCCTTGCGCCGATGATCGTGCCGCGCATCGTCATCGCGGTCGGGCTGTTCTATCTCTTCGCCCGCATTGGCCTCGTCGCCACCGATCTCGGCCTCATCATCGGCCATACCGTGCTGGCGATCCCGTTCACGCTGGTCACCATCGCCGCCGTGCTCAAGACCTATGACCAGCGTCTCGACCAGGCGGCGGCGACGCTCGGCGCCAACCGGGTCCGTACGCTCACGGGCGTGACGATCCCGCTGGTGAAGGGCGGCCTTGTCGCGGCCTTCCTCTTCGCCTTCATCACCTCCTTCGACGAATTGACCATCGCGATCTTCATCTCGGGCGGTGTCAAGACGACCCTGCCGAAGCAGATGTGGGACGACATGATCCTGCAGCTCAACCCGACGCTTGCCGCGGTTTCGGTGGTCGTCCTCGTGGTCGTGACGGTGATGCTGCTCCTGGCCGAACGCTTCCGCTCCTCCTCTTCGTCCTGACCTCGCCACCGAAGCGCAACCATGACCTCCCCAGATAATGACGGCTTCGTAAGCCTTCTGATCGCACGTGCCGCGGCCGAGCCGGACCGCGTCTATGCCCGCTTCGGCGGCGAGCCGGTGAGCTATGGCGAGATCGAACAGCGCTCGGCCGCCTTCGCGGCGCATCTGCGGGCGCGAGGCATCGTCGCGGGCGACCGCGTCGCGGTGATGATGCGCAATTCGATCGCGACCATCGCCGTGGTGTTCGGCCTCGCACGGGCCGGCGTTGCCTGGGTGCCGGTCAATGCCCAGCAGCGCGGCGAGGGGCTGAATTACCTCCTGACTCATTCAAGCCCGCGCCTCGTCGTCGCCGACACCGAACTCGAGCCCCAGATTGCCGAGGCGATGGGACCGGATTCGATCTTGCCGGTGCTGCTGCATGCGCCGGGCGGCGATCTCGATGCCGTGCTGTCCGCACCCGCCCGCTTCGATGAACCAGCCCCGGCGGCGGATGCCGTCTTCGCGATCATGTACACCTCCGGCACGACCGGGCGGCCGAAGGGCGTCATCGTCTCGCACCGGATGCTCAGGCTGGCGGCCGAGAGCGTGCTCTACCTGTCTGATGCCAAGCCGGGCGATGTCTTCTTCGTCTGGGAGCCGCTCTATCATATCGGCGGGGCCCAGCTCCTGCCGCTGCCGATGATCCGCGACGTGACCCTGGCCATGGTCGAGCGCTTCAGCGCCAGCCGCTTCTGGACGCAGGTCCGGGAGGAGGGGGCGACCCATATCCACTATCTCGGCGGCATCCTGCAGATCCTGCTGAAGCAGCCGCCTTCCGCTGCAGATCGCGAGCATGGCGTGCGCATCGCCTGGGGTGGCGGCTGTCCGGCCGATATCTGGCCGCAGTTCCGCGACCGCTTCGGCGTCGAGATCCGCGAATGCTACGGCATGACCGAAGCCTCCAGCCTGACCACCTGCAACACCAGCGGCGTGGTCGGCTCGGTCGGGCGGCCGATGCCTTGGTTCGCGGTCAAGCTGCTCGACGGCGAGGGCCGCCCGGTCGTGGCGGGCGAGCGCGGCGAGATCGTCGTCGAGACCAGCATCCCCGGCGCGATCTTCCCCGGCTATCTCGACAATCCCGAGGCGACCGCGAAGGCCCTGCGCGACGGAGCCCTCCATACTGGCGATCTCGGCTCCTTCGATGCCGAGGGCAATCTCTATTTCCACGGCCGCATGACCGACAGCGTGCGCTGCCGGGGCGAGAACGTCTCGGCCTGGGAGGTCGAGCATGTCGCGGCGGAGCACGAGGCGATCGAGGATTGCGCCATGATCGGCGTCGTTGCCGAGATCGGCGAGCAGGATATCAAACTCTTCGTCAAGCCGCGCCATGGCGCGATCATCGATCCGCAGACCCTGTCCGGCTGGCTCGGCCAGCGCCTCGCGCCCTACCAGAACCCGCGCTACATCGCCCTGGTCGACGAGTTCGAGCGCACGGCGAGCCAGCGCATCATGAAGCACAAGCTCTCGCCCCGGCTCGACGATTGCTGGGACAGGGCCGCGACGGGGCGCTGACATGGCGAGCTGCGATATCCTGATCTCCGGCACCGGCGGCTTCGCTGCCCGCATCGCCTTCGACATCGCCGCAACCGCGCGCGAGCCGGTCGATGTCGTCATCGCCGGGCGCAATCTCGAACGCCTGAACTGGCTGCGCACGGCCGCCAATGCCCGCGCCGCGCTGTTCGGAGCGAAGGCGCGCTTCACCACCCATGCGATCGATCTACTCGCCCCGGATGCGTCCGACGCGCTGCTCGCTGAGACCGCCCCGCGCATCGTCGTGCAGGCGGCCTCGATCCAGACCTCGCAGGTCATCGCCCAGAGCGGTAATGCCTGGACCCGCCTCGTCGCGGAAGGGGGCTTGAGCGCCACCGCCGTCTTCCAGGCGCTGATCAGCGCGCGCGTCGCCGCCGCGATCACGCGCAGCCGCAAGCCGGTGACGCTGGTCAATTGCAGCTTCCCCGACGTGGTCAACGGCATGATCCGCGCGATGGGACACGACGTCTCCTGCGGCATGGGCAACGTTGCGATCCTGTCCAATGTCTTCGCCGGCTCCGCTGCGGTGCCTTCCGGCGCCGCAGTCAGGGTCCTCGCGCATTACCAGAACCTTTCAGCCTGGCGGCGGCGCCCCGAGGAACGCGACGGGCGCGCCCCGCGCGTCTGGCTGGATGGTGAGGAGGTCGCCGACGTCTATGCGCGCTTTGCCGATATCCAGCTCACGCCTGAGCCGGTGATCGAGATTTCCGGCGCGAGCGGCGTGCCGATGTTGCTGGCCATGGCGGCGGGCCGGCCCTGGCAGGGTCATGTGCCCGGCCCGGACGGCTTGCCCGGCGGCTATCCGGTCCGGCTCTCGGGCGGAAGGCTCGAGCTCGAACTGCCGCCGGGGCTGACGCGCGAGCGCGCCGTCGCATGGAACGCTTCCTTCGAGGCCTCCAACGGCCTCGTCATCTCGTCCGAGGGGAAAGCGACCTTTACCGGCATCCTCGGCGGCAGGATCGTAGGCCACATTCCTGAGCTACGGGATGGGTTCGACATCCGCGAGCTGGAAGCCGTCTGCGAGACGCTTCTCGGATTGCGTGAGACATTGATGCGGAGCCCATAGGCCAGGTTGCTGCGGATTGTGCCGCTATACGGGGCGTGCCACTATTCCGCCTCATTCGCGGCGGGGTTCCTCATGAGCAGCACATCCACCGGCGGATTTTCCGCCGCACCCGGGCAGTTTCGCATCGGCTCGGTCATGAACAAGACCTTCGCGATCCTCGGACGTCAGTTCGGCAAGTTTGCCCTGCTGGCGCTTGTGCCGATGATCCCGATCTTCCTTTTGACGCTGGGCGCGCTGTCGTCGGGTGCCCCTTCGCCATCGGGCATCGCCTTCGGTGCGGCGTTGACCGGGCTCCTGACCTTCGTGCTCCAGACCGTGGCGCAGGCGACGAGCCTCTACGGCGCCTTCCAGGAAATGCGCCATCAGCCCTTCACGATCGGCGACTCCCTGCGGATCGGGCTCGCACGTGCCGTTCCCGTCATCGGTGTCGGCATCCTCGTTGGTCTCGCGACCGGTCTCGGCTTCCTGCTCTTCGTCGTGCCGGGCGCCATCATCGGCTGCATGCTCTATGTCGCGATCCCCGCCTGCGTCATCGAGAAGACCGGGGTGACGGCGAGCATGAGCCGCAGCGTCGCGCTGACCAAGGGCTATCGCTGGCAGATCTTCGGGCTCTTCCTGCTGGTCATCGTCATCGCCCTTGTCGGCGCGCTCGTGCTTGCGCGGATCGGTGGCGGCGGCCTGATCGGGGAAATTCTCGGCTTCGCCTGGCAGGTCGTCTCGACCGCTTTCGGCGCCGTGCTCTCGGCCGTGATCTATCATGACCTGCGCATGGCCAAGGAAGGCATCGACCTCGATACGCTGGCGAGCGTCTTCGACTGACGCAAGCTTGTCGAACTGCGGCTGGCCCTTACGGGCCGGTCGTAGCCGGCTCGTTCTTGTCGGCGCGGTAGCGGCCGAATTGCTGCTCGCCTTCGAGATGCGCCCGCTCGGCCGTGTAGAAGGCCTTGAGGAAATCAAGCGTCTCGGCCGGGGGAACCTCCTCCGTCCAGCCGATCTTGCGGCGGATCTTCTCGCAGACCTGACGCTGCATGCTGTGCGTGTCGGGAGTGGACGGGCGGCGCAGCAGCTCTTCTAGAACCTGCAACTCGAAGGCGCCATAGGCGTCGAGCTGCTTGCGGCTGAAGACGAAGCGACTCTGCGCCTCCGCGAGCTCGGCCAGCAGGGCCCGGCGCGGCACCGAGATCACCATCGTCCCGCCGATCAGGTCGCCGGCCCGCAGGTGGTCGCGGTTGAAGAAGGGCAGGGCCGAGAGCGCGACCGCCCAGCCGAAATAGCTCGCCGCCGTCCAGAATTCCGCGCCGGCCCCGATCTTCGGCACGGCGAAGAACAGCCCGAGCGGCAGGAAGATCTCGACCTCGCGCGTCAGGTTGCGGGCGACGATCGCGCCGGGCAGCAGCGGGCCGCCGCTGCGGTCGATCACCTTCAGGTTGACGATGCGCTTGCCCGGCGTGGCACCCTGGCTCTGCAGCTCGAAATGGATGAAGTAGAGGTTCCGGAGCAGGAAGGACAGGAACAGCACGATCGTGACCGTCACGGAGCCGGTGACGCCGTGCAGCAGGGTCAGGCCGAGCACCAGGAAGAGCAGGGCGGTCGCCAGCATCCAGAACAGGAAGTCGATCAGGAAGGCGACGAGCCGCTCGCCATGGTTGGCGATGTCGACCTCCAGCGTCACGCCTTCCGGCGTGGCGATCTCGCGCCGGTTGCGGGTGGTGCCGTCGAGCAGGCGGTTGATGCGGTCAAGTCGCTGGGCCATGGCGTCCGTGCCTGCCGCTCAGGAGGAAATAGGTGGTCCACAGGGCGCCGGTCGCCGCACCGATTGCCAGCCGCCAGGGCGTCGAGGCGATGAGCTGGCGCAAGCCGCCCTCGATGATCCCCGCGACGAAGAGCATCAGCACCGCCCCGCCCGCGAGCCCAGCCGCGGCCTTGCCGGCTGTGGCCAGGCTGTCGAGGCGGCTATAGCGACCCGGAAACAGGATCTTCTCGGCGATGACGAGCCCGCCGGCGCCGCACAGGATCAGCGCGCCGATCTCGGTCACGCCATGGATCGAGATCCAGCCGATGAAATCGACGAGCAGCCCGCGATTATAGTGCAGCGCCAGGAAGGCGCCGAGGATGAGGCCCTGATAGCCGAGCAGCAGCAGCGTCGGCACACCGCCGAGCACCCCGAGCCCGAAGGTCATGATTCCGATCGTCGCGTTATGGCGGAACAGGAAATTGGCGAAGACGACGAAGGAATCGACGAAGCCGGGCCAGGGCGCGAAGATCTCGGTCCGGCGCAGCTGGTCGGCGGTGCTCGCAGCCCCGCGCCCGCCGGCCATGCTCTCGGGCACGAGCATGCCGAACCAGGCTTCGTTGGGCAGGACCATCAGGTAGCCGATGGCGATTCCGGCGGCAATGGCGAGCGTCGCCAGCAGGATGTGCCAGCCGGCCGCGCGGACGGCAGCCGGGAAGCCGCGCTTCAGGAAGCCGCCGAGCGCTTCGAGGATGCCGATGCGGGGCCCATAGACGACGAAGAAGGCCCTGAGCACTAGCCCTTCGAGATAGAGGATCAGGTTGCGGTCGAGCGCGATCGAGCGGGCAACGGAAAGCGAGGAGGCCGCGGTCCGGTAGAGCAAAGGCAGTTCCTGCAACTCCTCGGCGGAGAGGCGCGACAGGCCCTTCTTCTCGACGCGCGAGACGAGACCGTCGAGCATCCGCCAGGCCGTCTCGCGGCTGCGGCGGAACTCGGCGCTGCGCAGCGTCACGGTCGCGACCGGGGCCGGCGGCGGAGCGGCGGAAGGGCGAAGCGGTTCTATAGCAGCCCCCTCTGCTTGATCGTGAGGTAGCGGTTGACGAGCCCGACGGCGAGGCCGCGCGGCGGGATTTCCAGGCAATGCACGCCCATCCGCGCCAGCCGTTCGAGCACGACGGCGCGCTCGCGCTGCAGGTCGCGGGCGACGACCGCCTCGGCGACCGGCCGGAAGCCCGCGGGCTCGGCATCGACGATATCGGCAAGCAGCGGATCGCGCAGCGTGACGAAGATCACCGCGTGGCGGTTGGCCATGCGCTGCAGGCTTTCGAGCAGCAGCCCCGCTGTCGTCGTATCGATGAACTCGGTGAACAGGACAACCAGTGCCCGGCGCTTCAGGCGCGCATTGAGCTCGGCGAGGCCGAGGGTGAAATTGGTCTCCTCCGCCCGGTAGCCGAGCTGGCTCGACGCGTTCTGGAGCCGGGCGAAGGCGCTGCGGCCGGGCGAGGGCTGGAGATATTGCCGGATGCGGGAATCGAAGCCGAACGAGCCGACATGGTCGCCGCTGCGCAACGCGACCCAGCCCAGCAGCAACCCGGCATGGATCGCATGGTCGAGCCGCGGCAGGCCGTCGATCGGCTCGGCCATCAGGTAGCCGGTGTCGAAGGCGAGCACGATCTGGTGGTTGCGCTCGATCCGGAATTCCTTCGACAGCAGCTTGAGATGCTTGGCCGAGTGCTTCCAGTCGATGAAGCGGTTGTCGAGCCCCTGGACATGGTCGCGCAGCGCCTCGAACTCGGTGCCTTCGCCCTTCTGGCGCTGGACCTTGATGCCGTCGATCGCATCGCGGCTGAAAAACTGGACGGCCGCCGAGGCGATGCCGCGGATATCGGGCACGACATCGATCGCGAGCGCCTGCGGCCGGCGCTCGCTCCGGCCGGCAAGGCCCAGCGGCCCGCGCCAGCGCAGCCAGAGCGCATCGATCGTGATCCGCCCGCGCCTGAGCGGCCGGACCGGCAGCGCGACCGATCCGACAGCCCCCGGCGGGACATCGAGCCGGGCGGGTTCGGGCGGGGCTGCATCGCCGCTCTGCTCCGGCAGGAGCTGGATCGACACCGCCCGCGGCACCCCTTCGATCGCGGTGCTGACGCTCAATTGGCCCTCGCTGCCGATATACAGGCGCGGTGGCGCATCGACCGTCAGCGAAAGCCGCGACGGCCGGGCGCAGAGCAGGGCATCGAGCCCGATCAGCGCCAGCACGAACAGGCCGAGATCGAGCGCGATCGGCCAGAGCGTCTGGTCGTGGATCAGCAGGCCGATGGCGACCGGCACGGTCGCCCCGAAGAGCAGCACGGCGCGCGGGGTCGGTCTGATCATCGCGGCACGGCGACCTGGTCGATCAGTTCCAGGATCACCTTGTCGCTGACCAGCCCGTCGATTTCGGCATTGGGCGCGAGTACGATCCGGTGCCGCAGCAGGGGCAGGACGATGCCCTTGACGTCGTCGGGGATGACGAAGTCGCGCCCCTGCGTCGCGGCCCGCGCCCGGCTGGCCGAGGCCAGCATCGTCGCGGCGCGGGGCGATGCCCCGGTCTCGATCGCCGGATGGCTGCGGGTCGCGCGGACGAGGTCGACGATGTAGCCGACCAGCGGCTCGCCGAGAGCGATCCCGCCGACCAGCGCGCGGGCCGCAAGCAGATGTTGTTCAGACACCACGGAAGCCAGCCCGAATTCGGCGAGCTTCGGCATGGCGGCGCGATGCCCGTGACGCGCGACGATGGCGAACTCCTCCTCGCGGCTCGGATAGGCGAGATTGATCTTGAACAGGAAGCGGTCGAGCTGCGCCTCGGGCAATGGATAAGTGCCCTGCTGCTCGATCGGGTTCTGCGTCGCCACCACCATGAAGGCCTCTCCCAGCGGATGGGTGGTGCCGTCGATGGTGACGTTGCGCTCGTTCATCGCCTGCAGCAGCGCGGCCTGCGTCTTGGGCGGCGTGCGGTTGATTTCGTCGGCGAGCAGGATGTCGGTGAAGATCGGGCCGCGCGTCAGGTTGAAGCTGCTGGTGCGGAAATCGAAGAGATTGGTGCCGAGCAGGTCGCCCGGCATCATGTCCGGCGTGAACTGGATGCGTCCGAAGCGCAGCGACAGCCCGGCCGAGAAGGACTGCGCCAGCAGGGTCTTGGCCGTGCCGGGGACGCCCTCCAGCAGCACATGCCCGCCGCAGAGCAGGCTGACGAGCATCAGCTCGACGACCTCGTCCTGGCCGACGACGGCTTTGCGGATCTCGCCCCGCAGACCTTCAGTGATCGTCGAGACGTCGCGGAGTTCCATGCAGCAGATCCTTGCGCCAGTGATGGAGGGCCTGCGCCGCGGCGAGCAGCGAGGCGAGATTGCGGGGGCCGGCGGCGCGGAGATCGCCCAGCCCGGCGAGCGGTTTCGGATCGATGCCGCGCGCTTGCGAGGCCCGTTCGAGCCATGCGGTGAGGGCCGCCCCTTCGAGCCCGGCCGGTGCGCGCAGCGCCCGCGCCGCGTCCTGCAGCGTCATCGCGATATGGCGCTGCAGGATTGCGCCATGGTGCCCGGCATAGTCGACCAGCGCCGCGGCATTGCCGATCAACGCATGCCGGCCGGCATCGAGCCGGCGCGGCGCCGGAAGCGGCGCGCCGAAGCGCCCCATCGCCGCCCAGAGCAGCAGCGCCACGGCTGCCAGGATCTGGACGATTACGAGGTTGAGCGGGAATTCATAGAGGAATTTCAGTAGGTTCGGCGGTGATCTTCGGAAGCCGTGGATGGTCTCGTCGAAGACCAGCGGGCCGCTCCTGCCGTCCAGCAGGGCGGCGACCACATCCCGGGCGAAGGCGGCGTTCCCGCCCTTGCCGATGCCGTGGTTCTCGATCGGGTCGGGATCGGCCAGCACGAAGGTCCGGCGATTGCCCTGCCGCAATTCGCCCAGCAGGATGCCGTCCGGCGTCGAGATCAGCGGCGTGAGATTGGAGCCCTTGATGAGCTGGAGCTCGCCCTGGACGGTCGGGTCAGCCGCTGAAATCGCCTTCTGGTAGGAGGCCGACGGCTTGGTCCGGACGATGTCGCCGCCGCTGACGGCAGCGCCGAGCACGGATTGGACCCGTAGCACCGGAGCCAGTTCCGCCTCGCCGATCCAATCCTTGCGCCGTTCGCCCGGTTTCACGGCCCATTTCGGCAGGACGAGCAGGATGCGGCCGGCGATCCGGAGCTTGTTGCGATTCTCCTCGCCCGTGAGGCTCCCGGAGGGCTCGGCGAGGATGAGCACGCCATTCTCGCCGACGGCGGCAAGTGGACGGTCCTCGGCTTGCACCGTCTCGTGACCGAGACCATCGAGCAGGTCATGGAAGGCGAGATGCCCGACGGCGGAGCTGGAATAGCTGTTGGCGCCGGAGGCGAGGCCGCCCGCCTCGCGCCCGCCCATTCCCGTCAGCAGCAGGGAGGCCGCGAAAAGCGCAAGGAGGGCCGCAGCGAGCGCGGCCAGGATGCGCGGCTGGAAGGTCATTCCCCCCATCAGGCGGCCCCTGTCGCAAGGGAGCGCCGCAGCGTCTCGAATTCCTGCCGGCAGCCGAGATAGTCCTCATGCCCGGCGGGCCGCCCGCCGAAATAGGTCTGCTCGACCGACTGGACGATCGCGCCGAGCGCGCCGGTCCCGCTCTGCGGCAGGGAAACCTTGCGCAGGATCTCGCGGCTGGTCAGCGAGACCGCGAAGCTGGTGCCGAGCCGCAACCGGATTTCGGCGAGGCTCTTCAGCAGCAGCACATGCATGGCTTCGCCATACTGCCCCCGGCGTGCCAGATCGTCCGCCTCGAGCTGGGCTTCCTCCATCCGGCCTGAGGGATCGGAGAAGCCGGCGGGAGCCTCGCCGGCCTTGATCCGGCGCGAGCGGCTGAAGGCGGGCAGGCTGTCGCGCAGCGACCAGAGCGTCACGGCCACGCCGAGGATGACGGCGCCCCAGAGCAGGAGGCGCGCGGTATCGGCCGAGATGTCGAATTTCAGCCAGTCGAGCCAGTTCGACGCCTTCGGCTCGGGCACCGGCATCGCCGTCTGGATATCGTGGCGGCGGATGGATTGCCGGACGATCTCGCCTGCATCGGGGGCGGCCTGCGCCACGCCGCTCAGGGTGACGGCGCAGAATGCAACAAGCAGGAGAGGCAGTCGCTTCACAACCTTCGAATCCGCAGGCGGCCGAAAGGCAGTATGGCGAAGAAACCGGCCGCGCCATAGCCGAGATTGCGCGGCGGGGCCCAGGCCCCGCCGGCCTGTGCGATCAGTTCAGGCTGGCGCGCTTCATGAAGGCGCCGCCCTTCATGATCAGCGGGATATGCCGGCCCTGGCGGGTCAAGAGCGCGAGGTCCTTCAGCGGGTCGCCATCGACGACGATCAGGTCGGCATGGGCGCCGGCTGCGATCGTGCCGATCAGGCCTTCCATATTGAGGAGCTTCGCCGCGACATGGGTCGCCGAGGCGATGACCTCATGGGCCGGCAGGGCGCGGCCGCGGATCACGAATTCCTCGGACTGGTACTTGTGCATCTCGCCGAGCAGGTCGCTGCCATAGGCCATGGTCAGGCCGGCCTTCTTCATGATCGCGAGCGATTCCATGCCGGCCGAGCGCACGACATCGACCTTGGCGACCGAATCCGGCGGGAAGCCGAGCTTCGGCCCGTCAGAGACCAGCTTGTCGTAGGTCACCAGCGTCGGCACCGCGACGGCGCCCTTGCTGGCGGCGAGCTTCGCGGTCTCGGCCTTGATCAGGTTGCAATGCTCCAGCGAATGTACGCCGGCCTCGACGCAGCGGCGGATGGCGTCGTCGGTATAGACATGGGCCGAGACATAGGTGCCGGCCATCTTCGCTTCCTCGACCACGGCTTCCAGTTCGCTCACCGAGAAGCCGAGGAAATGGATCGGGTCGGTCGGCGAGGCGCAGCCGCCATTGGCCATGATCTTGATGAAGTCGGCGCCGCCCTTCAGCTCTTCGCGGGCGGCGCGGCGGACCTGGTCGACGCCGTCGCAGATGCGGCCCAGCGCGCCGAGGCGATGGCGCTCGATCACGCTCGGGCGGTCGTCGTAGCGGCCGCGGAAATCGGCATGGCCGCCGGTCTGGCTCAACGCCTTGCCGGAGATGACGAGGCGCGGTGTCGGGAAATCGCCTTCCTCGGTCGCCTGCTTCAGGCCGAAATCGGCGCCGCCGACATCGCGCACGGTGGTGAAGCCGCGCATCAGCATCGCCCGCATGATCCCGAAGGAACGGGCGGTGACCAGGGAATCCGGCAGACGGGAGTTCGCGCCGAGATCGGCGACGCCGGCCACGACATGGACATGGGCGTCGATCAGGCCGGGCATCAGCGTCTTGCCCTTGAGATCGACGACCTTGGCCTTGGCCGAAGTCACGGATTTGCCGACCTCGCGGATGGTGCCGCCCTCGATGAGGACGCTGACGGGCGCGCCGGCCTCCGGCGACGAGCCGTCGACGATGCGGGCATTGGTGAACAGGGTGGAAGCCACGGATTTGTTCCTTCGGGAGGCTAAAGAGAGGAGATCAGGCGGCCTTGTTGGCGGCGCGCGCGGCGAGGAAGGCGGGCACCAGCAGCGGCGCCAGCCGTTCGACCAGCGCGACATGCTCCTCGCGGTAGTGATGTTCGGGCGCGAGCAGGTTGATCGTGCCGACGACCTTGCCGTCATAGATCGCGGGGATGTTGATCACGGAGCCGAGTCCCATGCTCTCGATCAGCTCATGGTCGAAGAAGGCCCAGCGGATGCCGGCCTTGTCCTTCCCGAGATAGGGCTGGCGGCCGTCCAGCACATGCTTGCCCCAGGGCGTCGGGCCCATCGGCTTGCGGCCGGAGACCGGGTATTCGGTCGGCCGGTTGGAATAGATGCGCGCGACCTCCTGCCCATCGACATAGAGCAGCGTGAACAGTTCATGCCCGACGAGGCGGCGGGTGATGTCCTCGAAGGCCTTGAACACCGTATCGGGCTGGCCGGGCTCCTTGAGCAGGGCGGAGAGGGTGGCGAGATCGTCGGACATGGGCAGGCCTTCGGTTTAGGCGGCGGCGGGAGGGACCGGCGCCTTCGGGATGCGCTCGGGCAGGATGCCCTGCGGCTTGAGATGCAGGATGAGGATGAGGGCGATGCCGATCAGCATCTCGCGCGTCGCGGCGAGCTGGACCGGCTGCAGGCCCGGCACCCATTCGGTGACGAAGCGCGTCGCCTCCAGGAAGATCACGACCAGATAGGCGCCAAGCACGGCTCCGCTCGGACGGCCGACGCCACCGGCCGTGACGGCGAGGAAGATGTAGATCGTGATCAGCGGCTGGAAATGGTCCGGCGAGACATAGGACTGGAAATGCGCATAGAGCGCGCCGGCCAGCGCCGCGATCGCGGCCGACAGCGCGAAGGCCTGGAGCTTGAAGCGCAAAACCGGCTTGCCGGCGAAACTGGCGAGCTGCTGGTCCTCGCGGATCGCCTTGAGCGCCCGCCCATAAGGTGAGGCGTCGAGCCGACGCAGCAGCGCCCAGACGATCACCAGCACCAGCGTGGCGAGGCCGAGATAGAAATAGGCGAAGTTCTGCGTGCCGAGCTCGGCCTTGAGCGGCGCCTTGATGCCGGAGATGCCGTCCGAGCCATTGGTCAGCCAGCGCTCGTTCAGCGCGACGAGGCGAATAACCTCGGCAAAGCCGAGCGTGACGATGGCGAGATAGTCGTCGCGTAGGCGCAGCGTCGCGAAGGTGACGATCAAGCCCACCGCCGCACCCACCACGAGCGCCGCACCCCAGCCGATCAGCACCGGCGCGCCGGCTCCTGTCGTCAGGGCCGAGGCATAGGCGCCGACAGCGAAGAAGCCGGCGAGGCCGAGATTGACGAGGCCGGCGCTGCCCCAGATCAGGTTCAGGCTGAGCGCGAGCAGGCCGTAGATGGCGCAGAGCGTCAGGGTGAAGATCAGATAGGACAGCATCAGGCGGCCCTTTCCCCGAGGAGGCCGCGCGGCCGGAATGTGAGCATCAGCAGGATCGCGACGAAGCCGACGCCGGTGCGGTAGGTCGCGGGCACCACGAGCAGCGCCAGTTCCTCGGCGATGCCGAGCATCAGCGCGCCGGCGACCGCTCCGGGAATCGAGCCGAGCCCTCCGAGCACGGCCGCAGCGAAGACCGAGAGCAGCACGCGATAGCCGGTGAGCGGGTCGATCGAGGTATCGAGGCCGATCAGCACGCCGCCGACGCCGGTCAGACCCGCGCCGAGGAAGAGCGTGACGATCGCGATCTTGGCGGGATCGATGCCCTTGAGCCGGGCGAGGTCGGGATTGTCGGCGACGGCGCGCATCGCCTTGCCGAAGCGGGTATAGCGCAGGAACAGGAACATTGCCGCCATGATCACGACGGCGAGCAGCAGGCTCTGGAGCTGCTGCGGGCCGATGCGCAGGTCGCCGAAGCGCATGTCGCGCGCGATCGGCAGGTCATAGCCGCGCATCTCGTTGCCGAAGATGAAGCGGACGATGTTCTCCAGGACGAGATTGAGCGCGATCGAGGCGATGGCCACGATCAGCGCGCCGTTATTGCGCAGGCGCTTAAGGGAGGTCTCTTCCGCGACGACGCCGACGACCCCTGTCACCGCGAAGGCGACAAGGAGTGCAGCCGGTATCGGCAACCCCATCGCGACATTCGCCCACCAGGCCGCGAAGGCGCCGATGGTGGCATAGGCCGCGATGGCGAAGTTCGGATAGCGCAGCACCGCGAAGATGGCGGAGAAGCCGATGGCCGGGACGGCGATCAGCGTCCCGGTCATCACCCCGTTGACGAGCGCCTGCAGGAGCTGGCTCACGCGATCTTCACCAGCGCCAGCTTGCCGCCCCGGACCTGCTCGTAGCGGAACTGGCAATCGGCGATGTCGCCGGTCTCGGTGAAGTCGCAGGGGCCGCTGGCGCCGTCATAGTCGACCGGCTGCTTGGCGGCGATCGCCTTGAGACCGTCGATCGCGTTGTCGACCTTGGCGCCGCCCTGCGCCTGGCTGACCTTGCGCACCGCGTCCTTGATCGCGGTGCCGGACGTGTCGCCGGCCATGGCGATCGCCATCAGGATCAGGTTGATCTGGTCGTAGACCTGGGTGGTGTAGGGATCGGGCGAGGCGACGCCGATCATCTTGACCAGCCGCGCATAGGCCTTCGAGCCTTCGGCCGGCGAGGGCGCTATGGTGAAGGTCTTGTCGACCACCTCGGCCGGCAGGCTCTCGACCAGCTTCTGGTTGACCGCATAGCCGAAGGCGACCTTGAGGCCCGTGTAGCCGGCGCGATAGGCGTCCTTCAGCATCACGGCGGTGTCGGGCGTGTAGCCGCCGAAGATGATCGCGTCGGGCTTGAAACGCAGGACTTCATCGATCTCGCTGCGATAGGCCGGCTTCTTGTCGTCATAGATCAGCGAGCCGGTCTCGCCGCCGGCCTTCTTCACGGCCTCGGTGATGTTGTCGAACTGGCTCTTGGCGAAGGGCGTCTGCGGCGACAGGAAGAAGACGCGCTTGGCCTTCTCGGCGATGCAGAACTCGCCGAACTTGCGGCCCTGCAGGGTCGTGTTCGGCTGGGTGCGGATCAGGTAGCCCTGATGCGGCAATTGCGTGATCGAATCGGCGCCGGAGACGGTCGCAAGGAAGGTCTTCGATTCCCAGCACAGCGGCGCCACGGCCGTCGTCACCGACGAGGCCCAGGTGCCGAGGATGGCCGAGACCTTGTCGACGTCGATCAGCTTGCGGGCGGCGCGCACGCCGGCTTCCGGGTTGGTCTGGTCGTCTTCGGAGATCAGCTCGACCTTGCGGCCGAGCACGCCGCCGGCGGCATTGACCTCGTCCACCACGGCCTTGACCGCCTTGACCATGACCGGGCCGTAGGGGCCGCCGGCGCCGGTCAGCGGCGTCAGCGTGCCGATCTTGATCGGGGCGCCCTGGGCCAGCGCGCGCCCGGGCAGGGCGGAAAGGCCAGCAAGGGCGGCGGCGCCTGCCAGAAGCGTGCGGCGGTCGGTCGTGAACTCAGTCATGCTATTCCCCTGTTGTCTTGTTGGTTGGTTGTCGTGTCGTCGTCCTAGCCGCCGAGGAAGAGCCGGCGGATTTCGGGGTCGGTGGCGAGCGCGGGGCCCGCGCCTTCGCGGCTGTTGCGGCCGGAGACCAGCACATAGCCGCGCGTCGAGATCTGCAGCGCTTCGAGCGCATGCTGCTCGACCATCAGGATCGGCAGGCCGCCCTTGTTGAGCGCGACGATCGCATCGAACAATTCGTCGGCAGCCTTGGGCGAAAGTCCGGCCGTCGGCTCGTCGAGCAGGAGCAGGGCAGGGGCGTTCATCAGCCCCATCGCCATGGCGAGGATCTGGCGCTGGCCGCCCGAGAGCGTGCGGGCCAGCGCCTTGCGCTTCTCGGCGAGCATCGGATAGCGCGCATACATCTGCTCGCTGCGCTCCCCAACCTTGCCCGGTTCCTGGAAGCCGCTGATCTCGAGGTTTTCCGCGACCGTCATCGCGCCGAAGACATTGCGCTCCTGCGGCACGAAGCCGATGCCGGCTTTGGCCCGCCCGAGCGCATTCTCGCGGGTGACGTCGCCGCCCTTGAGCCGGATCGTGCCGTCGCGCGCCTGGACGAGCCCTGCGATGGTCTTGAGCAGCGTCGACTTGCCGGCGCCGTTCGGGCCGATGATCGAGACGATCTCGCCCGGTGCGACCTTGAGCGAGGTGCCCTTCAGGATCTGCTCGGCCGCGCCATAGCCGGCGACGACGCCGTCGACGGTGAGCAACTCGCCCTGTGCCGCGCTCAATGACGCCTCCCGAGATAGGCTTCCTGCACGCGAGTATCGGCTGCGACCTCGTCGAACGACCCTTGAGTCAGCGTCTTGCCCTCGGCCATGACGATCACGGGCGCGCAGAGCTTCCTGATCAGGCCCATGTCGTGCTCGATCAGGCAGATGGTCAGCCCGTCGCGGTTGAGCGCCACGAGATGTTCGGCGATCTGCTCGGTCAGGCTCGGATTGACGCCGGCCATCGGCTCGTCGAGCAGCAGGATCTTGGGCTCGGCCATCAACGCGCGGCCGATCTCGACCAGCTTCTTCTGGCCGCCGGAAAGGGCGGTGACGGGGTTGTCGAGCACATGGTCCAGCTTCAGCCTTCGGGCGATGCCGAAGGCGCGCTCGGAGAGCTCTGCCTCGCGCCGCTTGGCCCCGCCGGTGCCGAGCAACCCGGCCAGCAGACCTTCGCCCGGCTGGTCGGCGCCATAGAGCATCAGGTGTTGGAACACGCTGAGCTTGGGAAAGCCGCGCGCAAGCTGGAAGGAGCGCACCAGCCCCGCCGCGACGAGTTTTTCCGGCGGCATCCCGGCGGTTTCGGTCGCGCCGAGCCGGACCGAGCCGGCTTGCGGCCGGTAGAGCCCGGAGACCGCGTTGAACAAAGTCGACTTGCCGGCTCCGTTCGGGCCGATCAACCCGGTGAAGGAGCCCTGCGGCACCGCGAAATCGACGCCGCGCAGCACCTGCACGCCGTAGAAGCCGAGCTTCAGCCCCTGGATCGTCAGTGCAGCCGTCATGCCACCGCCGTCTTGCGCCGGCCGGATTGGGCAGCCGCTGGTTTCATCGGGAAATGCTGCCTGACCTGCTGTTTCCAGAAGCCGAGCAGGCCCTCGTAATAGGCCGTATCGTTCGGCCGTAGCACCGTCTGGCTGATCATGCCGCGGACCAGGCACATCGTGGCGTTCATCACGGTGCGGGTATGGTCGGGATCGGTGCCGGCGCGCGCCGCGAGCGCGGTCCAGACCGCGTCGAGCCCGGCGTGGAATTCTTTGACGGTCGGAATGAGGTCGGCGCGGAAGGCCGGGTTGTGGCGGGCCTCCGGCAGGTATTCCATCGTCACGTAGAACAGCCGGTTGTCCATCATCCGCCAGGCATAGTCGACGATCTCGTCGCTGGAGCCGCCGCGCGCCATGAAATCCTCGGCGAAACGGTGCAGGTCGCGGGCGGCCTTGCCGAGCATGGCGGCGACGGAGGCGCTGATGATCGCCTCGCGCCCGGCGAAATGATGCGTCAGCGCCCCGCGGGAGACCCCTGCCATGCGGGCGATCTCGGGGGTGGTGGTGCGTGCGAGCCCCTGGTCGTGCAGCAGGTCGATGGTCGCGTTCATCAGCCGCGCGGATGTCTCCGCACTGCGTTCCTTCTGCGATCGCCGCTTGCCGGTAACCCTCATTCCGAGCTTGCTCCCCTGACGGTGGGGAAACGGTGCGACCCAACTTACAAACAGTCAAGCCTGTTTTTGAGAAGGCGGAATTAGCCCAGCCCTTGGCGCAGAGCAGCGGATATCCGTCATGGTCGGGCTTGTCCCGACCACCCACGCCTTCCTTCATCAAGTGCGGTGTTCAAGACGTGGATGCTCGCCACAAGGGCGGGCATGACGTGAGTTGGAGCCGCAACTTTGTGGAAGGCCGCCTACCAGGGCCGTCGCGGCCCGGTGTCGATATGGATCAGGCCGTTCCAGTAGACGTGATGGCCGCCGACCTCGGGCATGGCGCGCACCCATTCCAGCACGGCGCGGGGCCTGGCGCCGGGGACACGGAAATCCATCGCCTGGCAGCCCTTGTGATAGGAGCCGCGCCGGGCGCGCCAGGGCGGCCGCCAGGTCGAGGTCACTTTCACGGCTCCGTATTTGTCGACGATCTTGCCGAGAATCTGCTTCAGCTCCTGCGGCAGGCAGGCGGTCGAGGTGCCGGGATCGGTCGAGATGCCCGGTCGCTCCGCCCGCTCGTTCGGATCGAAATCCGGTTCCGCGCCGGCCTTCTGGCCGGGCGTCAGCTTCGGCCATTCGACGCCTTCGTCGTCATCCGGCTCGCCGGGATTGGGTGGAGAGGGCGGCGTTGGCGGCGTCTCCGATCCCACGGTCGCCGCCGGCGTCTCCTCGGACGAGGCCAATGCCGGCGTGTCGGGGGCGGATGCGCGCGGCGTCGGCGGCGGCACGATGATCGGAGGCAGCTTCGGCGTGCCTGCGAGGTCGAGATCGAACGGGCGCTGTGGCGGCATCGGCGCGAGCATCGGCTCGCCTTCCTGGGCGCAGACCGAGGCTGCCGAGAGCAGCAGGGCGAGCGCGGGCATGGCCAGCGCGCGCGGGAGGCAGGCCCGGCTCATCGCGCCGTCAGGCGTCCGCAAAAGGATGGCTGACGAGCGGGGCGGAGTTCACGAAACATCGCAGGCCTTTCGGGAGAAGCGCTCGCACAGCCGGCAACGATTCGGCAGGGTGAACGGATGATTGCCGTTCCCGCATGCCGAAAGCAGGCGGTTTTGTCGGTTTTTCGCCACTGCTCTGCAGGGCGTTAGCGGGACGTGGCCGGATTTTGCCGCATTCTGCGCTGGGTTCAACCCGGATACGGCGATTGTGCGGCGCGGCGGAGTCTTGCTTCATTCTAATCGAGGGTCTAAGCGACTGGGACAGCGCGCCGCCCCACGGCGTCTGAAGTGAGTTCGACCATGCAAGCTGCCTCGGTGCCTTCCATTCTGAGTGATTACCTGCCGCTGGTGCTGTTCATCGGCGTCTCGGCGGTGATCGGCCTGGCCCTGCTCATCGCGCCCTTCGCGATCGCTTATTCCAAGCCGGATGCGGAAAAGCTCTCGGCCTATGAATGCGGCTTCAACGCCTTCGACGATGCCCGCATGAAGTTCGACGTCCGGTTCTACCTGGTCGCGATTCTCTTCATCATCTTCGATCTCGAGGTTGCGTTCCTGTTCCCCTGGGCCGTCGCCTTCGGCGGGCTCGGCTGGTATGGTTTCTGGTCGATGATGATCTTTCTCGGCGTGCTCACCGTGGGTTTCATCTACGAGTGGCGCAAGGGCGCGCTGGAGTGGGACTGACTGTCGGGTTGCGAGGCGGCGCTCCGCTTTCGATCCGGCAGGCAAAGGTTCACAAGGATTAGGTTATGGCAGTCACAGCGATCGATCGTGGTGATCCGCTCGTTGCGCAGGCGCCGAGGGGTTTGCTCGGTCCCGACGGCAAGCCCCTGGGGGCGCGAGATCCGTTCTTCGTCGAGATCAACAACGAGCTCGCCGACAAGGGCTTCCTCGTCACCGCGACCGACGACCTGATCAACTGGGCCCGCACAGGCTCGCTGATGTGGATGACCTTCGGCCTGGCCTGTTGCGCGGTCGAGATGATGCAGCTTTCGATGCCGCGCTACGACGTCGAGCGCTTCGGCTTCGCACCGCGCGCCTCACCGCGCCAGTCGGACGTGATGATCGTGGCGGGCACGCTGACCAACAAGATGGCGCCTGCACTGCGCAAGGTCTACGACCAGATGCCGGAGCCGCGCTACGTCATCTCGATGGGCTCCTGCGCCAATGGCGGCGGCTACTACCATTACAGCTACTCGGTGGTGCGCGGCTGCGACCGCATCGTCCCGATCGATATCTATGTCCCGGGCTGCCCGCCGACGGCCGAGGCGCTGCTTTACGGCGTCCTGCTGCTGCAGAAGAAGATCCGCCGCACCGGCACGATCGAGCGCTGAGCGCTCTTTCGGTCGATGCTGCAGGCGATGAAGGTGAGACGATGAGCGAAGCGCTCGTACAACTTGGCGAAGAGATCAAGGCCGCGCTGCCCGGCGCGGTGACGGAGGCGGTCGTCGCTTTCGAGGAGCTCACGATCCATGCCGAGGCGGCTTCGATCGTCGAGGTGCTGCGCACGCTCTACAGCGATCCGCGCTTCCGCTTCGTGAACTTCACCGACATCGCCGGCGCCGACTATCCCGGCCGCGAGAAGCGCTTCGACGTCGTCTACCATATGCTGGCGCCGCACCATAACCGCCGCATCCGCGTCAAGGTCCAGACCGACGAGGCGACGCCCGTCCCCTCCGTCATCGAGGTCTTCCCGGCGGCGAACTGGTTCGAGCGCGAGGCCTATGATTTCTACGGCATCCTGTTCTCCGGCCATCCCGACCTGCGCCGCATCCTCACCGATTACGGCTTCGAGGGTTATCCGCTGCGCAAGGACTTCCCGCTGACCGGCTTCGTCGAGGTCCGCTACGACGACGAGCAGAAGCGCGTCGTCTACGAGCCGGTGAAGCTCAACCAGGAATTCCGCAACTTCGATTTCCTCTCGCCCTGGGAAGGCACGGATTACGTGCTGCCGGGCGACGAGAAGGCGAAGGGGGCGTGATGGCGTCCGGCCAGCAAACCCTGTCCGGCGGCTGTCTCTGCGGCGCGGTGCGCTTCACGGCGACGCCCAAGAGCGACGAGATGGATGTCTGCCATTGCGGCATGTGCCGGAAATGGAGCGGCGGCGTCTTCATGGCGGTGTCCTGCAGCGACGTCGCGATCGAGGACGACAGCCAGCTCGGCAGCTACGTCTCGTCCGAATGGGCGATGCGCCAGTTCTGCCGGAATTGCGGCTCGAGCCTGTTCTGGCGCTTGCGCGAGGGTGAGGGCCATGTCGCCGTGGCTTTCCAGAGCTTCGACGACACCGGACCGTTCAAGTTCCTCGAAGAGATCTTCATCGATGAAAAGCCGGCGCTCTATGCCTTCGCCGGCGAGCGCCCGCGGCTGACGGGTGCCGAAGTGATGGCGCGCTTCGAGGCGCAGCAGGAAGGCCGGTCATGACCGAGCACAATATCCGCAATTTCTCGATCAATTTCGGCCCGCAGCACCCGGCCGCGCACGGCGTGCTGCGCCTGGTGCTGGAGCTCGACGGCGAGATCGTCGAGCGCGTCGATCCGCATATCGGTCTGCTGCATCGCGGCACCGAGAAGCTGATCGAGGCCAAGACCTATCTCCAGGCCGTGCCCTATTTCGACCGGCTCGACTATGTCGCGCCGATGAACCAGGAGCATGCCTATGCGCTGGCGGTCGAGCGCCTCGTCGGCGTGACCGTGCCGCGCCGCGGCCAGCTCCTCCGCGTGCTCTATTCGGTGATCGGCCGCATCCTCTCGCACCTGCTCAACGTCACCACGCAGGCGATGGACGTCGGCGCCCTCACGCCTCCGCTCTGGGGCTTCGAGGAGCGCGAGAAGCTGATGATCTTCTACGAGCGGGCCTGCGGCGCGCGCATGCACGCGGCCTATGTCCGCCCCGGCGGCGTGCACCAGGACATTCCGGTCTCGCTGATCCACGACATCGCCGAGTGGTGCGACCCCTTCCTCAAGGTCTGCGACGACCTCGAAGGCCTGCTCAGCGACAACCGCATCTTCAAGCAGCGCAACGTCGATATCGGCGTGGTCGATCTCGAGACCTGCTGGAAATGGGGCTTCTCGGGCGTGATGGTGCGCGGCTCCGGCGCGCCGTGGGATCTGCGCAAGTCGCAGCCCTACGAATGCTACGAGGAGATGGAATTCGACATCCCCGTCGGCAAGAACGGCGACTGCTTCGACCGCTACCACATCCGCATGGAAGAGATGCGCCAGTCGGTCCGCATCATGAAGCAGTGCTGCGACAAGCTGCTGGCCCCCGATGGCGGCGGCCCGGTCTCCTCGCTCGACGGCAAGATGGTGCCGCCCAAGCGCGGCGAGATGAAGCGCTCGATGGAAGCGCTGATCCACCATTTCAAGCTCTATACCGAGGGCTACAAGGTGCCGGCCGGCGAGGTCTATGCCGCGGTCGAGGCGCCGAAGGGCGAGTTCGGCGTCTATCTGGTCTCCGACGGCACCAACAAGCCCTACCGCTGCAAGATCAAGGCCCCGGGCTTCGCCCATCTCCAGGCCATGGATTTCATGTGTCGCAAGCACATGCTCGCCGACGTCTCCGCGATCCTCGGCTCCCTCGATATCGTCTTTGGTGAAGTTGACCGCTGATGTCCGTCCGTCGTCTCGCCCCTGATCCGGTCCAGCCCGCCTCCTTCGCCTTCACCGCGGCGAACGAGAACTGGATCGTCCAGCAGATCGCCAAGTACCCCGAAGGCCGCCAGGCTTCCGCCGTCATCCCGCTCTTGTGGAAGGCGCAGGAGCAGGAGGGCTGGGTCTCGCGCGCCGTGATCGAGACCGTCGCCAAGCGCCTGGGCATGGCGCCGATGCGGGTGCTGGAGGTCGCGACCTTCTACACCATGTTCAACCTGCAGCCGGTCGGCGAGTTCTTCGTCCAGCTCTGCGGCACGACGCCCTGCGCGCTGCGCGGTGCCGAAGCGCTGAAGAAGGTCTGCGAGGACGTCATCGGCCCGCAATCGACCGTGACCGCCGACGGCAAGCTCTCCTGGCTCGAAGTCGAGTGCCTCGGCGCCTGCTGCAACGCCCCGATGGCCCAGATCAATGTCGATTATTACGAGGACCTGACGCCGGCGAATTTCCGCCAGCTCCTCGACGATCTCCGCAATGGCCGCCCGACCAAGCCGGGCCCGCAGAACGGCCGCACCGGCTCCGAGCCGGAAGGCGGCCCGCAGACGCTGACCGACAAGGCCCTCTATGACGGCTCGATGATCGGCGCCGGCGACTGGCAGAAGCGCATCGCCGAGCAGCGCAAGGCTGCGGCTGAGGCCGCTGCCGCCAAGGCCGCTGCCGAGGCGGAAGCCAAGATGGCGGTGGCGACTCCGGCTGCGATCGCGGGGAAGCCGGCGAGCGAAACCGCTGCCGCGGGCCGTCCGAAGCCGTCGGCACCCGCCCAGCCCTCCAGCGCCGCCAACGACACGCCGGCCGCAAAGGGCAAGGTGGACAAGAAGGATGTCGCCGAGG